>NZ_BAAGRL010000016.1:0-121275 GCF_054782975.1 Myceligenerans halotolerans
GGGCACCGGCCGGCGGGCAGCGGCCGGCGGGCAGCGGCCGGCGGGCCGGGGTTGCGGTTCGGCAGCGGCCGGCGGCCGGCGGGCCAGGATTGCCGTTCGCCGCACCCGCCGCCGTCGCACCCGCCGCCGTCACAGCCGCCGCACCGACCGCCGCCGGATCGACTCAGTTGCCGAACAGGTCCCGCAGCCAGTCCGGGATGTTGCCCGGGTCGGTCTGGTCGGAGCTGCTCGATCCCGAGTCGCCCGAGTCGCCCGAGCCGTCCGAGTCGTCCTGCCCGGGCAGACCCGGCTGGCCGGGCGTCCCCTGCTCCTGCTGGTTCTCCTGGGCGAGCTCCTCGTCGTCCCGCACGGCGAGAGGGGCGGTGACCTGCCGGGCCTCGCCGTCGCGCACCACGGTCAGCGTGACCTCCTCACCGGCCGCGTGCTCGCGCACGAAGGCGGTGAGCGACTCGGAGCCGTCGACCGGGTCGTCGCCGATCGCGACGATCACGTCACCCACCTGGAGCCCGGCCTCCTCGGCCGGCGAGCCCGCGATGACCTGCTCGACGCGCGCGCCGAGCCGGGTCACGCCGTCGGCCGCCGCCGTGCCGTCCGAGAGCGACACGCCGAGGAACGCGTGCTCGGCCGAGCCGTCGTCGATGAGCTGCCCGCTGACGTTCGACGCCAGGTTCGACGGGATCGCGAACCCGAGCCCGATCGACCCGGACTGCTGCGTGGAGTTCGACAGCGTCAGGATGGACGAGTTGATCCCGATGACCTCACCCGACGCGTTGAACAGCGGACCACCCGAGTTTCCGGGGTTCACGGCGGCGTCGGTCTGGACGGCGTTCGTCACCACGACGTCGCCTCCGCTCCGCGACGACGCGGACACCGGCCGGTTCAGCGCCGAGACGATGCCCGTCGTCGCGGTGTTCTCCAGCCCCAGCGGGTTACCCACCGCCATCACGGGGTCGCCCACGGAGACCGCGTCGGAGTCGCCGAGGGTCGCGGGCGACAGGTCGTCCGGTGCGTCCTCGAGCTGTACGACGGCGAGGTCCGTGGCCGCGTCCGTTCCGACGACCGTGGCGTCGAAGAGCCGCCCGTCGGCCAGTGTGACCTGCACCTTCTCGGCGCCGGAGACCACGTGGTTGTTCGTGAGGATGCGGCCGTCCGCGTCGATGACGACGCCGGAGCCCTCACCCTCGCCCTGCTGGGTCGCCACCTGGATCGAGACCACCGACTCCGAGACGGCGGCGCTGACCGCCTGCCAGTCGGGCGCATCGCCGCTGGACGAGACGGGTACGGCCTGCTGCTGCGACCGGCCGACGTCGGCCAGCGACGCCGACTGCGTGTCGTCGTCCAGCAGCGCGATCGCTCCCGCGGTACCGACGCTCGCCAGCAGCGCGGCGACCGCCGCGGCGCTCACCACCGGGACCCAGCGGCGCTCCTTGCGGCGCGTCGTCGTCGCGGCCCCCGGGGCGACGTACGGGTTGCTGTAGGCCGTCGCCGTGTCCGACGACGTTCCGGGGTCAGCCGGGTAGGTTCCCTGCGGCCCGGCGCCGGCCGGGTACGACTGCTGGGCGGTGCCGACCGGTGCGTGATCGTGCGACGGCGGCGATCCGGCATCGGCGTCCTGCCGCGCCTGAGATCCGGCATCGGCGGGCGAGTCCGTCGGCCGGTCGGCAGGTACGGCCGGAGGCAGCGCCGCCGCCGCGCGTCCGGCGGCCGACCCGTCGGCGGACTCCGCCGAGGCGGGCGGCTGCGGAGCGGGCGGCGGCTGGTGAGTCGAGAGCTGCTGGGCCGACGACTGCTGGGCCGACGACTGCGGACCAGGCATCTGCTGAGCCGAAGGCCGCTGAGCCGGGAGCTGCTGCGTGGGCTGCGCCTCCGGCCCACCCGCCGTCGGTGTCTGCGCGGCCGGTACCTCTGCGGCCGCTGCCGGTGTTCCGGCGGTGGGGACCTGCGCCGCCCGAGCCTCAGCGGCGGGGGTCGGGGCGGTGGGGCTCTCCTGCTGCTGCGGTGCGACGGCGTCGGCCGCCTCTGGCTCGTGGCCCTGTGGTGTGGGGTTCTGCTCGGTGTTCACGGTGCCCTCCTTCATCCGTGAACCACTACACACCGGCACTCTGACGCGATGCTTGACCCTGCCTGTGAGTTACCTGCGCGGGCTGAGAGCTTGCCCGGAGCGCGGGCGACCGCCACACGCTCCGGGCCACACGGCGTTCACACCACCCCGCGGACCGCGTCCGACACGCGGTGGGCCAGGTCCCGTGCCTCCGCGTGGCGGTCCGCGCGTGGCACCTGTACCTCGATGACCTGCACGCCACGGCTCGGCGCCTGGAGGGCGTGGCGCAGGCTCGGCACGTCCTTCACGAGCTGGTGATCCACGCTGTAGCCCGCGCACAGCTGCGCGAGGTTCGCGCCGTGGGGCGTGCCGAACACCCGCTCGAACCGGGCGCCGGCCAGGTCCGACGACGCCGCCAGCGCGCCGTGCTCCAGCGTCGCGAAGATCGAGCCGCCGTCGTCGTTGACCACGACGATCTCCAGGTCGACGGCAGGCTCGCCGGGGCCGCGCAGCAGGCCGCCGACGTCGTGCAGGAACGTCAGGTCGCCCACCAGCGCGCGCGTGCGCCTGCCCGCCCGCGCGGCCGCGAGCGCGACGCCGGTCGCCGTCGAGACGGTGCCGTCGATGCCGGCGAGCCCGCGGTTGGCGACCACGACGGGGAGGCCGCCGATGTCGTCCATGCCGAGCACGAGGTCGAGGTCGCGCACCGGGTTCGACGAGCCGACGACGAGCACGTCGTCGTCCCCGAGGACCGTGGCGACGGCGCGGGCGACGGACAGCGCCGTCGGACCGCCGACGACGGCGTCGTCGCGGGTCACCTCGTCGATCACGGTGGCCGCCGCGCGTCCGGCGGCCTGCCATCGCTCGAGCCAGTCGCGGTCCAGGTCGTCCGGGGTCTCGTACCATCCGGGCGCGAGGCCGGGCACCACCTGGGCGGCGTTGCGGGCGGCGTCGGGCCAGGGCAGGCTGCCGGGTGCGACGACGGTGACGGTGACGTCGGGCCTGGCGAGCATGCGCTGCACGGGGCGGGAGAGGGTGGGGTGGCCGAGCACGACGGCCTGCTGGATCTCCCCCGCGAGCCCGTCCTCGCCGAGCACGAGGCGGTATGCGGGGATCATGTTCGGGCCGCCGCAGGCGCCGGACGACGGTTCGGCCAGGAGCGGCCAGCCCTGCGCCTCGGCGAGCCGGCGGGCGCCGGGCCCGGCGCCGTCGCCGGCCACGACAACGGTGCGCCCGGGATGTCCGGGCAGGGCCGGGGAGGCGTAGTGCCGCACGGTCCCGGGGGCGACGACGGTCACCGGGCGGTTCACGCCCGCGTCGGAACGGCGCGCCGTCGGCCATCCGATCGGCGCCGGCGCCGCCGTGCCGGATGCGGCGTCGGAGCCGGGCGACTCCGTCCGGTGGGGCTGTTCCGACGGTTCGACGCCGGATCGGGGCACGGCCGGAGCGGCTTCGTGGCCCGGTATGACGGGCAGGGCGGGGTGGAGGGGGTCGCGGTAGGAGAGGTTCAGGTGGACCGGCCCGGGTGCGCCGTCGCGCAGCCCGAGCGCGGCGGAGGCGGCGCGTGCCGCGAGGGCGGCGAGGTCGCGCGCCTCGGTCGCGCGGGTCGCGAGGTCCGTGCCCGACGGCGCCGGGACGTCCACCTCGTACCGCACGGCTCCGGCGAAGATGCCGGGCTGGTGGGTGGTCTGCGAGGCGCCCGTGCCGCGCAGTTCGTGCGGGCGGTCGGCGGTGAGCAGGATCAGCGGGACGCCGGTGTGGTGTGCCTCGAGCACGGCCGGGTGCAGGTTGGCGACGGCGGTCCCGGAAGTGGTGATCACGGCGACGGGGTGGCCGGTGAGGGGCGTGAGGAGCTCGATGGGCGCCGATGGCTCCGGGGCCGGCGCTTCGTCGTGGGTCTCGCCGTGGGTCGCGGGGAGGTCCGGCGCCGCGTGATCCTGGCCGTCCCGGTCCTGCCTGTCCCGGTCCTGCCTGTCCCGGTCCTGCCTGTCCCGGTCCTGCTCCGGCGGGGAGTCGCTGTCCGGCGTCAGCATGCTGCCGCGCGAGAGTCCGAGTGCCAGGAATCCCGCCGCGCGCTCGTCGATCCGCACGTGCAGGGTGAGCAGGCCGGACTCCGCGGCCTCGGCGGCGGCGTAGGCGAGTGGCGCGGACCGCGACCCGGGTGCCAGGACGACGTCGTGCACGCCGTGCGCGACGAGTTCGGAGATCAGGCCGCGCGCCGCGCAGACCGAGGCGGGATTCTCAGGCATACGGCCAGGCTAGCGGCGCGACGGCCGACGGGCCGCGCGCGGCGCGTGGTCGGGAGTTCCGTGGTCGGGGGACTCTGCGTGGTCGGGGGATTTCCGTGTGGTCGGTCAAGTGCTTGACCGACCACACGGAAATCCCCCGACCACGCGACGCCTCCACCCCATGCGGTCGCTGCACGCTGCCGCCGCGGTCAGCCGGAGGAGGCGGAGCCCACGGTTTCGGTCGCGGCGAGGATGCTCACGAGCCTGGAGTATCGGGCGCGCCAGCGGTCGGAGAGGTCGCTGGGTGCCGTGGCCTCGGCCAGTGCGGTCGGGTCCGGGGGCGGGGACGGGCGGCGTCCCGTCAGGAACCCGTTCTCCGGGAGCAGCGGGTCGCGAACGACGTCGTGCTCCAGGAGTTGCGCCGTCGCGAGACCGCACGCGTGCGGGAGGTCCGGGAGCGCCGCCGCGAGCGCCACACCAGCGGCCAGTCCGACCGAGGACTCCAGCGCCGAGGAGACCACGACGGGCAGTCCCACCTGCTCGGCCAGGTCGAGGCAGGCCCGCACGCCTCCGAGCGGTTGCACCTTGAGGACCACGATGTCGGCTGCTTCCAGCCGGACGACTCGCAGGGGGTCCTCGGCGCGGCGGATCGATTCGTCGGCGGCGACGGGGACGTGTTGGGCGCGGCGGACGGCGGCGAGGTCTTCGACGGACGCGCACGGCTGCTCGACGTACTCCAGTCCGCGAACGCTGCCGGCTCGCCCGTCCCCGCCCGCCGTCCGGTCGAGGACGGGCAGTCTCCGCAGTGCCTCGTCCAGGCTCCAGCCGCCGTTGGCGTCGATCCGGATCCGCGCGTCTGCTCCGGCGTCGGCGGCGAAGAGTTCGTCGAAGGCGGACCGGACGGCCTCGATGCGGGCCTGCTCGGCGGCAAGAGGTTCGACGCCGCCGTCGGGCAGGCGCTGGGCGACCTTGACCTTGGCGGTCCGGCAGCCGCCGGAGCCGAGCACGATCTCGCGGGCCTTGTCGGGCCCGACGGCGGGGACGGTGACATTCACGGGGACGGCGTCGCGCACGGGTGCGGGCCAGCCGGTGTCGGCGGCCTCGCGGGCGGCGCGCAGCCAGGTAGCGGATTCGGCGTCGTCGTAGTCCCAGAACGGGGAGAGCTCGCCCCAGCCGGCGTCGCCCCGGATCAGCATCCCGTCACGCGTGCCGAGCCCGCGGAACCGCGTGCGCAGGGGCGTGGACCAGACGATGAGACCGGCGGGTTCGGGCATACGGCCAGGCTAACGGCCGGCCACGCGCCGGACGCGCGCTGCGGCGCAAACTCTCGGACGGCATGGTCCGCGTCGTTGCGGTGTAGAGATCGCGCGGGCGGGTGTGACCGGTCCGGCCGCAGGATCGGAGGGCGCCGCGCTCACGAACTACGCTGCCCTCGTGAGTAGCACCGACCGAGCCGAGACCCCGTCCGCGCAGCCGCAGCTCCCCCGCCAGGTCTCCGAGACCTTCGACCCGCGGCGGTGGCGGGAGGTCACCGGGTTCGAGGATCTCACCGACATGACGTACCACCGCGGCCACGACCACGCGACGGGGCGTGACCTGCCCGTCGTCCGGGTCGCCTTCGACCGTCCCGACGTCCGCAACGCGTTCCGCCCGCACACCGTGGACGAGCTGTACCGGGTGCTGGACCACGCGCGCATGACGTCCGACGTCGGCACCGTCCTCCTCACCGGCAACGGCCCCTCGCCCAAGGACGCCGGCTGGGCCTTCTGCAGCGGCGGCGACCAGCGCATCCGCGGCCGGTCCGGGTACCGGTACACGACCGCCTCCGACGGCGGCGGCGAGGTCGCGACGGCCGACGCCGTCGACCCGGCCCGTGCCGGGCGCCTGCACATCCTGGAGGTGCAGCGCCTCATCCGGACGATGCCGAAGGTCGTGGTCGCGGTCGTCGACGGCTGGGCGGCCGGTGGGGGGCACTCGCTGCACGTGGTGTGCGACCTGACTATCGCGTGCCGGGACCACGGGAAGTTCAAGCAGACGGACGCGAACGTCGGCTCGTTCGACGGCGGCTACGGCTCCGCCTACCTGGCCCGCCAGGTGGGGCAGAAGCGGGCACGGGAGATCTTCTTCCTGGCCCGGGAGTACTCCGCCGACGACGCCGAACGCTGGGGCGCGGTCAACGAGGTCGCCGAGCACGCCGACCTGGAGGGTCTGGCGATCGAGTACGCGCGCACCATCGCGACGAAGTCGCCGCAGGCGATCCGCATGCTCAAGTTCGCCTTCAACCTGCCCGACGACGGCATCAACGGCCAGCAGGTCTTCGCCGGCGAGGCGACCCGCCTGGCGTACATGACGGACGAGGCGGTCGAGGGCCGCGACGCGTTCCTGGAACGCCGCGACCCGGACTGGAGCCAGTTCCCGTACTACTTCTGACGGGCTCGCAAGGGCCGCTGATGCGTGAGGTGGGGTGGCGGGAGGCCTTTACGGGCATCTGACGGTCGCCTCGGCCACCGTCGCCTCGATCGCGGCGCGGTCCGGCTTCCCCGGTCCGCGCAGGGGCAGTGTGTCCGCCAGGTAGAGGCGCCGCGGCGCCGCGGCGCGGCCTACGGCGGCCGTCGCCAGGGCCCGCGCCCGGTCGGTCAGCGCCTGCGGGGCCTCGGTCAGGCGCGGAGAACTCGTGTCCGACGCCGGTCGCGGGCGCGCACGCGGCGTCGCCGCGCCGCCGCCGAGCGCCAGGACCGCGACGACCGCCCTGCCCCATTCGGGGTCGGGGACGCCGACCACGCAGACCTCGCCGAGATCCGCGAGCGCCGCCTCGACCGCCGCGGGGGCGACATTGACGCCGCCGGTGACGATGACGTCGTCGGCGCGGCCGAGGATCGTGAGGCGGCCGTCGGTGTCGAGAGTGCCGAGGTCGGAGGTGCGGAACCAGTGGGTGCCGTCGGGGTCGGTCCGGAAGGCGTCGCTGGTGGCGGCCGCGACGGCGATGGGGGCGACGGCGACAGGGGCGGGGGCGGGGGCGGGGGCGGCAGCAGCGGTGGCGGCGACGTCGTCGGCGGCGCCAGCGGCGGCGCCGGTTTCGAGATAGCCGCTGGCGATTACCGGGCCGGAGATCTCGACGATGCCGGGCGATGAACCGTGCGGGGCCCGCGAGTCGCCGGGCGCGCGCTCGGGGTTCGCCGGGGTGCCGGGGTCGACGGCGGACTCGTCGCGAGCGAGGCGGACGCGCACGCCCGCCAGGGGAACGCCGTCGTACACGCATCCGCCGCAGGTCTCGGACATGCCGTAGGTGGCGACGGCGCGGACGCCGGCGTCGCGGAGCCGCGCGCGCAGCGGGAGCGGGGTGGTGGCGCCGCCGAGGAGGACGGCGTCGAACCGGGCGAGCGTGTCCAGGCCGGCGGGGGCGCCGTCGTCGGCGGCCTCGACGAGACGGTGGGCCTGCGTGGGGACGAGGGAGACGTAGGTGCGGGAGCCGTCGTCGTCGGACAGGAACTTTCCGGCCGCCGCGGCGAACCGGTCGGGGGTGAACGGCCCGTCCACTCCCCCGCCGACCCGGGTCCCGGCGACGACGGACCGCGAGATCACCTGGAGGCCCGCCACATGGGTGGCGGGGAGGGCGAGGAACCAGCGGCCCGGGCCTCCGAGGCGCTCGTGCGTGGCGGTGGCGGAGGCGCGGAGCGCGGAGGCGGACAGCGCGACCTCGCGGGGGGCTCCGGTCGAGCCGGAGGTGCGGACGACGAGCGCGGTGCCGCGGGGCGGCGGCGCGGCGGCCAGCAGGGGCTGCGGCGCGTAGGGGGTCCCGCCGTCCAGGGCCTCGCGGATCGCCGCGACCACGTCCTTCAGCTCATCCCGCACCCGGCCAGCCTACGAGACCGGCGGGCAGGCCCACCGCCGGACCGTCACCTGCTTCCGGCCCGCGCTGCCGCTCAGTCGCCTGTGCCGCGCGTCCGGGCGATCGAAGCGGACCACGTGACTGCCCGGCAGCGACGCCTCCGCACGCCCTCTCGTCCCGCCTGCTCGGCCCACACCTGCTTAGTCTGGGGGCGATGCAGCCCGCTAGGGTGTGGGGCCAGTCCCGGAGGCGGCCGGGGACGAGCACCGAGCGCGGACCCGGAGGAGAGATGAGACGGACCCTGCGACGGACGCGAGCGGCCGGGGTGGTCGCCGTGATCCTGGTGGCGGTGATCGGGATGAGCGCCTGCACCACACCCTGGGGACGGGACCTGGCGTGGCCGTGGGACGAGCCGGAACCTCTGCCCACGCCCACCGAGACGACGGCTGCGGACACGGCCGCCCGCAAGGCCGAGCCACCGCGGCCCGTCCCGAAGCCGGTGTACTGGCCCCTCACCGGGATCGAGGGCGACGAGGCGAAGATGCGGCACCCGGCCGTCTCGGTCAAGATCGAGAACGCGCCCGAGGCGCGCCCGACGCGCGGCCTGGAGCACGCGGACATCGTCTGGGAGCAGGTCGTCGAGGGCGGGATCACGCGCTTCGTCGCCACCTACCACTCGACTCTGCCGGACGCCGTGGAGCCGGTGCGGTCCGTGCGGCCGATGGATGCGGCGATCGTCGCGCCGATGAAGGGCATCCTCGCGTACTCAGGCGGGCAGCTGCCGTTCATCGACCAGGTGAACCGGGTGAGCACGCAGTCCGTGATCATGGACGACGGACACGCCGGCTTCTCGCGCAACCCGAGCCGCCCGGCACCGCACAACGTGATCGGCCGGCCGCACGTGTTCCTGTCCCAGGAGCGTGAGGACATGCAGCTGCGCTCCCCACCGCGGTCGCAGTTCACCTACGCGCACGAGAAGGGCAAGGGGTCCGCCGCCACGCAGGGCCGCAAGGCGGGAACCCTCAAGGTCCGCCTGTCGAACCAGCAGACCAGCAACTGGTACTGGGACGGCGACAGCCGCACCTACCGGCGCAGCGAGGGCGGCGTGCCATCCATGTCGATGTCGGGCGCGCGGCACAGCGCCCGGAACGTCGTCGCGCTGAGGATGAAGGTGGTCATGACCCCGTACACGGATCCGAGCGGCGCCCACGTGCCCGAGACGAAAGTCGTCGGTTCCGGCGAGGGCTTCATCGCCGCCGACGGCAAGGTCGTGAAGGTGCGCTGGAAGAAGGCCGCGCTCCGTGCGCCGATCAAGCTGACCCTCACCAACGGCAAGCCGGCGAAGCTGGCCCCCGGCAACACCTGGATCGAACTGGTTCCCGAAGCCACCGGATCCTGGTCGGTCCCCTGACCGCTCCGCCGCTCGGGGCCGACGTCAGAGCGCCAGGCCGACGCCGAGCAGCAGGCCGTAGCCGAGCTCGAACAGACCCGTGCCCGCCAGGACCGGAACGAGCAGCTTGCCACGCGCGCCGGCGATGATCGGCAGCGCCAGGAGCGCCGCCGGCCCGATGAGCAGCACCACCAGCAGCGACCACGGCGCCCAGAACGCACACACCATGCCGAGCAGCACCGGAATCCAGAGCAGCCCGAGGTACACCCGCCGCGCCCGGTGGTCACCGATCCGCACCGCCAGGGTCCTCTTCCCCGCCAGCACGTCGCCGGGAATGTCGCGCAGGTTGTTCACCATCAGCAGCGCGCACGCGATCAAGCCGATGCCCACCGCCCCGAGCAGAGCCGGCCACGTCACGACGTCGGCCTGCGTGTACGTGGTGCCGAGCACCGCAACCAGCCCAAAGAACACGAAGACCGCCACCTCGCCGAGCCCCGCGTACCCGTACGGCCTGCGGCCGCCCGTGTAGTACCAGCCCGCCAGCACGCACACCACGCCGACGGCGAGCAACCACCAGTGCCCGCTCACCGCGCACAGCGCCACACCGAACACACCCGCCGCACCGAATGCCCCGAACGCGGCATGCTTCACGGCCCGCGGCACGGCAGCACCGGACGCCGTCAGCCGCATCGGACCCACCCGGTCGATGTCGGTGCCCCGGACACCGTCCGAGTAGTCGTTGGCGAAGTTCACGCCGACCTGCAACGCGAGCGCGACGCCGAGCGCGAGCAGCGCCGCAACCCAGGAAGCCGCATCCACCTGCGCCGCCGCACCCGTGCCCACCATGACCGGGGCAGCCGCGGCCGGCAACGTGCGGGGCCGCGCCCCGGAGATCCACTCGGCGGCTGTCGCCATGCGTGCGCTCCTAACAGGTCGATCCGACGTGAGATGTCGATCCGGCGTGATCAACGAGCCCGCCCGGTCGGCAGTTCCACGCGGGTTGGGTTGTGCAGCTCGGGTGATGCAGCTCGGGTGATGCAGCTGGGGTGGTGCAGCATGAGCTTGCTTACGTCCAGGGCGTCCATGGCGTAAGCAAGTTCATGGCTCCGCACGGCCGCTCGCGGCTCACTCGGTCGCGCGGTCGACGACGGCGTCCTCGTGGGCGGCGTCCGCGTCCGCCGCCGAAGCGCCCGTCCGGGTGCCACGGCGCTCGCGGCGGTCCGCCAGCCACCTGGCGGCGGCGTCGCGCGGTCCGCCGAGCAGCACATAGGACAGGGCGAACGCCGCGACCGCGGCGACCCCGACGAGCAGCCAGCTCCGCAGACCGGCGAGATGCAGGAGCCCGAGCGCACCGGCGAACAGGGCCAGGCGCAGCATGGTGTAGATCACGAGGGGCACCACACCATGGTAGGTCTCCGGAACGCCGCCGGGGACCGCGGGGACCGCGGGGACCGCGGGACCGCGGGACCGCGGGAGCAGAGGCCGGCCGGAGGCCCTCGGGAGTCCCCCGCGACGATCGGCGCGCACCCGCTTCGAGCCCGGGTTCACTCCGGGCGGACGCGTCGGAGGAGACTCGCGGGCCCCACAGCGATTAGCCTCTCCGACGTGCGCCCCCTTCTGCTCGGAGTCCTGTACGTCGCTCTCGTCGCCTACACACTGGTGGACGTCGCCCAGTCCGACGACGAGGACCGCCACGGCATCCCCAAGGCCCTGTGGGTCGCAGCAATCATCTTCCTGCCGCTCGTCGGGTCGATCGCATGGATCGTCCTGGCGTTCACCGCACGCCGCCGCAAGGGGCGGAAGGCGGCGGCCCCGTGGGAACGCGCGAACGGTGGCGCTCCGACGACGCCGCGTGGCGACGAGCCCCCCGCCGGCCCGGAGGACGACCCGGAGTACATGTGGCTCCTGGAGCAGGCCCGGCGCCGGAAGGAACGTGAGGAGCGTCTCCGCGACGAGCAGCCTCGCGAGGATCCCGACGACGAGTCCCACCCGGACGACCGCCCCCAGAACGGCGACCGCCCGAAGGATTCCTCGGACTGACGTCCGGTCCGTGCAGCGGTCACCGGCCGCGCGGGTGCCGTGTCCGTCATGCCGGCACCGGCCGCATGACCTCCACCGGCCGAGAGATTCCGCAAGCTCCCAGGAATCGGGGCCTACGCTGGAAGCATGTTGATCCGCGTAGGCCTTCCGATCCTCGCCGTGGGACTTCTCGTCTATGCGCTCGTCGATGTGCTCGGCGCGCCGCCGCAGGAACGAGCCGGTCTTCCGCGCTGGGCCTGGGTGCTCATCGTGCTGGTCCCGGTGCTCGGCCCCTTGGCCTGGATCTACGTCCGCACGGTCGTCCGTCACACAGGCCGCCTCGACCGGTGATCCCCGGCCGCGCGGGGCCGCGGGGCCGCGTCCCGCGCGGTGGAGGCCGCCGCCGGATGGGCGTTCGCGAAGGGTTTCCACCGGCTGGACCTCGACCACGCGACCGGCAACACGGCGTCGTGCCGCGTGGCCGAAAGAGCCCACTTCACGGCCGAGGGGACCCGCCGCAGTGCCGCCCTGCACGAGGACGGCTGGCTCGACATGCACGTCCACGCCCGTCTCGCACCCGACGCCTGACAGCGCGCGACGCGGGCCGAGCGCGGTGGGTCAGCTCAGGCCCGAGTACGAGTGCTTCCCGTTGAAGATCAGGTTCACCCCGGTGAAGTTGAACAGGACGCAGGCGTAGCCCGCCACGACGAACCAGGCCGCGCGCCGCCCGGACCATCCGCGCGTAGTCCTGGCGTGCAGGTAGGCCGCGTACACGACCCAGACCACGAAGGACCAGACCTCCTTGGGGTCCCAGCCCCAGTAGCGTCCCCACGCGTCCTCGGCCCAGATCGCCCCGCCGATGATGGTGAAGGTCCACAGCACGAACGCGACCGCGTTCAGCCGGAACGACAGTGCCTCCAGGGCGTTCGCCGACGGCGTGTGGTCGAGCCACCCCCACCGGGCGAGCCACGGCGCGCCCTCGTCACGGGTGTCCCGAAGTAACTGCAGCACCGAGGCCACGAACGCCACGGTGAAGATCCCGGTCGCCATGATCGCCACGCCGACGTGGATCACGAGCCAGTAGTTCTGCAGCGCGGGCTGCACACCCGTGGCCGCCACGAAGAACGCGTTCTGCGCCAGCACGAGGAACACGGCGCTCAGCCCGGCGACGAACGCTCCCAGGAACCGCGCCTCGCGGGCCAGGCACACCCCCACGAACACGGCGACCGCCACGAAGGTGCCCACCAGCGTGAACTCGTACATGTTGGCCCACGGCGTCCGTCCGGAGGCGATCCCCCGCAGCACGATCGCGACCAGCAGCATCCCGGCGGCGAGCCACGACAGGGACAACCCAATCCCGGCGCCCTTCCGTGACACGCCGTCCGCGGCGGCATCGCTCCCGGGTCCGTAGGCCGTCGTCGGTCCCGCCCCGGCGCCCGCCGTCGTCCCCGGCGCTGCCGCGCCCGCGCCGACCACGGCCTTCTCGCGCGCGGCGTCCCGCACCGCCACCCGCGCGCCGGAGAGGCGCGCCAGGTCCGCCGCGAACGCGATCATCGCGATCGCGAGCGCCGTGGCGGCCGCCCACACGAGCAGCACGCTCAGGTTCGCCATCTCCATGTCTCAGTCCTTCGTCGTCTCGTTCTCGGTCCCGACGGTCCTGGTGTCACCGGGCTCGGCCGCGACGGGCTCGGGCTCGGCGGTCTCCGTCTCGACGGGCTCGTCCCCCGACCCCCCCGGCCTCCGGCACCGCCACCGGCAGCACCGACATCGCCCGGTCCACCTCGCCCTGGAGCCCCGCGTCATCCCCGCGCGCCAGCCCCGCGGCCTCCACCACAGTAGCCCCGCTGTCCGACACGAACGCCCGCACCCACACCCGCCGCCGTGGCGTGAACAGGCTCAGGGCGAGCCCGCCCAGCGCGAGCAGGGCGAACGTCAGCACGAATCCCAGCGACGGGTCGTGGCGCAGATCGAGCGCCACGTAGCGCGGCACGTCCTCGCCGAGCGTCACGGTCCCGAGGTCGTCGGGCAGTTCCACGCTCTCGCCGGGCCGCACCAGCAGCTTGAGCCGCTGCCCGGCCTCGTCCACCGAGGGTGTCAGCGTCGCGGTGTCGAGCTGGTACACGTTCTGCGGTACGCCGTCGTCGAGTCCCAGGTCGCCGCGGTACACCTCGAGCACGAGCAGCGGGTCGAGCGGCTGGGGGAAGGTGGAGCGGGCGGTGCCGTCGTCGTTCACGACCGCCGTGGGCAGGAAGTATCCGATCAGCCCGATCTGGTCGCCCCCCGACACGTCCGGCACCTTCACGACGCCCCGCGACGTGTACATCTGGTCCTCGGGCAGGAAGGGCACGCGCTGGGAGAAGGCGGTCTCGCCCTCGGCGTCGGTCACGGTGATCTCGGGGGCGAAGCCGTTGCCCTGCAGGTAGATCTTCGCGCCGTCCGTGACGAGCGGGTGGTTCACCTTGATCTGCTCGGCGCGCTGCGCGCCGCCGGGCTCGGTGACCGTCACGTGCGCCGTGAAGTCCCTGGCCTGCGCGAACGCCACGGTCTCGCTCGTGAACTCCGAGTCGAACGCGTCGAGCGTCATGGAGAACGGCACCAGCGAGGACGCCTGGAACCACGCTCCCTTGTCGAAGGTGTCGTAGTCGACGACGGCGTTCGCGAACCCGCGCCCCTCCGTGACGATCGCCTGGCCCCGGTAGTGCAGCATCTGCCCTGTCGCCACGGACACCAGCAGCCCCAGCAGGGCCAGGTGGAAGAGCAGGTTCCCGCTCTCGCGGAGGTAGCCGCGCTCGGCGCTGATCGTGCGCGCCGCGGGCCGCCCCCGCCGCGCGGGCTCCGTGCGCCGGTCCACGCGGAAGGCGGGCAGGTAGCGCGGCCCGCGCAGCTTCGCCGCGACCAGGCCGACGACGTCGTCCGGCGTGAGGTCGGTGGTCACGCTCGCCCGCGCCGGGAACCGCCCGAACCGCGAGGGGACGCGCGGCGGCCGCTCCCGCAGCGCCCGGCCGTGCGCGGCCGTCCGGGGAACGATGCAGCCCACCAGCGACACGAAGAGCATCAGGTAGATCGCGGAGAACCACACCGACGTGTACACGTCGAAGAAGCCGAGCCGGTCCAGCCATTCTCCGAGATCGGGATGATCGCCCAGGTACTCGGCCACGGCGCCCGGGTCCTGGCCGCGCTGCGGCAGGACGGACCCGGGCACCGCCGCGACCGCGAGCAGCATGAGGAGCATGAGCGCCACCCGCATCGAGGTGAGCTGCCGCCACACCCACCGCAGCATGCCGACGACGCCGATCCCCGGTGCGGTCGGCCTCCGGCCGCCCTCGTCGCCGTCCGTGTCCGACGACGAACCGGGCGCCGCGGCACCCTCGGCGAACTCGTCGTCGATCCCGTGGGGAACGTAGCCGCCCCGCCGCGGACGGGACTCGGCCGGGAGACCGGCCGCCCTCGCCGGACCCTGGTCCTCGGATCGCGGGGTGCCGGTCGGGCCGGGCACCTCGGCGTCCGGTCGCTGGTCGTCCGCCATCTACAGGACCGTCCAGTATCCGTTGATCCAGGACTGGAGGGAGGCCGTCAGCACGCCCCACAGGCCCGTGACCAGGGCCAGGCCGATCGCCACCAGAAGGGCGCCGCCCGCGCGCATCACGGCGAGGCGGTGGCGGCGCAGGAAACCCATCATCCGGTCCGAGGCCGTCGCGCCCAGCGCGACGAGCAGGAACGGCACGCCCAGGCCCACGCAGTAGGCCACGCCGAGCAGTGCCCCCCGCCACACCGACGCCTCGTCGAGGGCGAGCGTCTGCACGGCCGCCAGGGTCGGTCCCATGCACGGGGTCCAGCCCAGCCCGAACACGAAGCCCAGCACGGGCGCACCCCAGAGCCCGGTTCGCGGCGCGACGTGCAGGCGCGCCTCGCGCTGCAGCCAGGGGACGAGGCCCACGAACGACAGCCCCATCAGGATCACCACGACGCCGAGCACCCGGAACAGCACGTCCTCCCAGCGCACCAGGTAGACACCCACAGCGCCGGCCGCCGCCATCAACGTGACGAACACCGTCGTGAACCCCGCCACGAACAGGGCGACCCCGGCGAGCACCCTGCCGCGCCCGGTCGAGACCGCGCGGTCCGTCGCGACGCCACCCGCGACCGCCGTCGTCCCCGAACCGCCCGGGGTACCCGCGACCGCCGTCGTCCCCGAGGACGACGCCGGGCGGCCCGGCCCGGCCGAGGCGGCCGACATGCCGCCCACGTAGCCGATGTATCCAGGCACGAGCGGCAGCACGCACGGCGACGCGAACGAGACCAGGCCGGCGAGGACGGCCACGGGGATCGCGACCAGCAGCGACCCGCTGAAGGCGAGCGAGCCGGCGTCCATCAGGCCTCCTCGGCGAGCGCGTCGTCGATCAGGGACTGCAGCGTGGAGTGCTCGACCTGCCCGATCACGCGCGCGGCCACCATGCCGTCGCCGTCGAGCACCACGGTGGTGGGCACGGCCTGGAGCGGCATGATGCCGGACAGGTCGGCGACGACGCGGCCGTCGCGGTCCTCGAGGCTGGGGTACGGCGTGTCGAAGGTGCGCTCGAAGGCCTGGGCTGTCGCGGCGTCGTCCTCGGTGTTGATGCCCAGGAAGTGCACGCCGTCGTCCGCGTACTCGTCGGCGAGGTCGGTGAGGTCGGGCGCCTCGGCCCGGCAGGGCGGGCAGCCGGCGTACCAGGTGTTGAGGACGACGACGTCGCCGGCCCAGTCGGTGGTGTCCCGCTCCTCGCCGGCGAAGTCGGTCCCGGTGATCGCGACGGGCCCGCGGCGGTCGCCGTCGTCCCAGCTCTGCACCGAGCCGTCGCCGGAGACGTACCCCTGGCCGGCGACGTCGCCCGCGCCGGAGTCCGCGGCCGGGCGGACCGCGAGCGCCGCCGCGCAGCCCGCGGCGAGGACCGTGGCCACAAGGCGGCGGGCCCTGGCGCCACGGCGGGGCGCGACCGCGGCGGGGCGGCGGCGATCGGTGCGCGCGGACCACGTGGCCGGTGCCGGGCTCGCGGCTCGGGCGGGTGCGACGGCCCGAGCTGATGTCACGGCCTGGGCGGGTGCGACGGCCCGGGCGGGGCGCACAGGATCGGCGGAGCCGGCCGGGGTCACGGGGTTCATGCGCCGGGAAGCTGGTGGGCGCCGTCGTACAGGTCGGCGACCGGCTCGCTGTAGTGCAGGCCGGTGAATCGGCCGTCCTCGAACCGCAGGGACGTCAGGGAGGCGAGGTTGCACTGCCGGTTGCGGGGGTCGTGCCAGAGGCGGCGGCCCTCGAACGAGCAGCGCGTGAGCCAGACGGGGAGCTGGTGGCTGACCAGCACGACCTCGTGGCCCTCGGCGGTCTGGCGCGCGGTCTCGACGGCTCCGCGCATCCGCCGCACCTGGTCCGTGTACGGCTCGCCCCAGGACGGCCGGAACGGGTTCCACAGGTACCTCCAGTGTGCGGGCCGGCGCAGCGCCCCGTCGCCCACGCCGAAGCGCATGCCCTCGAAGTGGTTCTCCGCCTCGACGAGGCGGTCGTCCGTGCCCAGATCCAGACCGAACGCCTGCGCGATCGGCGCGGCGGTCTCCTGCGCGCGCTGCAGCGGGGAGGCGATCACGGCGGTGACGTCGCTCCCGCGCCCGGCAAGATGCTTGGCGACGCGGGCCGCCATCTCCTGGCCGCGGCCCGACAGCCGGTACCCGGGCAGGCGGCCGTACAGCACGCCCTCCGGATTGTGGACCTCGCCGTGACGGAGCAGGTGGACGGTGGTGGAGACCATGACCCTCAGTCTCCCATCGGATCCTGGGTGGTTCTGCACGGCCCGGCGTGGCGTGAACCACTGTTCCGACGTTTTTCCCGGACTCGCCGGAAGGCGCGGGATGCCGCGCCTCCCGGGGCGGCCGGTCGTAGCGTCCGAAGAGGTCGCGCCCGCCGAGGCGCCGTCCACGGCGACGCTCCTGCTCGCGCGACCGCATAGCTGATCTCTCGTCTTCGTCGACGGAACGGGGTGTGTCGCGTTCCCGGACGAACCGATTTCAGGAGGACCCCGTGAATGCTTCGTCGACGCCCAGCACGTCGGCCCGGCTCGCCGCCGAGTTCCTGGGCACGTTCATCCTCGTCTTCGGGGGTGTCGGGACGGCGCTCCTCGCCGCGAACTTCCCGGACCCGGAGACCAACACGCTCGGCGTCGGGTTCCTCGGCGTCGCGCTCGCGTTCGGCCTGACGGTGGTGGTGGGCGCCTACTCGATGGGGCCGATCTCGGGCGGGCACTTCAATCCCGCCGTGACGCTCGGTGTCGCCGCGGCCGGCAGGTTCGCCTGGAGGGACACCGGCGGGTACATCGGGGCGCAGCTCGTGGGCGGCATCGTCGCCAGCAGCGCGCTGGCGGCGATCCTCTCCGGGGCCGACGGCGCGCTCATGGCCGCCCGCGACGGCGGGTTCGCGTCGAACGGGTTCGGCGAGCTGTCGCCCGGCGGGTACGGCATCGGCTCGGCGATGCTCATCGAGACGATCCTCACCGCTGTCTTCCTGTTCGTCATCATCGGCGCGACGGCGAAGATCGCCGCGCCCGCCATGGCCGGACTGGCGATCGGTCTCACGCTCACCCTGATCCACCTCATCTCGATCCCGGTGACGAACACGTCGGTGAACCCGGCGCGTTCGCTGGCGGCCGCGGTCTACGGCGGCGGGGAGTGGCTGGGGCAGGTGTGGCTGTTCTTCGTGTTCCCGATCCTCGGCGCGCTGATCGCCGGGTTCGCGTACAAGGCGCTGTTCGGTTCCGCTGCCGCGGAGGGCTGAGCACGCGGCGAGGAGCGCCCGGCGGGTGGCATCCAGGCGGTGGTCGGGGGTTTTCCGTGTGGTCGGTCAAGCACTTGACCGACCACACGGAAAACCCCCGACCACCCGCCAGCTTCTCGCGCCGATCGACGCGGACGGCCGTCAGCAGACGCGCGGTTCTCCCGCAAGTTCGCCGCGGGACGCCGCGCCGATCTTGCCCATGATCCGCCCGAGGGCTTCCATCTCGTCCGCGTCGAGGACGTCGACCAGCAGGCGGCGCACGGCGCGCACGTGCCCGGGCGCGGCGGCCACGACCGCGGCGTACCCGAGGTCCGTCAGGCGGCAGTTCACGCCGCGCCTGTCCCCGTCCGCCGGGCACCGGCTCACGAGACCGCGCTGCTCCATCCGCGTCACGGTGTGCGTGAGCCGGCTGCGGGACAGCACGAGACCGTCCGCGAGCGCCGACATGCGCTGGGTGCGGTCGGGCTGTTCGGAGAGTTGCACGAGCAGGGTGTACTCGCCCAGGCCCAGGTCGAGCTCGGCGTCGTGGGCGGCACTGAGCGCCTCGAAGAATCGAGCGTTCCCCGCCAGGAACAAGCGCCACGCGACCTGCTGACCGTCGTCGAGCCAGTGCACGCCGTTCGTCTCACCCATACCCTGATCTGCCTCCTCTGATGCGGTAGCCGCCTCGCGGTCCGAGCAGATCACGCCCGGCCCTGGGAATACTTTACGGAGCGGAGTATGTTGGCCCCGAAGTAGTTGAGATCTCAACTATCTCATCTCCCGGGGTCCGCCCCGGTGCCGCCAGTACGACAACCTAGGAGTAACACCATGGCCACCCCGCTTCCCGCCGGTATCGCCGCAGGCGCCTACGACATCGATCCCTCGCACTCCACCGCCGCCTTCTCCGTGCGGCACGCGGGCATCGCGAAGGTTCGCGGCACGATCGACATCGCCTCGGGCACGATCACGGTCGGCGAGGACATCGAGTCGTCGGGCGTCACCGCCGAGCTCGACGCCAAGTCGGTCAACACCGGCGACTCCGGCCGGGACCAGCACCTCGTCAGCAACGACTTCTGGGGTGCGGACGAGAACCCGGCGTGGACGTTCCAGTCGACCGGCGTGTCGCTGGACGACGACAACATCGTCGTCACCGGCGATCTGACCATCAACGGCAACACCAAGGCCGTCGAGCTGACCGGCGACTTCACCGGCACGGCGAAGGACCCCTTCGGCAACAACCGCGCGGGCTTCGAGGCGAGCACCGAGATCAACCGCAAGGACTTCGGCATCACCTGGAACGCCGCGCTGGAGACCGGCGGCGTCCTAGTCGGCGACAAGGTCAAGATCACGCTCGACGTCTCGGCGATCGCCAAGGGCTGAGCATCGGCGCCAAGGGCTGACCATGCTGTGGTCGGTCCGTTGGTGAGTGATCGGCAGATCGATCTGCCGATCACTCACCAACGGACCGACCACAGCCGCCGGAACGGGCCGTCCGGCCGGACCGACCGGCCCGGCGCCGTTTTCACGGGTGCACGATCAACCAGGTGGCGACGGCCGGACGGGCGCCCGCGTTCCGCACGCGGTGCGGCACCGAGCACGGGTAGCTGATCGAATCGCCGGCCGCCAGCACCACCTCGTCGTCCGCCAGCTCGACGGTGAGCTCACCCGAGACGACGTTGCCGATCTCGTAGCCCTCGTGCTTGAACAGGCCGGCGTCGCCCAGCGTGGCCGTGGCGCCCGGCGGGTAGACGGACTCGAAGAAGTCGAGACCGGGCGTCGGGTGCGGCGACAGCCGGCGGAAGGAGACACCGCCGTCGAGCGTCACCGGCGACACCTCCCAGGCACGCGTGACCGCGACGCCGGCCCCCTCCGGCTCCGCGCTCCCGCCGCGGGGACCGGCTGCGGCACCGGGCGGCTCGAAGACATCGGCCAGCGGCACCCCGAGCGCGTCCGTGATGGCGAGCAGTCGCACCACCGAGGGCCGCATCACGTCCCGTTCGATCTGCGACACGGCGCTGGCGGAGATGCCGAGCGTCGCCGCGAGGCTGCGTGCGGAGACACCGCGCGCTTCACGCAGAGCACGCAGCCGGGCGCCGAGCGACGGTTCGGAGGACACGGCCGCATCGTACGGGCGCATGGGATCGAAATGCGCCCCTTCGCGGCGACACGCCGGGCGCCACGCCAGGCCGACATCGCCGTAACATGCGTGAAGTCATTACTGAACATGAGCTTTACCGCATGGTGACACCCGCGAAACCGCGCGGCATCCGTTAACCCATAGCTTCATCCGGACACGGATCCCCACCGGAAGGCACGGCTCATGACGGAGTACACGGAGGTGTCGGCGCCCACTGCAGCCGCGCCGTCCAGCCCACCCAGCACGTCCCCGCCCGGCGACCACGACCTGGTGGAAGCCGCGGGTCATCCCGCCGGCTCCGGCAACGTCAAGTCGTCCTACGACCCCCGGCTCGCCAACGAGGACCTGGCGCCGCTGCGGGAGCAGCGCTGGTCGGCGTACAACATCTTCGCCTTCTGGATGTCCGACGTGCACAGCGTCGGCGGCTACGTCACCGCGGGGAGCCTCTTCGCGCTCGGCATCGCCAGCTGGCAGGTGCTCCTGGCCCTGCTGGTCGGCATCGTCATCGTCCAGGTGTTCACCAACCTCGTCGCGAAGCCCAGCCAGATCACCGGCGTGCCCTACCCCGTGATCAACCGGGCCGTCTTCGGCGTCAAGGGCGCCAACATCCCCGCGATCATCCGCGGGCTCATCGCGGTCGCCTGGTACGGCGTCCAGACGTTCCTCGCGGCCCAGTCGCTGAACATCGTCTTCCTCAAGTTCATCCCCGCCGCCGAGGCGCTCGTCGCGCCGTCGTTCCTCGGCCTCAGCGCGCTGGGCTGGATCTCGTACGCGATCCTCTGGCTCGCCCAGGCCGCCGTCTTCTGGAACGGGATGGAGACCATCCGCCGGTTCATCGACTGGGCCGGCCCCGCCGTCTACGTCGTCATGATCGTGCTCGCCGGCTACATGGTCTCCCAGGCCGGCTGGTCGAACATCAGCCTGAGCCTCGCCGAGGGCGAGCCGCTCGGCGGGTGGGCGCAGGTCGGCGTGTTCTGCACGGCCGTCGCCATCGTGGTCTCCTACTTCTCCGGGCCGATGCTGAACTTCGGCGACTTCGCGCGGTACGGCCGCTCGTTCAGCGCCGTCAAGAAGGGCAACCTCCTCGGCCTGCCCGTGAACTTCCTGTTCTTCTCGCTGCTCACGGTCATCACGGCGTCCGCCACCATCCCCGTCTTCGGCGAGCTCATCACCGACCCCATCCACACGGTCGAGCGGATCGACACCCCGTTCGCGATCCTCCTGGGCGGCCTGACCTTCGTCACCGCCACGGTCGGCATCAACATCGTCGCCAACTTCATCTCGCCCGCATTCGACTTCTCCAACGTGGCGCCGCAGAAGATCAGCTGGCGCATGGGCGGGATGATCGCCGCCGTCGGCTCCGTGATCCTGCTGCCCTGGAACTGGTACGACGACGCCGACGCGATCCACTACACGCTCGGCGTGCTCGGCGCGCTGATCGGGCCGCTGTTCGGCATCCTCATCGCCGGGTACTACGTCGCCGCCCGCCAGCGCATCCGGGTCGACGACATGTACACGATGTCCGAGGGCGGCACCTACTGGTACCAGAACGGCTACAACCGCAACGGCGTGCTGGCGGTCCTCATGGCCGGTGTCCCCACCGTCCTGCTGGGCGTGCTGCCCAAGCTGCTGGCGGACCTCGGCTGGTACGACATCTCCTGGATCGGCAACTTCACCTGGTTCATCGGCTGCGGCCTGGGCTTCGCGGTGTTCTGGGCACTGGAGCGCCGCAACCCGCAGGTCCCGTCGTTCGACGACGCCGCCGAGGGCGTGAGCGACGGCGCGACTGGTGCCACGGGCGGCACGACCGAGGCCGCCGACAGCGCGGGCGCTACCACCGACGGCGCGGCCGGGGCCACCGCGTGAGGCGGCGCCCATGCTGATCCGGGTGATCAACCCCAACACCTCCCGGGCGATGACCGACAAGATCGGCCGCACCGCCCGGGAGGTGGCAGGTCCCGGGGTCGACGTCGTCGCGGCGTGCCCGGCCCCGGGCGCCGGGCCGGCCGCGGTCGAGAGCCACACCGACGAGGCCTGGGCCGCCCTGACCGTGGCGCGCGACGTCGCGGACGCGCGGGCCGACGGATTCGTCGTCGCCTGCTTCGGCGACCCGGGGGTCGACGCCGCACGCGAGCTCACCGCAGGACCCGTCATCGGCATCGCCGAGGCCGCGATGCACGTCGCCACCCTCTCGGGACGCACGTTCGCCGTCGTCACCACGCTGTCCCGGACGCTGGGCCGGGCTCACGACCTCGTCAGGCGCCACGGCTTCGAGGACGCGTGCGTCGCGTCCTACGCCGCGAACGTCCCCGTCCTGGACCTGGAGGAGCCCGGGTCGGCCGCCCGCGAGGTCATCACGGAGCTCGGCGAGCGAGCGGTCCGCGTCGACGGAGCCGACACCGTCGTCCTCGGCTGCGCGGGCATGACGGACCTCTGCGCGGACCTCACCGAACGCGTCGGCGTCCCCGTGATCGACGGCGTCGCGGCCGCCGTCGGGCTCGTCGCCGGAATGGTCCGCATGGGCGTGGGAACCAGCAAGCGCGAC
This sequence comes from Myceligenerans halotolerans, assembly GCF_054782975.1. Taxonomy (NCBI): domain Bacteria; kingdom Bacillati; phylum Actinomycetota; class Actinomycetes; order Micrococcales; family Promicromonosporaceae; genus Myceligenerans; species Myceligenerans halotolerans. The sequence continues at coordinate 22,971 of NZ_BAAGRL010000016.1, forward strand.
GAGTACGCCTCTCCGCCCCGCCCGCCCGCGAGCGCGGCGACACCGGCCGGCGGGCCGGTCCGTCTCATCTGATCGACGACACGGTCGGCAGCCGGCCACCGATTTGCGGGCCACCGGCCACCGCCGACCACGCCATCTTGCGTGGTGGTTACGCTCCCATCACACAAAATGGCGTGGTCGCCAGCCGGGGCCGTCCGATGGCGCGGTCGCCAACCGCATCGCCGCCTGCCCTCCGAGGCACCCGCCCACCCAGGGCGGGCCCGGGAGCCGGCCCGCTCAGTCCGCCGCGCCGGCCGCCCTGGCCGCCGCGTGGAAAGCCAGGATCTGGAGCTCGCCGCCGACGTCGACCGAGCGGACCACGACGTCGTCCGGGACCTGCAGCGCCGTCGGCGCGAAGTTCAGGATCTCCCGCACGCCCGCCGCGACAACCTTCTCGGCGACGCCCTGCGCCACCCCTCCGGGGGTCGCGAGCACCACCATGGAGACGCGCCGTTCGGCGATCACCGCGGCCAGGCCGGCGACGTCGTCCACCCTGATTCCCGCGACCTCGGTCCCCACCACGTCCGGGGAGGCGTCCAGCAGCGCCGCGACCTGGAATCCCCGCTGCGCGTAGCCGGAGTAGTTCGCGAGCGCGTGGCCGAGGTTCCCGATCCCGACGATCGCCAGCCGGTGCTCGGACTCGAGCCCCAGGGCTCCCTTGATGTAGTCGGCCAGCGACTGGACGTCGTACCCCACGCCTCGGGTGCCGAACGAGCCCAGGAACGACAGGTCCTTGCGCAGTTGCGCCGATCCCACGCCGGCCCGCTCGGCCAGCTCCGACGAGGACGTCAGCAGGACGCCCTCGTCCGCCAGGTCTCGCAGGGCACGCAAGTAGTAGGGCAGGCGACCGACGGTCGCCGCCGGGACAGCGTTCTCGCTGAGTTCGGCCACGCGGCTCGCTCCTTTCCCGGGACGACGACGTCAGCCGGGCTCGCTCCTTCGCTCGTCAGATCATGCCAGGAGACGGGCCAGTCGTGCGGGATCGATACGCCAGAATCCCTGCTGCACACCGTCCACCTCCACGACCGGCACGTACTCCCCGTACTTCGCGGTGAGAGCCTCCGCCTCGGGCCCGTCGGAGATGTCCACCTCACGCCACCCGGCGCCGGTGTCCGCCGTGACGGCCTCGACGACGGCACGGGCCGCGTCGCACAGATGGCAGGACGGCCGGGAGTACAGGACGACGCGGGCATCGGAGGTGGTCACGACCAGAGCCTACGACGACGGCCGCCGGCGTGGTGCCGAGCCCGCGCGCCGGGCGGATGGCAGGGTCCCAGGGCCGTCCTCACGTGCGACTCCGCACGCCCGCGCGCCGATAGAGTGAGGCGCATGTCGTCGACGCAGCCCGCATCCGCCACCGCGGCATTCTTCGACGTCGACAACACGATCATTCGCGGTGCGAGCGCGTTCCACCTGGCGCGAGCCGCCTACCAGCGGGGATTCTTCCGGACCCGTGACCTGCTGCGCTTCGGCTTCATCCAGGCGCGCTACCTGCTGTTCGGCGAGAACCGGGAGCAGATCGACGAGGTGCGCAACCGGGCCCTCGAACTGATCGCCGGCCGCACCGTCGCCGAGGTCACCACCCTCGGCGAGGAGGTCTACGACACCGTTCTCTCCCTGCGGATCTTCCCGGGAACCCGCCGGCTCCTGGAGGAGCACCTCGCCGCGGGACACCAGGTGTGGCTCATCACGGCGACGCCCGTCGAGATCGCCGAGCTCATCGCGCGCCGCCTCGGCGCAACCGGGGCGCTCGGTACCGTCACCGCGCACGAGGACGGGTTCTACACCGGCCGGCTGGTCGGCGACCTCATGCACGGCGCGGCCAAGGCGGCCGCCGTCCGCGAGCTCGCCGAGGCCCGGGACATCGACCTGACGGCGAGCTACGCCTACGGCGACTCGCTCAACGACCTGCCGATGATGAACGCCGTGGGGCATCCCTGCCCGATCAACCCCGACATCCGCCTGCGCCACCACGCACAGGACGTGGGCTGGCCCATCCGCGAGTTCCGCGGCCGCCCGCAGCGCCTGGCCGGCCGGGGCGTCCGCACGGCGTCATGGGCGGGAGCGGCATGGGTGTTCGGGCTGGTGATCCGCGCGCTCCGCCGCCGCATCCGCGGCCGCACCTTCCGCGACTGACTGTGCTTTCCGGAGCCGCCGGGCTCAGCCCTGCGGGCGCTCCTACGTCGCGTCCTCGGTCTTCGCAACCTGTCCGGCGGCCCGGGACCGGTTGCGTCGAGCGGTCACGCTGACGCCCATGGCTAGCAACACCTCGCATGGATCCAGCAGGCACGCCGGGTGCGTCAGGGTCTGGCCGCGAAGCGTTCCAGGAGTTCCGCGTGGCCCGAGCAGACCAGGAGGTCGTTCGCCGAGACGCGCGTCTCCGGGGTCGCGTAGAAGAAGTCCTGGCCCGGAGACTTCACGCCCATCACCGTGATCCCGTACTTCCGCCGGATGTTCGACTGGGCCAGCGTGAAGCCCTGCATCTCCTTCGGCGGCCGCATCTTGACGATCGTGAAGCCGTCCTCGATCTCGATGTAGTCGAGCAGCTTGCCGCTGACCAGGTGCGCTACCCGTGCGCCGGCGTCGGCCTCGGGGAAGACGACGTGATGGGCGCCGATCCGCGTGAGGATGCGGCCGTGCTCCGCGGAGATCGCCTTCGCCCAGATCTGCGGCGTGCCCAGATCGACGAGGTTCGCGGTGATCAGCACGGACGCCTCCAGTGACGACCCGACGCCCACGACCGCCGCCCCGAAGTCCTTCGCGCCGAGCTGCTCGAGCGCCTCGGGGTTCGAGGCGTCGGCCTCCACGAGCGGGATGCGGCCGGACCACTGCGCCACCAGCGCCTGGTCCTTCTCCACCGCGAGCACGTCCTCGCCCAGCCGGTCCATCGTCGTCGCGAGCGACGAGCCGAACCTGCCCAGCCCGATGACGAGCACGCCGGCCTCGCGGGCCGGCCCCTTCTTCTCCGCCACGGTGTTCCCTCTCCTTTTTCTCCCGCTGATCACGCGAACAGCGGCTCGTGCGACCACCCGGTCACCCGGTCAGCCCGGCCCCGGTTCCGCTCCGGCGGCGACGTCGTTCACCGGTTCCCCGGTTCCCGTCCTGCGCCGTGACTCCGCCTCACCCGATGATCGGCCGTTCCTCGGGGAAGCGTATGATGCGACGCCGATCCCGGAGCGCCAGCGCGGCCGCGAACGTGATACCTCCGGTGCGCCCGACGAACATCAGGGCACTCAGAAGATACTTGGCCGCGTCGGGAAGCTCGGCGGTGATCCCGGTGGACAGGCCCACCGTCGCGTACGCGGACAGGGACTCGAACAGGACACGGCTCAGCGGGAAGTCGGTGATGTGCAGGAGTGTGACGCTACTGAGCATCACCACCGTGGCGCCGAAGAACGTCACGCCGAGCGCGAGGCGCAGGATGTCGGACGGGATCCGGCGCCCGTAGGCGTCGATGTCGCGGTCGCCACGCGCCTCGGCGACGATGGCCAGGAGGATCACCGCCAGCGTGGTCACCTTGATACCGCCGGCCGTCGACGCCGACCCGCCGCCCACGAACATCAGCGCGTCCGTGACCAGCCACGTCGACTCCTCCATTGCGCCGATGTCGACCGTGTTGAAGCCGCCGGACCGCGGCATCACCCCGGCGAACAGCGCCGCAAGGATCTTGCCCGGCCAGTCCAGCGGGCCGAGCGTGTCCGGGTTGCGCCACTCCAGCAGCCCGATCACCACCGAGCCGACCACCAGCAGCGCCACGCTCGTCATCAGCGTGAGCTTCGAGTGCAGCGTCAGCCGCAGGCCCCAGCGCCTGCCGAGCCCGCGGCTGCGCCCCTCGCGCAGCGCCCGGTACAGGTTGAGGATCACCGGGAACCCCAGCGAGCCGATGAACACTCCGAGGGCCACGGGCAGGACCAACCCCCAGTCGCCGACGTGCGGCATCAGGCCCTCCGCGGTCGGGATGAAGCCCGCGTTGTTGAACGCCGAGATGCCGTAGAAGAGCGAGTGCCACACCGCGGTGCCGAAGTGTTCGTCGATGACGAGGAAGCGGGGGACGAGCAGCGACGCGATCGCCAGCTCCAGCGTCGTGGCCGCCACGATGATGGTGCGGACCAGCGACCCCACCTCGCCGAGCTTGCTGGTCTTCGTCTCCGACGCCGTCAGCAGCCGCTGGGTCAGCCCGATCCGCCGGGAGACCACCATCCCGATGATCGACGCGATCGTCATGATCCCCAGGCCGCCCACCTTGATGCCCGCGAGGATCACGATCTGCCCGTACAGCGACCAGTACGTGGCGGTGTCCTGCACCACGAGCCCGGTGATGCACACCGCCGAAACGGCCGTGAACAGCGCATCCACGAACTCTGCCGAGGTTCCGGACGCCGTCGCCCAGGGCGCGAGCAGCAGCACGGTGAACACCGCGATGACGGCACCGAACACCACGATCGCCAGCCGGGCAGGGCTGTGCCGGGCGACCTCGTCCACCATCTCCCGGAGCGCGTACAGTCGCGCACGCAGCAACCTCATCGCCGTGCCCGTCCTCCTCGAATCGTCACGCGCCTCCGGCGCTGATGGGACCCTATCCCCGCGACGGCGGTGTCGGGCGCATTCCGCCCGGCGGCGCACGGACCGGATCGCCGGACGCAACGCGACGAACGAGTGGATGCCGAAGCAACGATCTCGGCTACCGTGGACGCGTGCACCGCGCCCGCCTCGCCTGGAGCCCGGAACTCCTGGAGTACGACTTCGGGCCCGGCCATCCCATGGCCCCCGTCCGGCTCGACCTGACGATGCGGCTCATTCGTGCCCTCGGTCTCCTGGAACTCCCGGCTCTCGAGCTCGTGGACGCCGCTCCCGCCTCCGACAGCATTCTGCGCACCGTGCACGACGACGACTACCTCGCGGCGGTCAAGCGCGCGTCGACGACCCTCGAACCCGACCCGCTCCGCGGCCTCGGCACCGAGGACGACCCCCTGTTCCTCGGCATGCATGACGCCGCCGCGCGCCAGGTCGGCGGATCGGTGTCCCTCGCCGAGGCCGTCTGGCGTGGTGAGATCAGCCACGGCGTCAACGTGGCGGGCGGCATGCACCATGCGCAGCGGGGAGCCGCTGCGGGCTTCTGCATCTACAACGACGCCGCCGCCGCGATCCAGCGGCTCCTCGACCTCGGCGCGGACCGGGTCGCGTACATCGACCTCGACGCCCACCACGGCGACGGCGTCGAGGCCATCTTCTGGGAGGACCCCCGCGTACTGACCGTGTCCGTGCACCAGGACGGCCGGACGCTGTTCCCCGGCACCGGCTACCCCGGCGACGTCGGCGGCGGGCGCGGCGAGGGCACGGCAGTGAACATCCCGCTGCCGCCCGGGACACATGGTGCGGAATGGTTGCGCGCCGTCGACGCCGTCGTGCCGGCCGTGGTCCGGGAGCACCGGCCCGATGTCGTCGTGTCCCAGCACGGCTGCGACGCGCACGGCAACGACCCGCTCTCCCATCTCGACGTCGACGTCGACGCGCAACGCACGGCACAGCAGTGGGTGCACGCCCTGGCTCACGAACTGGCCGGCGGGCGGTGGCTCGCGCTGGGTGGCGGCGGGTACGCGGTGGTCGACGTCGTCCCCCTCGCCTGGGCGTCCCTCGTGGCCGAGGCCGCCCACGCACCGCTCGCGGCCGGGATGCCCCTTCCGGCCGACTGGCGCGCGGTGGCCCTCGCCATCTCGGAGATCGAGCCGGCCAGGAGGCTCGGGTCGGCCGAGCCCGTCGTGTGGCGCCCCTGGAAGGACGGCTGGGACCCGGCCGACCCGATCGACCGCGCCGTCCAGGCCACCCGCAAGGCGGTCTTCCCCCTCGTGGGCCTGGACCCGTTCCACGACTGACTCTGTTCTCCGGACTCTGTTCTCCGGGGCCGCCGGGCTCAGCCCTGCGGGCGCTCGTGCCTCGCGTCCTCGGTCTTCGCACACCTTCCGGCGGCCCGGGACCGGTTGCCTCGGCGGTGTCCGTGATCTCACGTCCGCCGATTACTCCTGCGGTCGGATCAGCCGTTATCCTGGGCGACAGACTCTTTCTCGTGTTGGTCGGCGTATGTCCGCGGGACCAACCGTGGATCACGTCAGCCGCGGCCCGGCGTCGGGCCGCCCGATCATCACAGACGAAGTGAGGACCTCATGGGCTCCGTCATCAAGAAGCGCCGCAAGCGTATGGCCAAGAAGAAGCACCGCAAGCTGCTTCGCAAGACGCGCCACCAGCGCCGCAACAAGAAGTGACGTATGAGGGCCCGGCCGCCACGGCCGGGCCCTTCGTCGTTCCGGGACGGACCGCCGGTGCTCGGTCGGTCCTTCCGTGAGTGATCGGCAGTTCCATGTGCCGATCACTCACGGACGGACCGACCGCATCCGCCGTGGCGCGGTGCCGCGGCGTCAGGGGGTGCGGCGGCGGAGAGTCAGCATCCCCAGCGCCACCGCGCCGACGATGAACAAGGCGATCACGCCGACGGAGCCCTGCACCGCCTCCCACTCCTCGCCGACCGCCAGGTTCTGCATGGCGTCCACCGCGTAGGTGAGAGGCATCGCCCGAGAGATCCATTCCAGGAGCTCGGGCATCTGGTCGCGCGGCATGAGCAGCCCGCAGGTGATGAGCTGCGGGAACACGATCGCGGGCATCATCTGCACCGCCTGGAACTCGGTCCGCGCCAGCGCCGACGCCGCGAGCCCCAGCGTGCAGCCCAGGATCGCCACGAGCAGCGCCACCACGAACACCAGCCACAGCGGCCCCTCGACGTCCATCCCGAGCCAGACGGACCAGCCCACCACGACCACCGCCTGGAGCAGCGCCAGGACCGCGAACGCGAGCGCGTAGCCCGCCACGAAGTCGCCCTTGCGGATCGGGGTGGTCATCAGGCGTTCCAGCGTCCCCGACTGCCGCTCCCGCAGCGTCGCCACGCTCGTGACCAGGAACATCACGATGAGCGGGAAGATCCCCACGAGAACCGGGCCGAACCGGTCCAGCACCATCTCGTTGTCCTCGAACATCCACGCGATCAGCCCGATGAGCAGGCACGGCAGCACCACGATGAGCGCGATCGTCCGCTTGTCCGCGCGGAGCTGGGCGAGCACGCGACCGGTGGTCGCGAAGGTCAGGTTCATGCTGTCCCCACGCCTTCCTCGTGTTCCGCTGCGGGCACGTGGCTCGTTCCTCGCCCCGTACCGTCCGCTGCACCTGCCGTCAGGCTCATCGTGCGTCCTCCTCGGGTACGACGGCGGTCGTCGCGTCGTCGGCCTTCTCCGCATCCGGCACGACGGCCGTAGCACCGCCGCCCCTCGCCGTGTCCGGGCCGACGGCGGACATCCCGCCGCGCGTCACGCCTTCCGACGCATCCGACCCGGCGGCGTCCGCCGCGTCGATCAGGGCGAGGAACGCCCGCTCGGCGTCCGGCGCGCCCGTCTGCTCCAGCAGGGCGGCCGGCGTGATGTCGGCGACCAGCTCGCCCTCGCGCATGAGCAGGAGCCGGTCGCACTGCGTGGCCTCGTCCATCACGTGCGAGGACACGAGCAAGGACTTCCCGCCCGCCGCAAGCTCACGGAACGTGGCCCACAGGTCGCGCCGGAGCACGGGGTCGAGCCCCACGGTCGGCTCGTCCAGCACGAGCAGCTCCGGATCCGCGACGAGCGCCGCGGCCAGCGAGACCCGCGAGAGCTCACCGCCCGACAGTGTCCCTACGCGCTGCTTCTCGTGCCCGCCCAGGTCGACGACGTTCACCGCGCGCACGACCGCGGCCTTGCGATCCTGCGCGGGGATACCGGCCAGGGCGCAGAAGTAGTCGAGGTTCTGCGCGACCGTGAGGTCCGTGTACACACTCGCGTCCTGCGTGACGTAGCCGACGCGGCGGCGCAGCGACGGTGAACCCGCCCGCTCGTCGAGCACGTCGACCGTCCCGGAGACCTTGTCCTGCACGCCGACGATCGCGCGCATCAGCGTCGTCTTGCCCGACCCGGACGGCCCGAGCAGCCCGACGACGGACCCGGCGGGCACCTCGACGTCCAGGCCGGAGATGATCGTGCGCCCACCGCGCACGACGCTCAGCCCCGCGACGCGGATGGCCGCGGGCCGCACTTCCGGCGGGTTTTTCCTCATGCGATGAATTATGCTCCGGCACTACGCCGACGCGCAAGGGCTCGACGAAGCATCGACACCGCGCCCGGGCCACCGATCCTCCCGCGCTGCTCAGGTGCCGGAACTGGCTGCCGCAGGCAGTTCTCCGGTCAGGTAGCGCTGGAGGGTGGGAGCGACGGCCGCCACGACGGCGTCGGCCGGGAGCGACGCGATCGGCTCGAGCCCGACGACGTAGCGCGCCATCATCAGGCCCACCATCTGCGTGCCGAGCAGGTTCGTCCGGAGTGCGGCCCCGTCGGGCGGCAGCTTCCGGGCGATGGGTCCGAGGATCTCGGCGAGGAGGAACTGCGGCATGAGCGCGCGCAGTTCCGGGTCCGACATGACCGCCGGCATGGCGATGCGCAGCGGCTCGGGGCCGACGTCGTCCCAGACGGTCAGGACCGCGCGGAGCAGACGCTCCCCGAGCGTCTCCAGCGGGCCGTCGACGGCCTTCAGGACGATCTCGGTCGGTGCGACCTCGCCCAGGCCGAGCGCGGCGGGGAGGAGCCGCGCCTTGTCGCCGTACCAGTGGCGCACGGTCCCGGGGTCGACGCCGGCCCGCCGGGCGACAGAACGCACCGACGCCGCCACGTAGCCGCGCTCGGTGAACTCGGCCCGGGCCGCCGCGAGGATCGCGGCACGGGCATCCTGCCCGGCGGGCCGCCGGCCACGCCGCACCACTCGCTCTGAAGAAGACTCGCCCATCCGCCCATTCTCACCGAAGAGCCGGCACGAACGCCCACCTCGGCGGCCGGGGTGGCTCGCCGGGTGACACCCGAACCGAGGCCGAACACGTGGCCGGTCGCAGCCCCGCAGAGCCGACCTGGGGAGTGACGCGCGAGTGACACGGGAGCACGAGAAACGGCGGCTGACGCCGCGCGACGTCGAGAGACGTCGTCGCAGGTCTGCCGCCGTTTCCGCAGTGAGTCAGGACGTACGCGCCCCGGCTCGCTTCTTGTTCCAGATGTCGAAGCCGACGGCGAGCAGGAGCACCAGGCCCTTGACCACCTGCTGGACCGACTGGTCGACGCCCATCAGGGACATGCCGTTCGACATGACCGCCATGATCAGGCCGCCGATCATGGCACCAGGAATGGTGCCGATACCGCCGGTCACCGCGGCGCCGCCGATGAAGCAGGCAGCGATCGCGTCGAGCTCGAACATCTCACCCGCGCCGGGCTGCGCCGCGTTGGAGCGTGAGGAGAACACGATGCCGGCGATCGAGGCGAGGAAGCCCATGTTCAGGAAGATCAGGAAGTTGACCCGCTTCACCCGCACACCGGACAGCTGCGCGGCGGCGAGGTTGCCGCCGATGGCGTACACGTGGCGCCCGAAGATGCTGTGCTTCGTCACCATCGTGTAGGTGATGATGAGCGCGGCGAGGACGATCAGCACGATCGGCAGGCCGCGGCTCGTCGCGAGCTGCCAGGCGAACCACATCACGACGGCGGCGACCAGGACGATCTTCGCCGCGAACAGCCAGATCGCCTCGACGTCCTGGTTGTACGACAGCTTCGCCCGCCGGTTGCGATAGGCGGCCACCGCGTACCCCGCGACGGCGATCGCGAAGATCACGAGCGTGAAGGTGTCGTACCCGTAGCCGCCCAGCAGGCCGTTGAGGAAGCCACGGCCGATCTCGCCGTACTCCCCCGGGAAGGGTGACAGGGACATGTTGCCGAGCACGAGCAGCGTCAGCCCGCGGAACAACAGCATGCCCGCCAGGGTCACGATGAACGCGGGGATCCCCACGTACGCCACCCAGAAGCCCTGCCAGGCACCGATGAGCAACCCGGCTGCGACGGCCGCCAGCACGCCGGCCCACCAGGGGAAGCCCTCCCGGACGACGACGACGGCCGCGATGGCACCCGTCAGCGCGACGACCGACCCTACGGAGAGGTCGATGTGACCGCCGACGATCACGATCAGCATGCCGATCGCGAGGATCAGGATGTACGAGTACTGCAGTACCAGGTTGCTGAGGTTGTTCGGGCTGAGGAGCCGCCCGTCGGTCATGAAGGCGAACATCCCCACGATCACAATGAACGCGAAGGCGATGCCGCTGGATCGCACGTTCTGGGTGATCAGATCCTTCAGGTTCGCAATGGTGGTCATGCGTCAGCCTCCTGTGTCATGAGCGACATCAGTCCTTCCTGGGTGGCCGACGCGACGTCGACCTCGCCGGTGATGCGTCCGGCGGCGAGGGTGTAGATGCGGTCGCAGGTGCCCAGGAGCTCGGGGAGCTCCGAGGAGATCACCAGGACGGCCTTGCCGTCCGCGACCATCTTGTTGATGAGGGTGTAGATCTCGTACTTCGCGCCGACGTCGATCCCGCGCGTCGGCTCGTCGAGGATGAGCACCTCGGGGTCGGTGTAGATCCACTTGGACAGGGCGACCTTCTGCTGGTTGCCCCCGGAGAGCTTGCCGACCGGGACCAGCACGTTCGGCGTGCGGGTCCCCATGGACTCGCGGTACTCCTCGGCGACGCGCAGTTCCTCGTGCTCGTTCACCCAGCCCGCGCGGGACAGCTTCGGCAGCCCCGCCGCCGAGGTGTTGCGCCGCACGTCCTCGATGAGGTTGAGCCCGAGCTGCTTGCGGTCCTCCGACACGTAGGCGATGCCCGCGTCGATGGCACTCGGCACGTTCTTCACCGAGACCTCGCGACCGTGCACCAGCACCCGCCCGGAGATGTCCCGGCCGTACGAGTGGCCGAACACGGACATGGCGAGCTCGGTCCGGCCGGCGCCCATGAGGCCGGCGATGCCGACCACCTCGCCCGCACGCACGTTCAGGGTCGCCTTGTCCACCATGACGCGCCCCGGCTGGGTCGGGTGGCGCACCGTCCAGTCCTCGACGCGCAGCACCTCCTCGCCGATCACCGAGGTGCGCTCGGGGAACCGGTTGTCCAGCGAGCGCCCGACCATCCCGCGGATGATGCGGTCCTGCGTGCTCTCCGGATCGGTCATGTCGATGGTCTCGATGGTCCGGCCGTCCCGGATGATCGTGGTGCGGTCGGCGATCGCGGCGATCTCACCCAGCTTGTGGGAGATGATGATGCAGGTCACGCCCTCCTCGCGGAGGCGGCGCAGGATGTCGAGCAGGTGCTCGGAGTCCTGGTCGTTGAGCGCCGCAGTCGGCTCGTCGAGGATGAGCAGGCGCACCTCCTTGGAGAGTGCCTTGGCGATCTCGACGAGCTGCTGCTTGCCCACACCGAGGGTCGAGACGGGCACCGTCGGGGACTCGGTGAGTCCCACCCGGGCCAGCAGCTCAGCGGCCGAGGCGTTCGTCTTGTGCCAGTCGATGAACTCTCCGGCACGACGCTGCTCATTGCCGAGGAAGATGTTCTCCGCGACCGACAGGTAGGGGACGAGGGCAAGTTCCTGGTGGATGATCACCACGCCGCGCGCCTCGGAGTCGTTGATCGACCGGAACGACGCCGCGGCGCCGTCCAGCACGATCTCCCCCTCGTACGTGCCGTGCGGGTGCACGCCCGACAGCACCTTCATGAGGGTGGACTTGCCGGCGCCGTTCTCGCCGCAGATCGCGTGGATCTCGCCGCGGTCGACCGACAGGTTGACGTCCGAGAGCGCCTTGACGCCCGGGAACGTCTTCGTGATGCCGCGCATCTCGAGGATGGGGCCGTCACCTTCAGCGGGTGACGCAGTGGGTTCAGACATGCACTGTCCTTGTTCTCTTACAGCCTCGGCGACCCTGGTGCGCCGGGGCAGCACGTTCCGACGAGGAACCCTACTGCCCCGGCACGTCTCCGCCGCCGAGGTGGCGTCTCGCGACTGCGAGACGCCACCTCGGCGCGGAGTACGACACCCCTGTGGTCAGGAGTGACGCGTCACTCGGCGACGCCGGACTCGACCTCGTCGGCGCTCCAGTACTCGGAGTCGACCAGCTCGGACTCGATGTTGTCCGCGTAGATCGTCGTCACGGGCAGGAGGTACGACGGGACGACCTTCAGGCCGTTGTCGTAGTCCTCCGTGTTGTTGGCCTCGGGCTCCTCGCCGGCGAGCAGGTCCTCGGCGGCGGCGACGGCCTGGTCGGCGAGCAGGCGCGTGTCCTTGAAGATGGTCGAGCCCTGCACGCCGTCGGCGATCAGCTTGACCGACGCGATCTCGGCGTCCTGGCCGGTGATGACCGGCATGGCGTCGTCCTCGTAGCCGGCGCTGCGCAGCGCCTCGATGATGCCGCGCGAGAGCCCGTCGTACGGCGAGAGCACGCCGTCGACCTGCATGTCACCGTCGTAGTGCGCGGTGAGGAGGTCCTCCATGCGGCTCTGCGCGTTCTCCTGCAGCCAGCGCTGCGTCGCGGCCTGGTCGATGTCGGTCTGCTCCGAGGGAACCACGAGCGTGCCGTCGTCGATCAGCGGCTCGAGCACGGACATCGCGCCGTCCCAGAAGAAGTGCGCGTTGTTGTCGTCCAGCGAGCCGGCGAACAGCTCGACGTTGAACGGGCCCTCCGGCGCGTCCTCGGCCGGCTCGCCCGCCTCGTCCACCAGGCCGAGCCCGTTGAGCAGCGCGTTCGCCTGCGCGACGCCCACCTGGAAGTTGTCGAACGACACGTAGAAGTCGACGTCTTCGGAGTCGCGGATCAGGCGGTCGTACGAGATGACCGGGATGCCCTCGGCCGCGGCAGCCTCGAGCTGGCCGGTCAGGGTGGTCCCGTCGATGGCGGCGATGATGAGCGCCTTGGCTCCATCGCTGATCATCCCGTCGATCTGCTGCTGCTGCGTCGGGATGTCGTCGCCCGCGAACTGCAGGTCGACGTCGTACCCGGCCGCCTCGAGCCCTTCTTCCACAGCGTCGCCGTCCGCGATCCACCGCTCGGAGGTCTCGGTCGGCATCGCCACGCCGACGAGGCCACCTTCTTCGGCCGCGTCGTCACCTGCGCCGCCGCCGCTGCCGGCACCTTCGCCACCGCACGCGGCAAGCGTGACGGTCAGCGCACCGGTCGCGACCGCGGCGATCGCCCGGCTGTACCAGAGCTTGTTTGCCATGAGGTCTCCTCTTCGAGAGTTACCGGATCCCTTGCCCGGCACTACCCCGAGATGTTAACGCTCACACCAAGCCGCTCCAAACCTGTCCTGTCACGATCCCGTCACGACTGGCGGGCGCAAAACTATCAATCACCCCGCCACCAGACAAGAACGTCCCTCATCCGGGAACTGAGGACGGTTCAGCAGGGTCTCGCAGACGTTTCGGCCTCCCTTGAATCGATACGAAACCCTGATGAACCGAAGTCAGTAACGGAAGGCGGAGAAGGCCATGCCCGTCGGCGGTAGCCCGGCCCGGTAGCCGCCCGGCCGGCCGGAGGCCCGGCCCCGAGACCTGGCTGCCGCCCCAAGGCCCACCGGGCCCCGGACCCGGCCGCCGGACCGCTTCGCCACATCCGAGCCCTGGAGCAGGCCGCTGCACGAAACCACCGCCCTACCCCGCCCCGCCCAGGTGCACGCTCGGCCAGCCCTCGCCGTCCCAGCTCAGCCCCCGCACCGCCAGCGTCGGCGCGCCACCCTCGTCGCCGTCGTAGAAGTGGAACGCCAGGTAGTACGCCGATGACGGCGAACCCGGCTCGCCCACCACCGACACCGTCTGCCCGCCCGGCCCGATCATCCGCCCCGACGTGCTCGCCACCTCGGTGCCGCCGCCGAGCATCATGTCCGTGCCCTCGGCGTCCAGATACGGCCCGGTCACCTCCCGCGAGCGCCCCACCACGATCCGGTAGGTCGAGTCGACGCCGCTGCAGCACTTGTCCCAGGAGACGAACAGGTAGTACCAGCCGTCGCGCTCCACGACGAAGGGCGCCTCGATGGCGTTGTCGGGCACGCCGACCCGCGATGCCACGCCGACCGGAGCGATGCCGTCGGCCGGCCTCCCGGACGGCCACTCCAGCGGCACCATCTGGATGCCGCCCCAGAAGGAGCCGAAGAACAGCCACGGATTGCCGTCGGCGTCCTCGACGACGCCGGGGTCGATGGCGTTGTAGTGGGTCTCGCCCGGCGTGGACCGGACCACCACCCCCTGGTCCTCCCACCCGTAGTCCGGATCCGCGGGATCCAGCGTCTTCCCGGTGGCCAGGCCGATCGCGGAGTCGTTCGAGCCGAACGTCGACGCCGAGTAGTAGAGGTACCAGGTTCCGTCGTGCCGGTAGAGCTCGGGCGCCCAGTAGTTCTCGACACCGGCGACGCCGGTCTCCGGGTCGCGGACCCACTCCGGGTCGCCGGCCTGGTCCCAGGCGGTCCCGGCGCGGGCCCAGGTGACACCGCCGTCGTCGGACTTGAGGATCCGTGGGGCGCCGAACCCCTCGCGGACGTCGCCCGTGCCGTAGACGAACCACGGTTCGCCGTCGTCCCCGGCCACGACGGCCGGGTCGTGCACGAGCAGGTCGCCGGCGGAGGCCAGGGGCGTGCCCGTCGAGGTGTCCGACGACGGCGAGCTGCCGCGCGTCATCATGTACGCGCCGCCGGCACCGGCCGTGAGGAGTGCTGCGACCAGCCCGATCACCATGCCGCGCCTCACGCCCGGACCAGGCGGAGCATCGACCAGGACACGGGCGGCAGTTCGGCCCGGGCGCGGTCGTCGGCGACCTTGGCGGAGGTGTTGGGCTGCGGCGCGACCGAGGTCGAGTCCTCGGCGGTGGCGTGCCAGGTGTGGTCGGGGTTGGCCAGGGTGACCGCCTCGGCGACGCGGAGCCCGGGGAAGCCGCGCAGGTCGACGTCGAGCCCGATCGCCTCGGTGACCGAGCGGTTCACGGCGAAGATGACGAGGTCGCCGGTCTCGGGGTCGTGCGTGGCGACGGCGTCGAGCACCGGCACCTCGCCGAACTTCGCGGTCTCCTGGACGGGCGACTCGACCGCGAGCCGCAGCACCTCACCCTTGGCCTGGGCGGAGGTGAGGGCGAACGGGTGGAAGGTCGTCTGCTTCCAGGACGGGCCGCCGGGCGCGGTCATGATCGGCGCGATGACGTTCACGAGCTGCGCGAGGGACGCGGCGTGCACGCGGTCGGTGTTGCGCAGCAGCGAGATGAGCAGGCTGCCGACGACGACGGCGTCGGCCACGTTGTACTTGTCCTCCAGCAGCACGGGGGCCACGGGCCAGTCGTCGCCCTGCGGCGGCTGGGACTCGGCGCGCTGCTGGTACCAGACGTTCCACTCGTCGAACGAGATGTGGATCCGCTTGTCGAGCTTGCGGGCCGCCCGGACCTGGTCGGCGGTGGCGGCGACGTCCGCCACGAAGTTGTCCATGTCGACGCTGCTGGCGAGGAATGAGGCGAGGTCGCCGTCCTCCTCGTAGTAGTAGGCGTGGGCGGAGACGTAGTCGACGTGCTCGTAGGTCTCGGTGAGCACGGCGCGCTCCCACTCGCCGAACGTGGGCATCTGCGAGCTGGACGAGCCGCAGGCGACGAGCTCGATGCCCGGGTCGATCATGCGCATGGCGCGGGCGGTCTCGGCGGCGAGGCGCGCGTACTCCTCCGCGGTCTTGTGGCCGATCTGCCACGGCCCGTCCATCTCGTTGCCCAGGCACCACATCTTGATCCGGTACGGGTCCTCGACGCCGTGGGCGCGGCGCTGGTCCGCCCAGAACGAGCCGCCCGGCACGTTGCAGTACTCCAGCAGGTCGAGGGCCTCCTGAATGCCTCGGGTGCCGAGGTTGACGGCCATCATCGGCTCGACGCCGGACCGCTGGGCCCACTTCATGAACTCGTCCACGCCGAAGGTGTTCGGCTCGGTGGAGTGCCAGGCGAGGTCGAGACGCCGCGGGCGCTCGTCGACCGGCCCGACGGCGTCCTCCCAGCGGTAGCCGGAGACGAAGTTGCCGCCCGGGTAGCGCACGGTGGAGACGCCGAGTTCGCGGGTCAGTTCCAGGACGTCGCCGCGGAAGCCGTCGGCGTCGGCGGTCTCGTGCTCCGGCTCGTAGATGCCGGTGTACACGCACCGGCCGAGGTGCTCGACGAAGGTGCCGAACGTGCGGCGGCGTACGGGACCGACGACGAATGCCGGGTCCACGGTGACAGTGGCGGCGTGCATTGCTGCTCCTCACGGAAGTGGCTCGCGCGTCCAACAACAGCCGCGCGGACTTGTACATCGTTGTAGACACGGAAATGGTGCACACTCGACCGGCGATCGGTCAAGCGGCGTCCGAGTCGGGCCGCCTGGCGCGCGGTGCGACCGGCCTGCTGTCGCGCGGTCGGCCTGTTGTCGCGCGGTCGGTCGGATGTCGGATGATCGGTCGCCCGGGGGGCCGATCATCCGACATCCGACCGATCACGCGACGGCGGACCGACCGCGCCCGGCAGGCCCATCCACCCCGCGGCGCTTCATCGTTGTCACCCCGTGATCACCGCCACTTGACCATCCGGCACCCTTCGTGCCACCGTTTCACCGTCGATATCTCTTCATCGATGTAAAGTGCGTCGAGGCGGACGCCGGGGCACGCCCCACCATCACGCCTCGGCGTCGCACCAGGCAGACCTGAGAGGAAACCGTGATGAGGAAGTCACGACTGGCCAGCGGCATGGTCGCCACGCTGATCCTGGCCGGCACCGCCGCGTGCAGCGCCGGATCCAGCACCGACGACGACGGCAAGCTCACCTTCATGTTCCGCGGAGGCGAGGACGAGAAGGCCGCCTACCAGGAGGCGATCGACCGGTTCAGCGCGGACACCGGTGTCGAGGTCGAGGTCATCGTGACCGACGCCGACCAGTACGCCACCAAGCTCCAGGCGGCGATCTCCGGCAACAACGTGCCCGACGTCTTCTACATCGAGCAGGCGAGCCTGCAGTCGTACGTGACGTCCGGGATCCTCCTCGACATCACGGACCTCGTCGCCGAGTCCGACGTCGACCTGGAGAACATCTGGGAGTACGGCGTCGACTCCTACCGGTACGACGGCAAGCTCCAGGGCACGCCCGACGGGGCGCTCTACGGCCTGCCGAAGGACGTCGGCCCGTTCGCCATGGGCTACAACAAGACCATGCTCGAGGAGGAGGGCATCGACCTGCCGAGCCCCGACGAGCCCTACACGTGGGACGAGTGGCTCGACGTCCTCAAGGACGTCACCACGGACAAGGACGGCGACGGCGAGCTCGACCAGTGGGGCACCGGCCTCAACGTGCAGTGGAACATGCAGGGTTTCGCGTGGTCCAACGGCGCCGACTGGACGAACGCGGACAGGACCCAGGTCACGGTCGACACCCCGGAGATGGCGGAGTCGCTCCAGTTCATCGCCGACCTGACCACCGAGAACGAGGTCACGCCGTCGACCGAGCAGCAGGCCACGCTCGACACGTACCAGCGCTGGATGGAGGGCGAGATCGCCTTCTTCCCGGTCGGTCCCTGGGACGTCAGCACGTACAACGAGCTCGACTTCGAGTACGACCTGATCCCGTTCCCCGTCGGCTCCACCGGTGAGCCCGCCACGTGGATCGGCTCGCTCGGCATCGGCGTCTCCGCCACGACGGCCATGCCCGGGGAGGCCACCGAGCTGGTCACCTACCTGTCCGCGGACGAGACCGCGCAGGAGACGCTCGTCGAGGCCGGCATCCAGGTCCCGAACCTCAAGGACATGGCCGCGGAGTGGGCCACCGAGGAGGACACGTCCCCGGCCAACCGCCAGGAGTTCCTGGACATCGTCGAGGACTACGGTCGCCCGATGCCCGCCGCGTTCACCTACGGCGCCGCGTGGTACGACGAGATGTGGACCAACATCCAGCCCGTCCTCGACGGCCAGCAGACCGCGGCGGACTACCTCGCCGAGGTGCAGCCGCGGATGCAGCAGCTGCTCGACGACTCCAACGCGCAGGCCGAGCAGGCCGCAGCGGCGAACGAGTGATGACTCGTACGTCGCGGCTGCACAAGGCCGAGCACCGGTGGGCGCTGGCGTTCATCGCCGCGCCGGTGCTCGGCTACGTGCTCTTCACCGCCTACCCCGTCGGCTTCGCCCTCTACACGTCGATGACGCAATGGAACGGTCTGGGCGCGATGCGCTTCGTCGGGCTGGACAACTACGTCCGCCTGTTCGGGGACCAGTACTTCTGGCAGTCGATCGGCAACACCGTCTTCTACATGCTCGGCATCCCGATCGGCCTGGCGCTGTCCCTCACGCTCGCCATCGGCATGAACCGGGCCATCCCCCTGCGCTCCATGCTGCGCACCGTCTACTACGTGCCGGTGATCTCCTCGCTCGCGGCGATCGCGATCCTCTGGCAGTGGGCCTACAACGGCGACTTCGGCCTGGTGAACCAGTTCCTCGCCTGGTTCGGCATCGACGGCCCCAACTGGCTCGCCAGCACGGCCTGGGCCAAGCCCGCGATCGTCATCATGCTGATCTGGAAGGGCCTCGGGTACTCGATGATCCTGTACCTGGCCGCGATCCAGTCCGTGCCACGGTCCCTCTACGAGGCGGCCGAGCTCGACGGCGCGAACGGCTGGCAGAAGTTCCGGACCATCACCCTCCCGATGGTCCGCCCGGTGACGTTCTTCCTGGTGGTCACCCAGGTGATCGCCGGGTCGCAGATCTTCACCGAGATCAGCATCATGACGCCCACCGGCGGCCCGGAGTACAGCACGGCGTCGTCCGTGTTCCACATCTGGCGCCAGGCGTTCCGCTACCAGGACATGGGATACGGCACCGCGATGGCGATCATGCTGGGCATCCTCATCCTGATCATCACGCTCGTGCAGTTCCGCCTGAACCAGCGGAACAGCTTCGTGCTCGACTGAGAACCCTGGAGAAACCATGACTGAGAAATCGGCCACCTCCACGGCGTCGTCGGGCACCACCGGCGCTTCCGGCGTGGCTTCGAGTGGCACCGGCACGACGTCGGGCAGCAGCGGCGCGACACCTCCCGCGGCCGGCACACCGGGCGGTACCCCACCACCGGCACCGCTCGGCGGCCCGTCGTCGGGACCGGCCCCGGTGGCGCGCCGGCTCGGCCGCAAGGCCCAGGGCCGCATCGCGGACTGGATCACCTTCGTCGTCCTCGCGATCGGCGGGGTCGCGATGGTCGCGCCGCTGGTGTGGATGTTCTCCACATCGCTGAAGAGCAAGCCCGAGGTCTTCGCGCTGCCGCCCGTCTGGATCCCCGAGGTCCCGCAGTGGGACACCTACGTGCGGATGTGGGAGAACTCCTACGTCCTCACGGGTTTCCAGAACAGCCTCATCGTGGCCACGTCGGTCACGGTGCTCGGCACGATCACGTGCTCGCTGGCGGCGTTCGCGCTGGCCAAGATGCGCCTGCCCGGCCGGAACGCGATCTTCGTCGGCCTGCTGACCGGCATCATGATCCCGTTCCCGACGCTGATGATCCCGCAGTTCGTGATGTTCTCGCGGATCGGCTGGGTCGACACGCTGCTGCCGCTGATCGTGCCCGCGATCTTCGGCAACGTCATCGTGATCTTCTTCCTGAAGCAGTACCTCGAGAACGTGCCGAACTCGATCATCGAGGCCGCGAAGATCGACGGCGCCAGCTACTGGCAGATCTTCTGGAGGCTGATCTTCCCGATCATCCGCCCGGCGGTGTCGGCCCAGTTCATCCTCTGGTTCATGATGGTCTGGAACGACTACCTCGCCCCGATCCTGTACCTCAACACCCCCGAGCGGCAGACGCTGCAGGTGGTGATCGCGAACATGAACGTCCAGTACGCGACGCAGCGCGACTACCCGCTCATCATGGCGGCGTCGTTCGTGGCGCTGCTGCCGATCCTGGCCGTGTTCCTGGTCTTCCAGCGGCAGATCATCGAATCGGTCGCCCTGACGGGCACGAAGGGCTGACATGCCCGCGCACGACGGCGGTCGCGGCCGGGTCCCGGAGGGCCCGGCCGAATCCGCCGGGCCCGAGGCGACCGGCCCGGCGGGCGGCGACCACGCCATTTTGCCCGGTGGGAACGCAACCACCGGGCAAGATGGCGTGGTCGCGCAAAATGGCGTGGTCGCGCACGCACCGATCGACGGCTCGGACTGGCGGGCCGACGACGTGCCCGGGTGGGCCGGGAGTGTCATGGCCGTGCTGCGGGTTCTCACGCGGCTGGTCGAGGTCAATCTGCTGGTGCTGGCCGGGGCTCTGGCGGGCGGCATCCTGCTCGGGCTCGGGCCGGCACTCAAGGCCGGGTCGGCCGTGCTGCACACCCCCGACCTGGCGATGGAGCCGTGGCGCGGGTTCTGGCGCGAGTGGCGCACCGGCTGGCGCCGGTCGAACCTCCTGTTCGCGCCCTTCTGGCCGGTGGGCGCGCTGCTGTGGGCCGACGCGGCCGCCGTCGGACAGGCTTCCGGCCCGGTCCACGCGGTCATGCTGGCCGGCCTCACGCTCGCGTCCGCCTGGACCGCCGCCGTCCTCGCGTGGTGGCCGCGCATCGTGCTCAGGTACGACGACGCGGCTCCCGCCGTCTGGCGCTACCTGCTCCTGACCCCGCTGATGGCGCCGGGCGTCACACTGGCGACCCTGATCACCCTGGCCGCGACGGCGGCCGCGATCCTGGGCGTCCCGCTGGTGGCACTCGTCGCGGGCATGTCGTTCCCCCTCTGGGCCACGGGCAAGCTGGTCGACGGCAAACTGGAGAAGACTCCCGCATCCTGACACCTCGAACCTCAGGACAGCCTGGCCGGTCACACCTCCCACAGCGAAGCGATCGGTAGGCCGTTCACGGTAGGTGGCCGAAAGCCACGGACCGCCGCTGAGCTGGCCGGACATGCACCGAGGGCCGCCTTGCGATGAGTCCGCTGCCCGATGCGCGTCGTGAATCCGTAGCGTAGCGAAGCGTGAATCTGTAGCGTAGCAGGGTATGAATCTGTAGCTTAGTAGAGAGTGAATCTGTAGGGTAGCGTCATGGCCTACATTCGGCGAGCAGTCGACAACGAACTCTCGGAGATCCTCCAGGGGCTACCGGCGGTCGCCGTCGAGGGACCAAAGGGCGTTGGCAAGACTGCAACCGCAAGCCAGTACGCAAAGTCTGTGATCGCACTTGACGATCCTGACCAAGCCGATCTTCTCGCTCTCGACCCAGGGCGTCTCTCTCGAATGCCTTCGCCGACCTTGATCGACGAGTGGCAGATCTTCCCCCGATCGTGGGATCTCGTTCGGCGCGCCGTTGACTCCGGCGCTGCGCCGGGCTCGTTCATCCTCACCGGGTCAGCCAGTCCGCGCGAACGCACCCACTCAGGCGCCGGCAGGATCGTGCGCGTGCGGATGCGCCCGATGGGGTTCGACGAACGCGAACTCGCCAGACCTACGGTGTCGTTCGCACAGCTCATCGGCGACGAACCGGCCGAGATGGGCGGTGAATCATCCATCACCCTCGCCGACTACGCCGATGAGATCGTCCGTTCCGGGTTCCCCGGGATCCGGGGCATCGACGGCCGGAACCTCACCAGAGCGCTCGACGGCTACCTGGCACGCATTGTCGACCACGACTTCGAGGAACTCGGCCACGAGGTCCGGCGCCCCGAAGCGCTACGGGCGTGGCTCACCGCGTTCGCCGCCGCAACGGGATCGACCGCCTCGTACGAGTCGATACTGGATGCGGCAGCCCCGGGACTCGCCGACAAACCGTCCCGTTCCGCGTCGCTGGCCTACCGCGACACGCTGAGTCGGCTCTGGATCCTCGATCAGATCCCTGCCTGGGTCGGGTCGCGGAGCCGGATGACGCCCCTTGCCGCATCCCCCAAGCACTACCTCGCCGACCCCGGGCTCGCGGCACGCCTACTCGGCGTCAGTTCCGCCGCTCTCATCGATGAAGCACAACCCGGCACCATGCGGTCCCGGGACGGGATACTTCTCGGCGCGCTGTTCGAGCACCTCGTAGCCCTGACGGTGCGGGTTCACGCCGAGACACATGGGTGCCGCGTGCTACACCTACGAACGAAGAACGGGG
The DNA here is from genome assembly GCF_054782975.1 of Myceligenerans halotolerans. Lineage (NCBI taxonomy): Bacteria > Bacillati > Actinomycetota > Actinomycetes > Micrococcales > Promicromonosporaceae > Myceligenerans > Myceligenerans halotolerans. The sequence continues at coordinate 45,025 of NZ_BAAGRL010000016.1, forward strand.
CGAACGAGGTAGATCTGATCGTCGAACGAGACGACGGCAGGGTGCTCGCCATCGAGGTGAAGCTGGCGCCAGTACCTCGCGAGAAGGATGTGCGCCACCTCAGATGGCTCAAGGAGAAGCTGGGCAGCGATCTCGTGGATGCCGTCGTCGTCACGACAGGCCAACTTGCCTATCGCCGGGAGGACGACGGAATCGCCGTCGTTCCACTCGCACTCCTCGGCCCATGAACGCGCCGGCATCGTCGAGCAGCCGGGCGGCCCACGGCCTCCACCCGCCGGCAACGCCGCAGCGGCAGGCCGGTCACCTGGCTCAACCGGACGGATGCCCTCGCGGCCAGGCCTCGACGAAACGCTCCAGGAGGGTGGCGAGGGCCCGCGCCTCCGCGTCGGTGAAGCCGGCGAGAGCCTCCGTGACACTCTGCCGGCGGGCGGCGTGCACGCGGTCCACCAGATCCCGACCCGTGGCGGTCAGGCGGATGCAGGCATAGCGGGAGTCATCCGGGGCGGTCTCCCGCTCGATCAACCCCTCGGCCAGCAGTTCGCCGGTCAGGCGGCTGGCGCGAGGCCGGTCCACGTCGATCGCGTCGGCGATCTGGGAGATGGCCAGCCCCTCCCCCGCACCGTCGAGGGCATCGAGGTAGCGGAAGCGGGCCGCGCTCGCCGCGGACGCCACGGCCGGGTCGCCCTCGGCGGTACGGCGCTGGAGCCGACGGGCCTGCTGACCGCGCCGGATGCCGGCCAGGGCTCGCTCGATCACCTGGTCGGGTTCGCGGTCGGCACCTGTCATGCCTGCCACCTTACAACAGTTGCTACTTGACAACTGTCGGCACGCCAGTACTTTAGTTGCATGATGACAACCACTTCGCCACGCGTCGGCGAGGGACTTTGGAGACGAGTCCTCCTGGGCGCGGGCGCGATCGCCCTGTACTCGATCGCCGCGGCCGCCTTGGCCACCCTCGCACCCGGGGCTGCGTGGCCCGCGGTCGGAGACAGCCAGTACTCCTCGCAACAGGCCACGATCGTCCCGGCGATGAACGTGTTCGCCCTTGCCACGCTCCTGCTCGCCGTCGTCACGCCCATGACCACGCGCGCAGTTCAGGCCGTCGGCGGCCTCGTCGCCGCGATCCTTGCAGCCGTGACGGGGCCGCTGCTCGCTGTCGTCGAGACGCGCGCCGACATCTCGCTCCTCACCCCGGCCGCCATCGCCCTCGCTCTCACCGGGACCGCGATCAGCCTGGCCCGGACCTGGGCGACCGAGCGCTGGGCACCATCGACTCGCGAGCCGGCGACACCGCACTGAGCAGCAGGTGGGGTGGACGCCACCCGGCGGTCAGGCCGGCGCGGCCGCCACCTCCAACTCGACGGGTTCGACGCCGCCCCGCTGGACCGCCACCGGCTTCTCCTCGCCGCCCGCCGGGACGTCGCCCGTGGACTCGCGGCCGATGATGCGGGAGTCGGGGACCACGCGGCGGAACGGTCCCGTCTCGGCCCCGGTGATCCGCGCGACCAGAAGTTCCACGGCGGTCTGCGCGATCTGTTCGCGGCCCGGGTCCACGGAGGAGAGCGTGGGGACGGAGTAGCGCGCGTCGTCGATGTCGTCGAACCCGACCACGGCGACGTCGCCGGGTACGTCCATCCGCCGGGTGTGCAGCGCGTGCAGTGCGCCGAGCGCCAGCGCGTCGTTGAGCGCGAAGACGCCGTCCACCCGGACGCCGTCGTCGAGCAGCCTGCCCATGGCCTCGGCGCCGGTGGAGCGGTGCCAGAGCCCCGCCTCGGCGACCAGCGCCGGGTCGTAGGGAAGGCCCGCCTCCTCCAGCCCCTGCCGGTAGCCCGTCGTGCGCAGCGCGGCGGATCCCACCTGCTCGCCCTCGTGCCCGCCGACGACGGCGATCCGCTTCCGCCCGAGCGACGCCAGGTGCAGGGTGGCGGCCTTGGCGGCGGCCACGTTGTTCATCGTCACGTGGTCGGCGGGAGCCCCGAAGACCCGCTCGCCGAGCACGACGAGGGGGAAGTCGACGTCGAACAGCGCGAGATCCTCGGGGCCGAGCTCGAGCGGCGAGAAGATCAGGCCGTCGGTCATGTTCCTGCGCTTGCCGGTGAGGACGTCCAGCTCACGCTCCCGACCGTGGCTGGTCTGCTCGATCAGGACGGTGAGCCCCCGCACGTCGGCGGCCCGGATCACGGAGTCGGCGAGCTCGGCGAAGTACGGCAGCGACAGCTCGGGAACCGCGAGCGTGATCATGTCGGTGCGCCGCGTGCGCAGGCTGCGCGCGGTCTCGTTGATGCGGTAGCCGAGGTGGTCGATGGCCTCCTCGACACGCTCGCGCGTGGCGGGACGGATGTGCGGGTAGCCGTTGACGACGTTCGACACCGTCTTGATCGAGACGCCGGCTCGAGCCGCAACGTCCTGCATGGTCACAGCCACAGATTGCTCCTCCCCGCGCCGACTCTCGCGCCCGTGTGCCCCACAGCGTAGGCCACGTCGTCCGGCCCCTGGGCGAGCCCGACGAGCAGCACGCTCATCGGCTAACGTACAACGTTGCAAAGCGAAGCGCGAAGGAGCCCGCATGTCTGACCTCGCACTGGACGCCGTCGTCGACCTCGACGTCCCCGGCCCGACGATCAACCGCCATCTCTACGGCCAGTTCGCCGAACACCTCGGCCGTTGCATCTACGAAGGGTTCTGGGTCGGTGAGGACTCGCCCATCCCGCACGAGGGCGGCATCCGCCGCGATGTCGTCGAGGCGTTGCGGGAACTGAGGATCCCGAACCTGCGCTGGCCGGGAGGCTGCTTCGCGGACTCGTACCACTGGCGCGACGGCGTCGGACCGCGCGAGGACCGGCCGCGCATCGCGAACGTGCACTGGGGCGACGTCGTCGAGGACAACGCCTTCGGCACGCACGAGTTCCTCGCCCTGTGCGAGTTGCTCGACACGGAACCGTACGTCTCGGCGAACGTCGGCTCGGGCACCGTGCAGGAGACCGCCGACTGGGTCGAGTACCTCACCCGCGGCGACGACGCCCCCATGGCCCGCCTGCGCCGCGAGCACGGGCGCGACGAGCCGTGGCGAGTCACGTTCTTCGGTCTCGGCAACGAGGCCTGGGGCTGCGGCGGCAACCTGCGCGCCGACCAGTACGCCTCGCTCGCGCGGCTCCACGCGACGTACGCGCGTGACACGTCCGGGAACAAGCTCCAGCGCGTGGCCGCCGGGGCGAGCGACGACGACTACGCCTGGACCGAGACGCTGATGAAGCAGGTCAGCAAGGGCCTCGGCGACGAGGACCCGGCGCCGCTGTTCCAGGCGGTGTCCTTCCACTACTACACGGTCCCCGGCCAGTGGGGGGCCAAGGGCTCCGCGACCGACTTCTCCCAGGACGACTACTGGACCACGATGCGCAAGGCCCACCGCGTGCGCGACCTGATCCGCGGGCACTCCGCCGTGATGGACGCCTACGACCCCCACGCCAAGGTGGCGCTCGCCCTCGACGAGTGGGGCACCTGGTTCGACGTCGAGCCCGGCACGGAGCCCGGCTTCCTGTACCAGCAGAACACCATGCGTGACGCGCTGGTCGCGGCCGTGCACTTCGACGCCTTCCACGACAACGCCCGGCGCCTGCGCCTCGCGAACGTGGCGCAGGTGGTCAACGTGCTCCAGGCGATGGTCCTCACGGACGGGTCGCGGATGCTGCGCACGCCCACGTTCCACGCGTTCGCGATGTCGGCGGGGCACCAGGACGCCTCGGCGCTGGCGGTGCACGACGTCGCGACGCGGGGCACACGCGACGTCGACGGGAACGCCCTGCCGACGGTGTCGACGTCGGCCTCGGTCAAGGACGGCTCGGTGCTGGTCTCGCTGACCAACCTCGACCCGAGCGCGCCGGCCCGCGTGCGCCTCGCGCTGCGCGGCGGTTCGGTCGCGCTGGAGGATGCGACGGTGCTCGCGGCCCCGGAGGGTGCGGGGGCCGACGACGCCGTCCGGGTGCACAACACGTTCGACGCGCCGGACGCGGTGGTCCCGAGGGATCTCGCCACGGTCTCCGTCACCACGACGGACGCCCAGAACACGCTGGACGCCACCCTCCCGGCGGCGTCCTTTGCCACGATCCGCCTGACCCTGTCCTGACCGTAAGGATCGCTGTCGCAGCCTGATCGTGCCGGGCTGTGGTCCGGCAGCCGCGCGTGTGACCCATGTTCTGACTGACTTGGCGCCCTTCTGGCGACTTGTCCACGCGCGGCTGGCGGCCCCGGCCGGGTCGGAACCTGCCGTCGAACCGCAGGCCGAACCCGGAACCAGCCGCCGAACCGCAGGCCGAACCCGAAACCAGCCGCCGAACCGCAGGCCGAATCGTGCCAACACCGGATTCGAACGATTCATCCTGCGACTCGGCGAGCCAAGACGGGCTCAGACTGCGGTTCGGCGACGCCCGGCCGCCCGAGACTGCGGTTCGCCGCCCCGCCGACCGCCCCCGGCCGGCCGAGACTGCGGTTCGGCGAGTCTCGGCCGGGACCGGGGTTCGACTCGACGAGTCAGCCTTCCGTGAGGCGGAGGAACGTGATCGAGTACGGCGGGAAGTCGTACGTGAACTCGTTCGCCGCCCCGCTCCAGTCACTCTCCTCCGGAACCACGCGCTCCGGCCTCGTCTTCGTGTTGATCGCCGCCGGGTCGCCGGTCATCTCGACGACCTCGGCCTCTCCGGCGACCTCGAACCCGGCCACGGACACGTCGGTGCGTGCCACGTTCCCGAACGGGTTGACGACCTTGACCAGCAGGTCACCGGTCTCCCCGTCGGTGGTGACCACCTGGTACAGCGACTGCGTCACCGGCTCCGTGTACGTCATCTGGAGCTCGCCGTCCAGGTACATCTCGATGGTCCGGCCGTTCACGACGACCTTGATGTCGTAGTCCTGACCGGTCACCAGCGAGTGCCCCTCGACCGCCGCGACCTCGCCCTGGCGGCCGCCGTCGGCCCGTTCTAGCGCCTGGCGCGAGTTGCCCCAGCCGCCGAGGTTCCACCAGTAGAACCGGTCGGGCGCCCCGGCCGCGAAGCCGACGAGGAAGCCCTCGCCGCCGCCGAGCTTCCGGGCGTCCAGCTCCAGCGTGTAGTTGGTCCAGTCCTGCCCGTAGGCGTCGGGGATGATCGAGCGGGCGTCCTCGGCCCCGCCGTCGGACTGCACGTACTCACCGTCGACGACGTCCCAGGCGCCGCCCTGGGCGTCCCAGGTCGGCTCGCCGGAGAAGTCGTCCGAGAACAGCACCTCGCCGGTCTCGTTGTCGGTCACCACGACGTCGTCGTACGCGGCCTGCGTGAGCCACGTGGACAGGAAGACTCCGCCCGCCAGGGGTGGCGGCGTCGACTCGGGGCCGGTGTGCTCCGACGGGACCACCTCGTCGCCGGTGTTCGTCATGAACATCTGCTGCGTGTAGTACGACGTGGAGCCCCAGGACTCGTCGTTGTCGAACCACATCATGTCCGGGGACCACTGCACGTAGTCCTCGTTGGCGAACATCGGCGCGTACGAGGCCAGCTCCACGAGGTCGGCGTTGCGCTCGATCCCCGTCATGTACGCCGCCTCGGACAGCGCGTTGCGCCACTGGTTGCCGCGCGAGGCGTACTCGCCGAGGAACACGTGCGGGCCGCCCCGGTCGTAGGAGTCGTACCGGTCGTCGTTCGCCAGGAACCAGGCCGGGTCGTTGTAATAGTGCTCGTCGACCATGTCGACGCCCTGCTCGAGGTTGAACTGCCAGAGTTCGTCGAAGCGGGCGCCGGCGTCGTCGGGCCCCGAGTTCGAGATGACCGTGACGTCCGGGTAGCGCTCCTCGATCGCGTCGCGGAAGCGCGGGAAGTTCGCCTCGAACGTGTGGGTGTTCTCCTCGTTGCCCAGGCCGATGTACTCCAGCCCGAACGGCTCCGGGTGCCCGAGCCCGGCACGCACGGCGCCCCACTCGGTGTCGTCGGCGTCGCCGTTGGCGAACTCGATGAGGTCCACCGTGTCCTGGACCCAGCGGTCGATGCGCTCGTCGTCGGTCATCTCGGGGATCTGCGATCCGCAGCCGTTGGCGCCCACGGACAGCACGGGCAGCGGCGTCGCGCCGAGGTCCTCGGCGAACTCGAAGTACTCGAGGTAGCCCAGGCCGTAGGACTGGTTGTAGCCCCAGAAGTTCCAGTTGGTCGGCCGCTCCTCGACCGGCCCGATCGTCTCCTTCCACTGGTAGGTACGACGGCGGTCCTCGCCGTCGGACTCGAGGTACGTGTCGAACGTGCCCACGTTGGTGACGCACCCGCCGGGGAAACGCAGGAACGACGGTTCGAGGTCCGCGACCATCTGCGCGAGGTCCTCGCGCAGCACGGACCGGCCGTTCACCGGGCCCCTCCAGGTGTCGTGCGGGAACAGCGAGACCATGTCGAGGCGCAGCGTCCCCGCGGCGTCGCCGGTCACGACCAGGCGCGCGTCGTCGACCGTCGCGTTCGCGCGGAGCTTGGTCCTGACCTCGCGCCACGTGTCCCGCGCGTTCACCCTGATGGTCTTCTCGGCGTACGTCGTCGTACCGTCGGCCGACTCCAGGCGCACCGTCAGCCGCTGACGCACGTCGGACCGCACGAACATCGAGAAGTCGTACTTCTCTCGCCGCTCGATCGCGAACCCGGAGTTGTACCCCTCGTTGCGCACGCCCACGCCGGGGCCGTCGGCCTCGATCTGCAGGTAGGCCCGGTTGGAGTCGTTGAGCCACTCGTCCCGCTCGGAGGCGACCTCGACCGTGCCGCCGGCGCCCTCGACCACGTCCCAGGCCGTCATGCCGGTGAAGTTCGCGTTGTCCGTCGGCGCGAACTCGAACGAGCGGTTCCGGACCAGTTCGGCGTACAGACCACCGTCGGCCGCGTAGTTGATGTCCTCGTAGAACACGCCGTACAGGTCGTCGCTCATCGCGGTGCGCGCGGCGTCGGCGTCGATGGTGAGTTCGTGCTCGGTCACCGAGGGCGCCGCCGGCGGGTAGGCCGCAAGCAGGCCGTCGCGCTCCTCGGCGGTGATCGGGATGACGCTGCCGTGCCGCGGGCTCGCAGGCAGCTCGGCGTCCAGGTTCGCGGTCCACTCGCCGCTGCTCAGGTCGTCCGTCTCGAAGAGCATGTAGCCCTCGCCACCGTGGTACGACGGCTGGTCCTGGAGCAGGAACCAGCGCTCGTCCGTGAGCGAGGGGAACATCGTGGGGCCCTCACCACCGGTGAACTCGCCGCCCCAGGGGTTGGGCTCGCCGAACCCGATGCGCTCGGCGGTCAGGTCCCAGCCGTCGCCGTCGGACACGCCCTGGGTGAGCCGCAGGTCCGTCGACGACTCCTGCCGCATCCCCATGTACGACTCGTCCTTGGTGAGCCGGTGGTAGACGCCGTCCTCCTCCGCGATCGTCGAGTCGATCATGCCGCGGCCGTCGCCGCGCTTCTCGTCGATCCACACCTGCGGCTCGGAGAAGGTCACGAAGTCCGTGGTGGTCGCGTACAGCATGCGCTGGTAGCTGGTGGCGATGTCCCGGTCCTCGGGGGCCACGTCGTCCGGGTAGAGCGCGGAGGCCCAGTACACGACGTACTCGCCGGTGTCCGCGTCGTAGAACGCCTCGGGTGCCCAGAGGTTGCCCGCGTTCTCGGGTGCGAGCACCACCTCGCGCTGCTCCGACCAGTTCACCAGGTCCGGCGACTCCCAGATCATGATCGACCGGCTGCCGGTCTCCTGGGCGTCACCGAAGTTCCCGCCACCGAAGATCTGCAGGTCCGTGGCGAGCACCACGAACCCGGAGCCGTCAGTCTTGCGCATCACGAACGGGTCGCGCAGGCCCTCGGTGCCGAGATCGCTGGTCAGGACGGGTGCGTCGTCGTTCAGGGTGGTCCAGTCCAGCGGGTCCGGACCGTCGCTCACCGCGAAGGAGACGGTCTCGCCGTCGGCGGTGGACTCCCCGGTGAAGTACGGGAAGAAGTAGCCGGCGTAGTCGCCGTCAGCGGCGGCGGCCGGCGTCGGCCCCGCGTCGTCGTCCGAGGCCGCGACGGCCACGGCCGCGGTCGGGGCGAGCAGCCCCAGCGTGAGGGCGCCGGCGAGCCACACTCGCCGCGATCGCCCTGGTGGATAATTGTACATCGATGTACTCCTTCTCTCGAGGACGCCCAGCGAAATTCGCCGGGCTGGGGTTTGGGAGACCGACCCCACGGCGCCGGCCGGTCGGCGCACGACCGACCGGCGCCTGGGATCAGCTCACGATGCCGCGTGCAGGATCCACTTCTGGACGTCGTTGCCGTTGTCCGTGTACTGGGAGATGCGCGCGCCGGGGTCCGTCGCGAAGTCGTACAGGTCCAGTGCCTTGCCCGAGTTGCGGTTCAGGAAGGTCACCGTCCCGTCGCCGTTGGCGCGCACCTGGAACTGCTGGTTCGTTCCTCCGGTGCTGTCCCACTGCACGACGTCGGCCCCGTTGGCCGTACTCGCGCCGGACACGTCGAGGACGAGACCCGAGTGCCGCGCCTCGATCGTGTGGTAGCCGTTGCCGAGATCGGCGAAGCGGAACTGCTGGTTGGCGCCGCCCCAGGAACTCCACTGCGTCAGCAGCGCGCCCGGTTCGGTGGACTGCCCCGCGATGTCCCAGACGAGACCCGAGTGCGCGGACTCGACCTCGTACCAGGTGCCGGGCTGCACGACGTCCGAGCCGCCGTACGCCGCGAGCAGCCGGTCGTATTCGGCCTGCGTGACCGGCAGGACGGTGCCGTGCCGCGGGTCGGTGGGCATGTCGTAGCCGGACACCGCGGACCACGATCCGGAAGCCAGGTCCGTCGTCTCGAACGGCACGTAGCCCCGGCCGCCGAACTCGTCGATGAAGAGGTACCAGCGGTCCTCGGTGTTGGACTTGAAGATCGTGGGGCCCTCGCCCGCGCTGATGTCCCCGTCCCCGATGCAGTCGGCGATGAAGTCCCAGCTCGTGTCGTGCAGGTCGGTCGCGCGCTCCGCGGTGATGAACTTGCCGCACGGGGAGCTGCCGGAGTTGGAACGCTCGTCCTTGGTGAAGCGGTAGTACGTGCCGTTGTGCTCCGTCACCGTGGAGTCGATCACCGAGTAGCCCGGGTCGACCCAGACCTGCGCCTCGCTGAACGTGCTGAAGTCGCTGGTCGTGGCATACATCATGCGGTTGTACGACGATCCGGTGTGGTCCGGGTCGTCCTCCTCGTACAGCTTGGAGGCCCAGAAGACGACGAACTCACCGCGCGCCTCGTCCCAGTACGCCTCGGGCGCCCAGGTGTTGCCGGCCGTGGGCGGCGACACCAGCTCCAGCCGGGGCTCCGACCAGGTGACCAGGTCGTCCGACTCCCAGACCACGATGTTCCGCGAGCCGTGCCGCTGGGCGTCGTCCCAGTCGCCGTTGCCGTGGATCTTCAGGTCGGTGGCGATCTGGTAGAACCGGCCGGTCCCGGGGTCCCGGATGATGAAGGGGTCCCGGACGCCGCCGGTCCCCACGTCCGAGGTGAGCACCGGCTGGTTGCCGTTGAGGTCGATGTAGTTGAGCGGGTCGTTGCCCTGGCTCAGGCCGAAGTAGACCTGTTCGCCGTCGGCCGTGTTCTCCCCGGTGAAGTAGGAGAACAGGTAGCCGGCGTACGGCTCGTCGGCCGCCGTGGCCGCCGGCGCGGTCGCCGCCCCGGCCGCCGCCGCTCCCGCGAGCGCCAGCCCGGCAGCAATCGCTGCCCACCTCTTCGAGCGTGTCCTTCTCATGGTCGCTCCTCCGTCACGTCGTCGTGTCTGTCGATCGGCGCCTGCCTCGTGGCAGGTCGGCCGGTTGACGAGTGATCGGCAGATCGAACTGCCGATCACTCGCGGATGTGCCGACCACTGTGCGGGTCGGTCATGGGATGGCCGATCGCACGGCGGCCGGGTACCCCGCCTACGGGTCGTACGGGTCGTACCGTCAGGACACCGGGTGCAGGTGCCACTTCTGGACGTCGGCGCCGTTGTCCGTGTACTGGGAGATGCGGCTGCCCGGCGTGGTGGACCATTCCCACACGTCGAGGGCCTTGCCGGAGAACCGGTTGACGAACGTGACCGTCCCGTCGGCGTTCTGCCGCACCTGCCACTGCTGGTTGGTGCCGTCGAGGTCGTCCCACTGGGCGATGTCGGCGCCGTTGTCCGCGTTCCACTCGTACACGTCCAGGACGAGCCCCGAGTGCCGGGCCTGGATGCGGTAGTACCCGTTGCCCGAGTCGAGGAACCGGAACTGCTGGTTGGTGCCGTCCCAGCGGGTGTACTGGGTCAGCAGGGCGCCCGGCGTCGTGGACTGGCCGGCGATGTCCAGGACCAGTCCGGAGTGGGCCGACTCGATCACGTGCCACCCGGCGCCCGGACCGGAGCTGCCGTAGGCGTCCAGGAGTGCGGCGTGCTCGGTCGCGGTGATCGGCAGGACGGTGCCGTGCCGGGGGCTGGGCGGCAGGACGGCGTCGGGCACGGACGTCCACTGCCCCGAGGCGAGGTCCGTGGACTCGAACAGCATGTAGCCCTGGCCGCCGTGGTAGCTGGGCTGGTCCTGGATCATGTACCAGCGGTCGTCGGTGAGGGAGGGGAAGACCGAGGGGCCCTCACCGGCGGTGAACGTGCCGCCCCAGGGGTTGGGCTGTCCGACGCCGACCCGCTCGGCGATCATGTTCCAGCCGTCGCCGGAGGTGACGCCCTGGGTGCGGCGCAGGTCGGTGGACGACTCCTGACGCACGGTCATGTCGGACTCGTCCTTGGTGAACCGGTGGTACACGCCGTCGAGCTGGACCACGGTGGAGTCGATCATCCCCCGCCCGGCGCCCTGCTGTTCGTCGATCCACACGCGCGGCTCGGAGAAGGTCACGAAGTCCGTGGTGGTGGCGTACATCATGCGCTGGTAGCTGTCTGTGATGTCGCGATCCTCGGGTGCGACGTCGTCCGGGTAGAACGCGGAGGCCCAGTAGACGACGTACTCCTGGTTCGCTTCGTCCCAGAACGCCTCGGGCGCCCACAGGTTGCCGGCGTTCTCCGGAGCCAGCTCGATCTCGCGCTGCGCCGACCAGTTCACCAGGTCGTCCGACTCCCAGACCATCATCGACCGGCTACCGGTCTCCTGGGCATCACCGAAGTTCCCGCCACCGTAGATCTTCAGGTCGGTGGCGAGCAGGTAGAACGTCGAGCCGTCGTCGGACCGCATGACGAACGGGTCCCGCAGGCCCTGCGTGCCGAGCGTGGAGGTGAGGACGGGCTCGCCGCCGTTGAGGGTCTGCCAGGACATCGGGTCGTCGCCGGTGGAGACGGCGAAGCTGATCGTCTCGCCGTCGTCGGTGGACTCGCCGGTGAAGTAGGGGAAGAAGTACGCGTCGCCGTCGCCGGGCGATGCCACGGCGGCCGGGGCCGTGACGACGGCGGAGGTGGTGGCCGCCGCGACGCCGAGCGTGCCGGCCAGCGCCGCGGCGGCGACGCCCGCGAGGGTTCGTCTCAGGGAGATGTGCATCTTTGCTCCATCCTTTGGGGGTTCGGTGGTGAGTGGGCGCGGGTGCGCCGGGGTTCCGGGTTGACGGCGGGTGGGTGCGGTCGGTCGGATGTCGGGTGGTCGGTCCGACGTCGGAGGATCGGCTCCTCGGGGGACCGACTTCTCGACATCGGACCGACCACCCGACGTCCGACGGTCGACGGACCGCCCGCGCCGGCTACTCGCCCGAGGGCGGTATGAGCACCTGGCCCGACGGGGCCGGCGTGCCGAAGTTCGGTGTGCCGTCGCCGTTCCAGCTGATCTTCTGGACGCGGGTCTGCCGGGTGTCCCCGCAGCCGTCGTCGGCCGACGGGTTGCCGTGGTAGACGAGCCAGTCCTCCGTGCCGTCCGGGCTCTTGAAGAACCCGTTGTGCCCGGTCCCGTAGACGCCGTTCCCGCTCTGGAGAGCGGGGGTGGACTGCTTGGTCCAGGCCGCCGGGTCCATCGGGTCGGAGCCCGTGAGCTCGAGCAGTCCCAGCTTGTAGTCCGGCGTGTCGCAGGACGACGCCGAGAACGACACGAACGTGCGGCCATCATGCTTCAGCACGGCCGCGCCCTCGTTGACCCGGGCGCCCTGGGTCTCCCACGAGTACGTCGGGGTGGAGATGGTGGCGGGCGATCCGGTCGCGGTCCACGGATTGCTCATCTGGATGATGCGGTTCGTCTGGTCTGCGCCGATCCACTCGGAGAACAACATGTAGAGGTTGCCGTCGTGCTCCAGGTAGGAGCTGTCGATGTTCCATCGCTCCGGCATCGGCGTGCCCATGAACTCGTACGGCCCCATCGGCGTGTCACCGGTGGAGCGCAGCACGCGGATCTTCTGCCCGTCGAAATTGGTCTGCGAGTTGCCCGAGGTGTAGGTCAGGTACCAGGTGCCGTCGATCCGGTGGAACTCGGGCGCCCAGTGGCTGCAGCAGCGGTCGGCGGTGCCGGCGTCGTCCCACACCACCTGGTCCTGCGCGGTGGTCAGGCCGGCGAGGGTCGGGGACCGGCGCATGATCACCGTGGAGTCCCACGTGGTGGTGGACATGTAGTAGTAGCCGTCCCAGTACTGGATCCAGGGGTCGGCGCCGTTGCTGCGGAGCGGGTTGCTCAGCGCGCCGACGGGGACGAGGTGCCACCGCTGCGCGTCGAGGCCGTTGTCGTCGTACTGCGAGATGCGGGCGCCGCGGTCGGTCGACCACTCCCAGAGGTCGAGCGCCTTGCCGGAGAACCGGTTGAGGAACGTGACGGTCCCGTCGGAGTTCTCGCGGACCTGCCACTGCTGGTTGGTGCCGTCGAGGTCGTCCCACTGGATGATGTCGGCGCCGTTGTCGGGGTCCCGGCCGGAGACGTCGAGCACCATGGAGGAGTGCCGCGCCTGGATCCGGTAGTAGCCGTTGCCCGAGTCCAGGAACCGGAACTGCTGGTTCGCGCCGTCGAGCCGGTCCCACTGCTGGAACCCGGCGCCGGCTTCCTCGGAGATGTCGGTGATGTCGAGCACCATGCCCGAGACGGGTGACTGGATGATGTACCACTGTCCGGTGTCGACGGCGGCGCGTGCCGGCGTCCTGGGTACCACCACGAGGGCGGCTGCGACCATCGCGATGATCGCGAGCAGCGCCGCGAGCGAGAGTCCCGCCCGCGTCGGGCGCCACATGTGTCGCACGTTTGTCGTCATGTTCCATCCTTCACATCGTTGTAAGGGACTGTCGTGATTCACCCGGCCGCCGAGAACGCCATCTGGGCTGGTGTGAGCGTTAACACCACTCAGGATGACGTTCTCGGCGTGCCCGCGGACCGAGGGGGGCGGCCCGCGGGGCCGGGGTGCCGGCCACCGCCAGGGGCGAGGCGGTGGCCGGCGGTCTGGGGGGCTAGGTCTTGCGGAGGGTAAGTGCCCGCTGCAGGACCACGAAGATCAGCAGCAGGGCGCCGATCACGATCTTGGTCCACCAGGAACTGAGGTTGCCCTCGAACTGGATGACCGTCTGGATCGTGCCGAGGGTGAGCACGCCGAGCAGGGAGCCCACGACGAACCCGGTGCCGCCGGTCAGCAGCGTTCCGCCGATCACGACGGCGGCGATGGCGTCCAGCTCCATCGCCACGCCGTTCAGGGCGTAGCCGGACCGGTTGCCCATCGCGAAGAGCATGCCGCCCAGCGCGGCGCAGGTCCCGCTCACCACGTACGCCAGCACCTTGGTCCGCGCCACGGCGAGGCCCATGAGCATCGCCGACTGCTCACCGCCGCCGACCGCGTAGACCGTGCGGCCGAAGCGCGTGTAGTGCAGCACGACGAACCCGATCACCACCAGGGCGAGGGCGATCACCACGGCTGACGTGGTCCGGAAGTGACCCATCCACGAGTCCCAGCCGGCCAGCGCCGTGAACGCCGGGGCGTCGATCGGGATGGACTCGGGCGCAATGACGAAGCACAGCCCTCGCGCGAAGAACATCCCGGCGAGGGTCGCCACGAACGGTTGGACCCCGAACACCTGGATCATCACCCCGTGCGCCAGGCCGATCAGCGAACCGGCGAGCACGGCGACCGGGAGCACGACGGCGACCGGCCAACCAGCCTGCAGCAACGACGCGATGATCACCGTCGACAGTGCCAGCACCGACCCGACCGACAGATCGATCCCGCCGGTGAGGATGACGAACGTCATGCCCACGGCCAGCGCGATGAGGTGCGCGTTGTTGATGAACAGGTTCGAGTAGACGATCGGCGTGAGGAAGTTGTCGTACCGGGTGCCGCCGATCACCAGCATCAGCGCGAGGACGGCCAGCGTGCCCAGCACGGGCAGGTACCGGCGGTCGATCCGGAGGGCCGCCGGAACCCAGCCGAAGGCTACCTTCTCGGGCGTCGTGATGGTCATCGGGTGACCTCCTTCTCGTCGGTCGGCGCCGAGAGCTTCGCGCCCTCGTCCGCGTTCGGCCCCGCGACGGCGTCGGGCACCGTTTCCGTCCCGGCACCGGCACCGGCACCGTCGTCGTCGGACTCCGGCTCAACCGCTCCGCTACCGCCGGCCTGCGCCGGACCACCCGGCCCGGCCGCGGGACGACGGCGGAGTGCCGCCACCGCGAACCGCTCGCGCACGCGCGGCGACTGCAGCAGGGTGACCGTCACGACGACGAGCGCCATGAACAGCGGGGTGACGTGCGGCGAGATGCCGAGCACCGTGACCGTGCGCTCCAGCGTCGCGATGACGAGGACGCCGGCGAACGTGCCGGACAAGTTGAACTTGCCACCGCTCAGCGCGGTTCCACCGATCACGACCGCGAGGATCGCGTCGAGCTCGATGAAGATTCCGGCGTTGTTCGCGTCGGCGGCCATGGTGTCGGCGCTGATGAGAATCCCCGCCAGGCCGGCGAACAGGCCGGCCGCGGCGTAGACCGTCCAGGTCAGGGTCCGGGAGCGGACGCCGGCCAGGCGGCTCGCCGCCGGGTTGATGCCCGTGGCCTCCAGCAGCATGCCGAGCGCCGTACGCCGCACCATGACGGCCACGACCACGAACAGGCCGACGGCGATCCAGATCGCGGCGGGCAACCCGAGGAAGAACCCGGAGTTGAGCCCCTTGTACGGCTCGCTGTTGACCGTGGTGATGAAGCCGCCGGTGATGAGCATCGCGACACCGCGGCCGGCGGTCATGAGAATCAGCGTCGCGATGATCGGCTGGATGCCGAGCACCGTGACCAGGAATCCGTTCCACAACCCGAGCACGAGGGACAGGCCCAGCGCGATGCCTACCGCGACGAGGACCGTCAGCGGGCTCTCGGGGTTGGGGCTCGCACTGATGTACTCCAGGGCGACCGCGCCGGAGACCGCCACGACCGCGCCGACCGACAGGTCGATGCCGCGTGTGGCGATGACCAGGGTCATCCCGAGCGCGATGAGCAGCAGCGGTGCCGCCGCGCGCAGGATGTCGACGGGGGCGCCGAACAGGTGTCCGTCCGTGACGGTCACGGAGAGGAAGGACGGCTTGGCGATCGTGTTCGCCACGACGAGCACGACGAGTGCCGCCACCGGCCAGAAAAGATGGTGTCTCAGGGCCTGCCTCATGCCACGCTCCCTCTGGCGATCAGTTCGACGACCTGGTCCGTCGTCGTTCCCTCGGAGTCGATGGTCGCGACGACCTTCCGGTCGCGGAGCACCGCGATGCGATGGCTGAGGCGCAGGACCTCCTCCAGCTCGGCCGAGATGAAGACGACGGACATGCCCTCGCCCGCGAGTTCCGCGACGAGTTTCTGGATCTCGGCCTTGGCCCCGACGTCGATGCCGCGGGTGGGCTCGTCCAGGACGAGCAGCTTGGGGGCCGTCGCGAGCCAGCGGGCCAGGAGCACCTTCTGCTGGTTCCCGCCCGACAGGTTGCGCAGGAGCGCCTCCGGGTCGGCCGGGCGGATGCCGAGTTGCTCGATGTACTTCGCGACGATCTCGTCGACCTGGCGGCGGGGCAGCGGGCGTACCCAGCCGCGCTCCGCCTGCATGGCCAGGACGATGTTCTCGCGCACGGTCAGGCCGTCGACGATGCCCTCGCCCTTGCGGTCCTCGGACGTGTAGGCGATGCCGCGAGCCATCGCGGCGCGCGGTGTGTGCAGCTTGCGGAGCGCGCCCTCGACCCTGGTGGTGCCGGAGTCCGGGCGGTCCGCGCCGGTCAGGAGGCGGGCCAGCTCGGTACGGCCCGAGCCCAGCAGGCCGGCGAGGCCGACCACCTCGCCCGGGTACACGTCGAGGTCGTAGGGCTGGATGGAGCCCTTCCGGCCCAGGCCGATCGCCTGGAGCCGGGGCTCGGTCCCCTCGGAGGGGGCGACGGCCCCGCGCTCACGCTCGACGGACTCCAGCACCTGCGCGGAGCGGCCGATCATGTGCTTCACCAGCTCGCCCGCGGGCAGGTCGGCCGTGGCCCACTCGCCCACCAGGCCGCCGTTGCGCAGCACGGTCATCCGGTCGGAGACCGCATAGATCTGGTCCAGGAAGTGCGAGACGAACAGGATGGCGACGCCGTCGTCCCGGAGCCGTCGCATCACGGTGAAGAGGCTCTCGACCTCGTCCGCGTCGAGGCTGGAGGTCGGCTCGTCGAGGATCAGCACCTTGCAGTCCCCGGCGGTGGCGCGGCAGATCGCGACGAGCTGCTGCACGGCGAGCGAGTGCGAGTCGAGACTGGAGCCGGGATCGATGTCCAGGCCCATCCGCTCCAGGTGCCGCGCGGCCTGCCTGCGCATCGAACGCCAGTGCAGACCGCCGAGCAGGCGGGGCTCCGCGGCCCCGAGCATGATGTTCTCCGCGACCGTAAGGTTCCCGCAGAGGTTGACCTCCTGGAACACGGTGCTGATGCCGTGCGTGCGGGCGTCGCCCGGACCGGCGAAGCTGTGCTCCGCGCCGTTCACGGCGATCGTCCCGGCGGAGGTCTGATAGACGCCTGTGAGCGCCTTGATGAGCGTGGACTTGCCCGCTCCGTTCTCGCCCATGAGGGCATGGATCTCGCCGGGATACAGGCGGAAGTCCACCCCGGCGAGTGCCGTGACCGGCGGGAACTCGACCGTGATCCCGGTCAGTTCCACGACTGGTTGCGTCGTCACGTTGAAGCCTTTCTCGCGCGCCGTCCGGATCCCGCCGGGGCGCTGCCTGTGGTCGGTCCGATGGTCGGGTGGTCGGTCGCTCGGGCGACCGACCACCCGACCATCGGCCGACCGCTCGACATCCGGTCGATCAGCGGGACCGGCCCGGCGCCCCGGCCGCGCCGGGGCAGCAGCCTCCGTGGCGGAGGTGCTGCCCCGGCGTTCCGTCCTCACCACGGCGCGTCCCGGAGGGACGGCCGTCCCGGTGAGGGGTGACAGCCGGCTGGATGTGCCGGATCAGTACTGGCGGTCCGCCAGGACCTCCTTCGCGCCCTCCGGGTCGAAGGCCTCGTCGTGCGTGACGATGCGCTCCTCGACGTCCTCGCCGGCCACGGTCTTCTGGATGACCTCGGCCAGGTCCGGGCCGAGCAGCGGGTTGCACTCGACGATGTAGTTGATCTCACCCGCGGCGAGGGCGGTCATGCCGTCCTTGACGCCGTCGATGGTGATGATCTTGATGTCCTCGCCCGGCGTCTTGCCCGCGGCCTCGATGGCCTCGATGGCGCCCAGGCCCATGTCGTCGTTGTGTGCGAACACCAGGTCGATGTCGTCATGGGCGGTGAGGAAGCCCTCCATGACCTTCTTGCCCCCGTCACGGGTGAAGTCGCCCGTCTGGGAGTCGATGACCTCCAGGTCGCTGCCCGCGATCGCGTCCGCGAAGCCCTCCTGGCGGTCGATCGCCGGCGCCGAACCCGTGGTGCCCTGCAGCTCGACGACCTTGTAGCCCTCGCCGTCGAACTCCTCGACCGCCCACTCGCCGGAGCGCACGCCCTCCTCGACGAAGTCCGAGCCGATGAAGGACACGTACGCGTCCTCGACGGTGGTCTCCACCGCACGGTCGGTCAGGACCACGGGGATGCCCGCGCTCTTGGCCTCTTCCAGGACCGGGTCCCAGCCCGTCTCGACGACCGGGGAGAACGCGATGACGTCCACGCCCTGCGCGATGTAGTTGCGGATCGCGGAGATCTGGTTCTCCTGCTTCTGCTGGGCGTCCGAGAAGCTGAGCTCGAAGCCGTTCTCCTCGGTCAGCGCGTCCTTGATGGACATCGTGTTCGCGCTGCGCCAGCCGGACTCGGCGCCGACCTGCGAGAACCCGACGCTGATCAGCTCGTCGCCGCCGTCGCCACTCCCGGCGTCACCGTCCGAGCTCGGCGGTTCCGAGCTGCACGCGCCGAGCGCGAACAGCGTCGCCGCGGACAGCGCGGCCAGGGTGGTGCGGGCGAAGGTGTGTCGTGCCATTTCTCCTCCTCGAGATCCCGGTCGGCTTCGACCGGGGGTAGTGCACTCGCGGGCATTGCGCCCGCACTGCGCCAATGTTAACGCTCACATGGTCCGTGATGGAAGAAGAATCCGTCACGTTCCAGTAACGACGGGATCCGTCACAGCCCTCGGGCGAGCCGGTAGTACGCCTGGTTGAATCGCACCTGGTCAGCGAAGCCGCGACGGGTCGTCGACTCGTCGATCACGAGCAGTTCGGTGTCCGTGATCGAGGCGAACACCTCGAACGCCTCGATCCCGGCCGCCGTGGACATCACGGTGTGGTGCGCCCCGCCGGCGGTCAGCCACGCCTCGGCCGACACGTCGAACGACGGCCGCGGCTGCCACACCGCTCGCGCCACGGGCAGGTGCGGCAGGTCGGCCGGCGGCACCACGGTGTCCACCACGTTGGCCGTGAGCCGGAACCGGTCCCGCATGTCCGCGAGGGAGACGACGACGGCCCCGTCCACGGCGTCGGCGTTGAACACCATCCGCACCGGGTCCTCCTTGCCGCCGATCCCCAGCGGGTGGATCTCCACGCGCGGCGTCGCCGTCGTCAGCGACGGGCAGATCTCCAGCATGTGCGCGCCGAGGATCAGCTCCGACCCCGGAGTGAGGTCGTAGGTGTAGTCCTCCATGAGTGAGGCGCCGCCGGGCAGCCCTTCGCCCATCACCTTCGCGGCGCGCACCAGGACGGCCGTCTTCCAGTCGCCCTCGGCGCCGAAGCCGATGCCGTCGCCCATGAGCCGCTGCACGGCCAGGCCGGGAAGCTGCCGCAGCGCGCCCAGGTCCTCGAAGTTCGTGGTGAACGCCTTCGCACCGACCTCGTCCAGGAAGGTGCGCAGCGCGATCTCCTGCCGGGCCGCGTAGCGGAGCGACTCGTGGCGCGCGCCGTCGGTGCGCAGCTCCGCCACGACGTCGTACAGCTCCTCGTACTCCTTCACCAGCGCGTCCACGGCGTCGTCGGCCACAGCCTCGACGGCCTCGACCAGGTCGTTCACGGCCCACGTGTTCACCGACACGCCGAACCGCAGCTCCGCCTCGGTCTTGTCACCCTCGGTGACCGCCACGTTGCGCATGTTGTCGCCGAACCGCGCCAGCTTCAGCTCGCGCACGGCCGCGGCGCCGGCGGCACCGCGCACCCAGGTGCCCACGCGCGCCGTCACCCGCGGGTTCGAGACGTGCCCCACCACGGTGGTGCGCGGGGCACCGATCCGCGTGGCCAGGTACGCGTACTCGCGGTCGCCGTGCGCGGCCTGGTTGAGGTTCATGAAGTCGAAGTCGATGGTGTCCCACGGCAGCTCGACGTTCGCCTGCGTGTGCAGGTGCAGCAGCGGCTTGGTCAGCGCGGACAGCCCGCGGATCCACATCTTCGCCGGGCTGAACGTGTGCATCCAGGTCACCACGCCGAGCACCCGGTCGTCGGAGTTCGCCTCCAGCATGGCGCGGCGGATCGCGTCCGAGTCCTTGAGTACCGGCTTCCAGACGATGCGCGCGGGCACGTCGTCGGACGCGTCGAGCGCGCGGGCGACCTCCTGCGACTGCTCGGCGACCTGACGCAGGGTGTCCTCGCCATAGAGGTCCTGGCTGCCGGTGAAGAACCAGACCTCACGGTCGGCGTAGGGCTTGGTCATTCTCGTGGTTCCTTTCGTAGTCCGGGGCGGCGGCCGAGTGGTCGGTCACTCCGTGAGTGGTCGGCAGTTCGAACTGCCGATCACTCGCGGAACTACCGACCGCACAGATGGCCGGTCGTTCCGTGACCGACCGCGCTCGGCCCCGAGCGGTCACTTCTGGCCGTAGACGTTCTGATAGCGGTCGTAGAGCGAGTCGACGTGCTTCTGCTCGATCGGGAGCGGATCGCCGAGCTGGCGGGAAACGTGCACCGCACGGGCGACCTCCTCGCACATCACGGCTGCCTTCACCGCCGCGCGGGCGTCCTTGCCGATGGTGAAGGGGCCGTGGTTCGCCATGAGCACGGCCGGGCTGCGGGAGTCCCGCAGGGTCTCGACGATGCCGCGGCCGATCGAGTCGTCGCCGATGATCGCGAACGGCCCGACGGGGATGGGCCCGCCGAACTCGTCGGCCATCATCGTCAGCACGCACGGCACCGCCTCGCCCCGCGCCGCCCAGGCGGTCGCGTAGGTCGAGTGCGTGTGCACGACGCCGCCGACGTGCTGCAGGTGCTTGTACGTGTAGGCGTGGGCGGCGGTGTCCGACGACGGCTTGTGGGGCGCGTCGTGCACCATCTTTCCCTCGAGGTCGCAGACCACCATCAGTTCCGGGGCCAGCTCGTCGTAGGAGACGCCGGACGGCTTGATGACCAGGAGGTCCGCGCTGCCGTCCGCGGCGCCGCCGAGCTCCGCCGGGATGCGCACCCGCTGGGAGACGTTGCCCGCCGTCCAGACGACGAGGCCGTTGCGGGGCAGCTCGGCGTGCAGGTCCGAGACGACCCGGCGGGTGCGGGCGATCTCCTCGCGCACCTCGGGCGGGTAGTTGCTGAACTCTTCGGCGGTGCTCATCCGGCGTTCTCCTGGGTGGTGCTGAGGGGCTTGAGGGCGTCGACGGCGGCGCGCTCGGCGGCGAGCCCGGCCGTGTAGCGCTCGAGGTAGGCGGCGAACCCGGTGGCGTCGTCGGCGTCGGGCGCCACGACATCGACCGCGGCGTCGGCGAACACGTCCGCGGCGAGGTAGTCGCCGAGGCTCCGGCCCGCGCCGGAGCGCAGGTACGCGCCCAGCAAAGCCATGCCCCAGGCGCCGCCCTCACCGGCGGCCTGTCCGACGCCGACCGGGGCGCCGATCGCGGCCGCCAGCATCCGCTGGGCGACGCCGGCGGTCCGGAAGACGCCGCCGTGGCCGAACATCGTGTCGATCGCGACGTCCTCCTCCGCGAGGACCTGCATGCCGAGGCTCAGCGTGGCGAACACGCCGTAGATCTGGGCGCGCATGAGGTTCGCTAGGGTCAGCCGGCTGTCCGGGGTGCGGACGATCATCGGCCGGCCCTCGGGCAGACCGGCGACGGGCTCGCCCGACAGGTGGTTGTACGCGAGCAGTCCGCCGCCGTCGGGCTCGCCGTCCAGGGCGGCGCGGAACAGGGCCTCGAACACCGTGTCGGCGTCGGACGGGCCGCCGACGGCGGCCGAGAGCTCGCGGAACACCTCGGCCCACGCGCCGAGCTCGCTCGCGCCGTTGTTGCAGTGCACCATCGCGACGAGGTCACCGGCGGGGGTGGTGACGAGGTCGAGCTCGGGGTGGTGCCGCCGCAGCGCGCCCTCCAGGACCACCATCGCGAAGATGCTGGTGCCCGCGCTGATGTTGCCCGTGCGCGGCTTGACGGCGTTGGTCGCGACCATGCCGGTGCCGGCGTCGCCCTCGGGCGGGCACAGCGGGACGCCGGGCTGCAGGGTTCCGCTCGGGTCGAGGAGCGCGGCACCCTCCGGCGTGAGGGTGCCGGCGTCCGCCCCGGCGGGCAGGATCTCGGGGAGCAGGTCGGCCAGGCGCGCGCCCGGCGTTGCCGGCGTCCGCGCGGCGACGAGCTCGTCGAGCATCGCCAGCATCCCGGCGTCGTACTGCCCGGTCCCGGGGTCGACGGGGAACATTCCGGAGGCGTCGCCCACGCCGAGCACCCGGCGGCCGGTCAGGCGCCAGTGCACGTAGCCGGCGAGGGTGGTGAGGTAGGTGGTGCGGGGCACGTGCGGCTCGTCGTCGAGCATCGCCTGGTAGTGGTGGGCGACCGACCAGCGCAGCGGGATGTTGTATCCGAACAGGTCCGTGAGTTCGGTGGCGGCGGCCTCCGTCGTGGTGTCGCGCCACGTGCGGAACGGGACGAGCAGCTCGTCGCCGTCGAAGGCGAGGTAGCCGTGCATCATCGCCGAGACGCCGATCGCGCCGAAGGTGTCCGGCCGCACGCCGTACCGCTGCTCGACGTCGGCCGCGAGGGCCGCGAAGCAGTCCTGCAGCCCCGCCCACACCGCGTCCAGCGAGTAGGTCCAGTGCCCGTCGACCAGCTGGTTCTCCCAGTCATGGCCGCCACTCGCGATCGGGGCATGATCCGGCCCCACGAGTACTGCCTTGATCCGGGTCGAGCCCAGCTCGATCCCGAGGCTGGTCCGGCCTTGTTCGATCGCGTCCCGGACCGCGTCCGGGCGCCCTGTCACCACATCGTGCTCCTGCGCCATGGGTAGATGTTAACGCTCACACGGCCCGACGGCGAAACTCTGGTCGGCCACCGGGGGCCGAACCGCAGTCCGAAGCCGCCCGCAGCTGCCGAACCGCATGGTGAATCGTGCCAACGGGCGGTTCGAACGATTCACCATGCGGCTCGGCACCGCCTACCGGGACGAACATGCGGCTCGGCGCCGCCCACCAGGACCTACCTGCGGCTCGCCGCCGACCACCAGGACGAATGTGCGGCTCGGCGCCAACCACCAGGACCTACCTGCGGCTCGGCACCGACCACCAGGACGAGCGTGCAGTTCGGCGGAGCGATCGGAGGGCGACCGACGGGTCACCGCCTCGGCGGGGCGGTCGACGCACGGACGACGAGCTCCGGGGCGATCAGGGCGCCCGACGGCGACTTGCCCGCCACCGCGTCGAAGAGCAGTTCCACGCTGCGCCGGCCCAGCTCGGCGAACGGCTGGCGCACCGTGGTCAGCGGCGGGATGAACTGGTCGGCACCCTGGACGTCGTCGAACCCGACGAGCGAGACGTCTTCCGGCACGCGCAGCCCGGCCTCCCAGAACGCGCGTGCCAGCCCGAGGGCGAGCTGGTCGTTGGCGGCGAAGACCGCCGTCGGACCGTCTCCGGCCGCGATGCGCTCGGCCAGCCCGCGGCCGACGTCGTACCCGCGGCCGGCGGACCAGTCGGCCACGACCAGCTCCGGGACGGGGGCCCCGCGATCCGTGAGGGCAGCGTGCCAGCCCGCGACGCGCTGCCGCGCGTCGAACCAGTCCTGCGGACCGGCCACGTGCAGCACCGACTCGTGCCCCAGGTCCAGCAGGTGCCCGACGGCGAGCCCGGCGCCCACCCCCTGATCGACGGCCAGCGGGATCGTGCGCTCCACCGCGGACTCCCGTGCCGCGATGAGGACCACCGGGATGGGCGCGTCGAAGGCGTCGACGGCACGGCCGACGTCGTCCTGCGGCGCGATGACCACGACCCCCTCGACGGCCTGGCTCATGAAGTGCTCCAGGACGTGGTCCACGGATTCGGCGTCGTACGAGCCGATGGTGGCCACCGACGTGAACCAGCCCTGCTCCCGCGCGGCCTCCTCGACGGCGATCAGCGTGCTGGTCGGTCCGTAGAGCACCGAGGAGGTGGTGATCACCCCGAGCGTCGCCGAGCGCGCGGTCACCAGGGCCCGTGCCGCGACGTTGCGCCGGTACCCGAGCTCCCGGATCGCCTGCACCACGCGTTCGCGGGTCTCGGGCGCCACACGTGGGCTGCCGTTCAGCACGCGGGACACGGTCTGGTGGGAGACGCCGGCGCGGGCGGCGACGTCGGCCATGGCGGGCCGGCGCGTGGATCGACCGGATGCGGATCCGGTCGCGGACGGTGCAGTAGCGCGGGCGTCCGATGCGGATGGTTGGACTGTCACGCACCCGATCATGACCGATCTCCGGAGCAATGCGCGCATCGAGTCCGGTTTGCGTCATTATGTAGCCCCATGAGGATCCTACTGACCGCCGGAAGGCTGATCGGCGCCCACTGGCCCGCGTTGCTCGCCCTCGGGTTCGCCGGTGTCGCGCTCCGAGGCGCGGCGTTCTGGGGAGCCCTCGAGGTCAGCAAGTGGAACGCCCTTGTGGCGCAGGTCGTGCTGCTGGCGCTGCCGCTCGGACTTCTCCTGCCGGTCATCGCGATGCTCCGGGTCTGTTACCCCTCGCTGGGGAACCTGACGCGGCCACGGCAGGCCGAGGCGCCACCCGCGGTGTTCGGCGCGCCGTCGGGCAACCGGACGTTCCGGCCCGGCGCACCGCTGCCACCGCACGCGCCCGGCGGCCTGCCGTCGTCGTACGCGGCGCCCGTCCCTGAGCGCCACGAGCAGCCCTTGGCCGACGTCGCGCTGGCCGTGCTCATCCCGTTCCTCGCCGTGTACGCGATCGAGGGCACGATGGACAGTGACCACGCGCGGTACCTGAACGACGTCGCCGCCGACGAAATGTTCAGCACGGCCATGTTCACCGCCGAGGGGATCGACTTCTCCGGCCGCCTCGGCCTCTGGACCGGGTGGACGCTGGTGGGGGTGGTCGTAGGCGCGATCGTGCTGCGCTGGCTGCTCGGCCTGCTCGACCGCAAGGTGCACTTCCTCGGCCTGACCCTGCTCGGCGCGGCGGTGGAGGTGTTCTGGAGCATCCAGGCCGCCTACGACCTGGAGTCCCTCGGCAGGGGACTGTTGTTCGCGGTGCAGGACCGGGCGCTCGTGCACTGGTCCGTCGGGACGTACACCGCCGCGACGGAGACCACGCAGGGCGAGGTCATCGCGGAAGCGGCGGCGGGCGCGGCGGAGGGCCTCGTCACGGTGGTCGAGTCGCTCGACGTGGTGATCGTCGCGCCGCTCGCCTGGCTCGCGATCGGGACGGTCGTGCTGGGGCGCCGGCTGATGGCGCCGCCGTCCACCGAGCACCGCTGGCTCGACCAGATGACCATGCCGGGCTGGCTGCGCAAAGCGCTCGCCGCGGTGACCCAGGAGCTGAGGGAGCGCTTCTCGGCGCTCCTGCAGGGGCTGAAGATGATCCGGCGGGGCGGCATCGGTGCGATGCTCGTCTTCTGCCTGGCCTACCTGGTGGTGATGCGCGCGCCCGTGGCCGTGGGCTGGGCGGTGCGCGCGATCACGGGGCCGGTGGACACGGGTCTGTGGCTGCTCGTCATCTCGCCGTGGGAGCAGGCCGTCGGGACGGCGATCTCGCTCGCACTGGCCGGGGCGCTGATCGCGGCGGCGGTGGACACCATGGTCGGGCGGGGTATGACGGTCGCGGGCGACCTGGACGAGGACGCCGAGGAGGAGGGTGCGATCCCGGGGACGTTCGTGGCGCCGTGAGCACGCGGACGGCGTCGGGCACACGCGGACGGCGTCGAGCACACGCGATCGGCGTCGGGCACGCACGTGACGGCAGGCCGGGCCGGCGTGGGCCCGGTCATCGCGTGACCGGCGTGCAGCATGGCACGGACGCCTCGTCGACCGACGACGGCGTGCCGTGGCCGGTCAACGGGCGCGCCCGCAGCGGCGCTACGGCACGTCGAGCGTGACGTAGTGCGGGTTGCCGAAGGAGAGCCAGATCTCGTCGGGGATGTCGCCGGCGCGGGTGAGCAGGACCGTCGACGTCTGCCACGTCCCGGCTTCCGGCGCGACCGCGTCCAGCTCATCCGGCGGCGTGCACGGGTTGCCCTGGCCCAGCGGATCACTGACACCGAGGCCGCGTTCGCCGTAGCGCGTCCCGTCGGACGCCACCAGGATCACCTGGCACGATCCCAGGTCGGTACCCGGATCGGCGGTCAGCTCCAGATCGATGCCCCATGCCGCCGAGCCGTCGGGAATGCGGTCGATCTCGGCCGTCACCGACTGGGGCAGGCCCTCGACCGTCCGGAGGTCGAGCACCCGGACGTCCACCTCGCGGGTCACCCAGGTGTTCGCGCGCGCAGGATCGTCGAACCCCAGGTCGTAGTAGTCCCCGACGAAACGGGCCGTCTCCCCCGCACCGACGCTGTCGACCTGGTCGACCAGTTCCGTGTACCACCACAGGTTCACGAGCCGGAACGACCACGCGGCGGCTGCCGCCGCGATCACGAGCGGTAGGATCACGAGCCAGACGGCATTGCGCCGCCACCATCCTCGCTCGCGCCCGTCCACGACGGCGGTCATGCGTCTCCCTCCGCGCCGGTGCCCGGCTGGACGACGGGAGCCGGCCCGTCGATCCACAGCGGGGTCTCGTCGGCACTGGTCTCCTCGAAGCTCGCCCGGTCCAGGCCAAGATCCACGACGGCGACGGCGTCCCGGCGCTGGAACGCGCCGTCCTCGCCGTCGGCGCCACGCCCGAGCCGGACCTGTGCCCCGTCGAGCGCGTCGGGCACGACATCGAAGCAGTACGTGATGCGCTGCCCGTAGGCCGGAGACGCCTTCGTCGCGGTCGCGCAGCCCGATCGGTCCGTCGCGGCGTGGATGCGACCCTCGGCGTCGACGAGCTCGGCGCCGCCGATGGAGAGTGTCCGGTCGGCCGCCTCCCAGACGGCGTCGACCACGACGAACACACCGCCGGCCTGCGCGCCCCCGTCCCCGTCGATCCGCTGCGCGAGGCGGATGTCGGTCACGGTGAGGTCCGCGTAGTCGAGCCGCAGGGTCGCTCCCACGGCGCCCTCGACCTCGAACGGCTGCTCGACGGTCGTGTCCTGGGGTACCTGCGTGACGAACCAGGTCGCCGCTCCGATGGCGACCGGCGCGAAGAGGATGGTGCGCCAGGCGGTCCTCCGGCGGCGGCGGCTCATGCGTCAGGCTCCGTGGAAGCGGGGGCAGTGGCGTCGAGGGCGGAGGCGTTCGGATCGGAGGCGTCGGGCGCGGTGGCGTTGGCGTCGGCGTCGGCCGTGCCCGCATCGGCGGCGTCGGCCGCGTCGGCGTCGCCCGCGTCGGCACCATCGGCGGCGTCACCGTCGCCCGCGTCGGCACCATCGGCCGCGTCGCCGTCGGCCGCGTCCGCGTCGCCCGCGTTGGCGTCAGCCTGCGACTTCGGCGGCTCGACGTCGAACATGCCGCTGTGGGTGACCTCGTCCCTCGGGAGCCAGTACTCGTCGTCGAGGCCGGCGAAGCCCTCCTCGATCCACATCAGCTCGGCCAGGTCGACGCGCGCGGTCTCGGCGGCGATGTCCCCGTCCTGGTTCCAGACGAGCGCGACCCGGTACGTCATGCCGGGGTTGATCACGTCGATCTCCCCGGTGTCGGCGATGTTGTACCGCGCCGGGAGCGGGCGGTCACCCGGTTCGACGTCGTCGGGCACGGGCAGGCTCTCGTCGTCCACGACTCCGGCGCCGACCGGGGCGGGAACGATGTCGGCGAACTGATGGCCGCGGGCCGGCACCTCGGACGTGTTCGTGAACTCGGCGACGACGATGAGCAGCTTGTCGGCCGGGTCGCGCGGCTGGACGTCACCGAGGGCGTCCATCGACACGACCTTCTCGATCACCACCTCGTACGGTCCCACCTCGACGGGTGTGTCGGCCGCGAGCGGGATCGCGTCGTTCGCCACCGCGTTCCACGCGCCGAACGGCGTGGCCGCGACGACGGCGGCGAGGGCCCCGGAGACCACCTTGCCGGTCGGGCCGAGCGACGCGAAGAGATTCTGGGCCACCCCTATCAGGCCGGGCGCGGCATTGCGGGCGTGCTTCATGACCCCAGATCGTACCGAGACACAACGGACTTATTGACAGGGGTCCATCGCCGGGTGGCTCCCGAGGTGGATGGCCGGCGCCGAACCGCTGCGTGACCCCGGCGGGCGCTGCCGAACCGCCGCCAGAACCCGTAGGCACGGCCGAACCGCACGGCGAACCCGGAAGGCCCCGCCGAACCGCACGGCAAACCCGAAGAGCCCCGCCGAACCGCACCTCGAACCCGGAAGGCCCCGCCGAACCGCACGGTGAATCGTTCAATTCGCGAATTTGCACGATTCAACGTGCGGTTCGACACCGGTGGGCGGTGAAGGGTTGCGGTTCGGGCCTGTGAGGGGGTTGGCGGGGCGGTGGGGGTCGGGGTGGGGGTGGGGGTCGGGGGCGGTGGCGGGTTTCAGCCGCCGAGTTCCAGCGAGCGGACGTGGGCGGCCTCGACCGCTGCCAGGAAGGCCGCGCGGACACCCCGATCCTCGAGGACTCGGAGGCCGGCGGCGGTGGTTCCCGCCGGTGAGGTGACACGTTCGCGGAGGATCGCCGGGTGCTCACCCGTCTCGACGGTCAGCCGGGCGGCGCCGAGCACCGTCTGCCTGGCGAGCCGGGAGGCGACGTCGCGCTTGAGGCCGGCGTGCACGCCCGCCTCGGCCAGCGCGTCGATCACCGTGAACACGTAGGCAGGGCCTCCCCCGGACAGCGCGGTGACCGCGTCCAAGTCCTTCTCGGCGACCCGGACAACGTCGCCCGTCCCGGCAAGAAAGCGCTCGACGAGTGCGAGGTGGGTGTCGTCCGCGGCGGCGCCGGGCGCGATGGCGGTGATTCCCGCGCCGATCTGCGCCGGTGTGTTCGGCATCGTGCGGACCACCGGGGTGCCGACGGGCAGGCGCGCTTCCATCGCCGCCGTCGTGATGCCGGCCGCGACGCTCACGACGACGGCGCCGGATGCGAGGACGGGCGCGATCTCGTCGAGCACGGCGGCCACGTCCTTGGGTTTGACGGCGACGACCACGAGGCCCGCACCGGCGGCCGCCGCGGCGTTGTCCGTGGTGGTGGCGACACCGTGGCGCTCACGGATCGCCGCTCCGCGCGCCGCGCCGTGCTCCGAGGCGCGGACCGTGGCGGTGACGTCGCCCGGCGACCAGCCGGCCCCGATCGCCCCCGCGAGGACCGCCTCGCCCATGTTGCCGGTACCCAGGATCGCCACGCGTTCGGTCATGCCGACATCCTCGCAGGAACGCTCGTCACGGGTCAGGAACACTCGTCACGGTCAGAACTCGGGTCGCGCGCACGGCCCCCAGCACACAGCCCGACACGATCGGGCTGCGAGAGCGATCCTCGCAGTCAGAGCGGGAACGCGCGGTAGAACTCCTTGATCACCTCGGCGGGGCCCTTCGCCTGGAGCACGGCCGTGCCGTTGCGCCAGGTCATGGTGCGCTCCCCGGCGTCGACCGGGGTCAGTGCGTACTGACCCACCACGTCGTCGCCCACCTTCACGTCGCCCGACTCCTTGGCCTCGCCGGCGGCCTTCGTGAGGGCGTCCGCGGAGGTCGTCGCCTCGTCGGCACCGGGCCACTGGGTCGCGGTGACGACGACGCGCAGGTCCGCGCCGTCGCTGTAGGTCGCCTTCCAGCCCTCCGTGGCGTCGGACTCGTCGGCGGCGTCGGTCTCGGCCATGTCCGACAGCGCGAACTGCAGGACCGCGGACGGGAGCGCCTCCTGGAAGGCCGTCTCGCCGTCGGGCCGCCGCATCGACTTCACCGCGGGCGTCGGAGGGGACGCCGTGACGGTGACGGTCGGCACGGGCTCGGGCTCCTCGGCGTGCAGGAGCCCCGGCCAGACAAGGCCCGTGAACGCGAGGAGGGACAGGAGCACCAGCAGCGCGCACGCACCGACCACGATGCGCCGACGGCGGTACACCGCCGCGGACCTGCGGACCTGGGCTTCCGGCTGCTGCGCCCGCCCGCTCGGTCCCCCGCTCCCGTGGGTCATGATCCTCTCCCTGAGTGAGACTTCCCGCCGGTGTCCGGCGGCGATACGAACCCTATGCGGCATGACCGACACTCGCCCGGAGGCGCGCGGTTCGGCGCGAGGACGCCACCACAGGCGACGAATGCCCGTGCGCCGCACGCCCTCGGGCGCGCGGTTCGGAGCGAGGATGACGTCGGCCCGCGAGCGCACGTTGCTCACTCACCCGCGGGCGCGCGGTCCGGCGGCTGCCGGCGGCGATGTCGGCCGCCGTACCCCGGTGGCGACTGGCCAGCCACCCGGGCGGCCGCGCCGCGCCCGCGTTCCGCTGCCGGTTTGGACACGGCGAAGCCCCCGGGCCGCGTCCCGTCGTCGATGTCGGTCACCCCCGGTACCGTCCCCCTCGTGGCGACAACGACGACCAAGCGGGCCAAGCCCGCGTACGCGTGCACGGAGTGCGGCTGGACCACCGTGAAGTGGGTCGGCCGCTGCGGGGAGTGCCAGGCCTGGGGCACGGTGACCGACTCCGCCCCGGCTCAGGCAGGTCCCCGGACCACCGCGGTCGCACCGACGCGGTCCGCCGCCCGGCCGATCGCGGAGATCGACGTCGAGGCCGCACGTGCCACGCCGACGGGCGTCGGTGAGCTCGACAGGGTGCTGGGTGGCGGCCTCGTCCCCGGTGCGGTGGTGCTGCTCGCCGGCGAGCCCGGCGTCGGCAAGTCCACGTTGCTGCTCGCCGTGGCGAGCAATTTCGCGACGGGCGCCACCGGGACCGCGGCCCCGCGCACCGGCAGGTCATCCGCCCGGGACGGCGAGCCGCGCACGGTCCTGTACGTCACCGGCGAGGAGTCCGCCGGCCAGGTCCGGCTGCGCGCCGAACGGATCGGGGCGCTCGCCCCCAGCCTCCTGCTCGCCTCCGAGACCGATCTCGCCACGGTGCTCGGGCACGTCGAGGCGGTCGAACCGGACCTGCTCATCGTCGACAGCGTGCAGACGATCGCGTCCGCCGAGGTCGACGGCGCTCCGGGCGGGACCACCCAGGTCCGCGAGGTCGCCGCGGCCCTCATCGCCGCCGCCAAGGAGCGCGGCGTGCCCGTCGTCCTGGTCGGCCACGTGACCAAGGACGGCACCATCGCGGGCCCGCGCACGCTGGAGCACCTGGTCGACGTCGTCTGCCAGTTCGAGGGCGACCGGCACTCCCGGCTCCGCATGGTGCGGGCGGTGAAGAACCGGTACGGCCCCACGGACGAGGTCGGCTGCTTCGACCTGTCGGAGCACGGGATCGAGGGCCTGCCGGACCCGTCCGGCCTGTTCCTCTCGCACACGGGCGCCGCCGCACCCGGTAGTTGTGTCACCGTGACGCTCGAGGGGCGCCGCCCGCTCGCCATCGAGCTCCAGTCGCTCGTGGCCCCGAGCCCTCTGGCCAACCCGCGCCGCGCCACCAGCGGCGTCGACTCCAGCCGCCTCGCGATGATCCTTGCCGTGCTGCACCGGCACGCGGGGCTCCGGGTCGCCGACCAGGACGTCTACGTCTCGACGGTGGGTGGCGCGCGGGTCACCGAGCCCGCGGCGGACCTGGCTGCCGCGCTCGCCCTGGTCTCGGCCCGGACCGAGGAGCCGTTGCCACCCGCCACGATCGCCGTCGGTGAGGTCGGGCTCGCGGGTGACATCCGGCCGGTCACCGGGCTCGAACGCCGGCTCGGCGAGGTCGCGCGGCTGGGCTACCGGCGCGCCGTCGTCCCTGCAGGGACCGGTGTGACCGCACCCGAGGGGATGGAACTGCTGGAGGCGCAGCACATCCGCGAGGCGATGACCCTGGCGCAGGCCACACGCGGCAAGTAGGGTGAAAAATCAATTCACCCATATCGCCAGGAGTAGCCCACGAGCCGTTCACGTCACGGCTTTGAAACAAACGACTACCGGGCGACCACACGACGTAGGATTTCTCCGTGGCCACGACACCGACGGAAGCAGAAGAACTCCTCCGCGAGACGCTGGCCGCCGTGGCGCCCGGAACCGAGCTGCGTGACGGGCTCGAACGCATCCTGCGGGGCCGCACCGGCGCCCTCATCGTTTTCGGCCTCGACGAGTCGGTCGAGGAGATGTGCTCCGGCGGCTTCGAGCTCGACGTCGAGTTCTCGGCGACCCGTCTGCGCGAGCTGTCCAAGATGGACGGTGCGGTGGTCCTCGACCGCACCGCCGGCCGCATCCGCCGTGCGGCCGTCCAGCTCCTGCCGGATCCCACCATCGAGACCTCCGAGTCCGGCACCCGGCACCGCACCGCCCAGCGCGTCTCAAAGCAGACCGGATTCCCCGTCATCTCGGTGAGCCAGTCGATGCGGATCGTCGCCCTCTACGTGGGTGGCAAGCGGCATGTTCTCGAGGACTCGGACACGATCCTCGGCCGCGCGAACCAGGCGCTGGCCACGCTGGAGCGCTATCGCGCCCGCCTCGACGAGGTGTCCGGGACCCTGTCGGCCCTGGAGATCGAGGACCTGGTCACCGTGCGCGACGTCTGCTCGGTGGTGCAGCGCCTCGAGATGGTCGGGCGCATCTCCGACGAGATCAAGGGCTACGTCATCGAGCTCGGCGTCGACGGCCGGCTGCTCGCACTCCAGCTCGACGAACTCATCGGCGATGTCGGCTCCGACCGCGAGTTCGTCATCCGCGACTACGTGCTCGGACGCAAGGGGCGCACGCTCGACGAGGTGCAGCAGGCCCTCGCCACGCTGTCGTTCCAGCAGCTCCTGGACCTGTCGCAGATCGGGCGGGTCCTCGACATGCCGGGCGGGGGCGACGCGCTCGACGCCGCCGTCGCGCCACATGGCTACCGTCTCCTGTCCAAGGTCCCGCGGCTGCCGAACGTCACGATCGAGCGCCTCGTCGCACACTTCAGCAGCCTGCAGAAGCTGCTCGCGGCCAGCGTCGACGACCTCATGTCGGTCGACGGCGTCGGCGATCAGCGCGCTCGCGCGATCCGGGAGGGCCTCTCGCGGATGGCGGAGTCGAGCATCCTGGAACGCTACGTCTGACCCGTGAGGATCGCTCTCGCGGCCTGATCGTGCTGGGCTGCGGGTGGTCATGCGCGTGACTCGACGTCTCACGCTCGCGTGCCCGCGTGCCCGAGCGGTGGCCCAGACGCGGTCGGCACTCCGGCCCGCACCCCCGACCGGCAGCCCCGGTGTGGTCGGTACTTCGTTGAATGATCGGCACTTCGATCTGCCGATCATTCAACGAAGTACCGACCATTCAGCTCTTCCCCGCCCGGCTCGACCCCGCCCGGCCCGTCCCCGCCCGCATCGTCCCCGCCCTACTCCTCCGCGCCCGACGGCGTCGCGCTCGGCGCCGCCGATGACTCCGCCGTCGCCGACGGCTCCCCCGACGACGACGGCGACGGCGACGGCGACGGGCTCGGCTTCGGCGGCTCCGGCCTGGTGAGCTGCACCACCTGACTGCCCGCGCCCTCGACGTCTTCCACCGTCACCCGCGCGCTGTAGATCCCGGGCTCGATGGCCTTCCGCACCCGCTCGCACCCCGGCTCGGAGCGCACGTCCGACCACCGGACCTCCTGGGTGTCGACCGACCCGGAACCGAGCAGCAACATGCGCTCGCCCACGTCGTCGCAGTCCGCGGACGACCACACCCGCTCGGCGTCCCGCCCCGTCTCGCCGGCCCACACGGTCACGGGGCGGTTCGCGTCGGCGCCGTTGACGAGGCACGGCGTCGCGCCGGTGTTCTCCAGCGTCACCGTGAACACCACCGGCTGCCCTTCCGCGGCCGTGGTGCGATCCGCCGCGAGCCGGACGTCGAGGTCGTCGGCCTCGCACGTCCGAGCGCCGCCCGCCGGGTCCGCCGGTGCCGGCGGGTGCACCTTGGCGTCGCTCACGATCTGCGCGGCCTCGCGCGGCCACATCGCACGGACCACCAGGACCCCGGCCACCACCAGTACCGCGACGATCACCATGACCACCACGGCCCGACGCCGTCCGGCAGTCCCCGACTCGCTTGCCTGCACCGACTCTCCCCACGGTCCCGACCAGATGCAACGGGATCAACAGTAGGCAACTACGTCGCCGCCCTGCGGAAGCCGCGCCGCCCTCCCTGCACTCCCCGCTGGACGCTCCGCCACCAGGGACCTGGTCCGGCCCCCTCCCGCGGCCGACCCCGCCACCCCGATCTGTGGTCGGGGGTTTTCCGTGTGGTCGGTCAATCACTTGACCGACCACACGGAAAACCCCCGACCACGCAGAGACACCGACCGCCCGCCGGCTCCCCTGGCCCGACGACGCCGGCGGCGTCCTCCGCGGCCGGCGCATCATGCGCGGAGGGAGAGAATGGGTCCCCGTGACCTCCTCCCCTGCCGGCGCCGCCGGGCACGCCGTCCTGCGCGCCACCGTCACCGACTGGTTCACCCATGCCGCCCGCGACCTGCCGTGGCGTGCCCCGGACCGCACCCCGTGGGGCGTCCTGGTCAGCGAGGTGATGCTGCAGCAGACCCCGGTCGCCCGCGTCGAGCCGGCCTGGCGGTCGTGGATGGAGCGCTGGCCGGAGCCCGCCGACCTCGCCCGCGCCGACACCGCCGACGTACTGCGCGCCTGGGGCCGGCTGGGCTACCCGCGCCGCGCCCTCCGGCTGCAGGAGTGCGCCGCCGCCGTGGTCGAGCGGCACGACGGCGTGGTCCCCCGCACCGAGGACGAGCTGCGCGCCCTGCCCGGGATCGGCGAGTACACCGCCGCCGCGGTGCTCGCGTTCGCGTACGGGCGGCGCGCCGTCGTCGTCGACACCAACGTCCGCCGGGTACTGGCCCGCACGATCGGCGGAACCGCGCTGCCGGCGCCGTCGTACACGGCGGCCGAGCGTGCCCTCGCCACGGCGATCGCCCCGGCCGGCGACGCCGAGGCCGCTCGGTGGGCCGCGGCCTCCATGGAACTCGGCGCGCTCGTCTGCACCGCCCGGTCCCCGCGCTGCGACGCCTGCCCGGTCGCCGGACTCTGCGCCTGGAGGGCCGCGGGCTCACCGCCCGACGCACACGCGG
The DNA here is from genome assembly GCF_054782975.1 of Myceligenerans halotolerans. Classification (NCBI taxonomy): domain Bacteria; kingdom Bacillati; phylum Actinomycetota; class Actinomycetes; order Micrococcales; family Promicromonosporaceae; genus Myceligenerans; species Myceligenerans halotolerans. Next base: position 79,742 of record NZ_BAAGRL010000016.1, read on the forward strand.
GCCGCCGTCGTACCCAGGCATGGCACGGGACGGACCGGCAGTGCCGCGGCCGGATCATGGCGACGCTCCGGGACGCGGAAGGTCCGGTCGACCGGTCCCTCCTCGTCGAGGCATGGGTCCCAGGAGCCGGATCGATCGCCGACGACGCCGGTCGCGCGGCGCTCGCCTCGTTGCCCGACGACGGTCGCCCGGCGCCCGGATCACGGTCCGCGGCCGGTCACGTGACGCCCGGATCACCGTCCGACGCCGGTGGCCGGCGCGCCCACGACCGATCCGACGCGTCCACCCGCCTGGCCCAGCTGGACCGCGCCATCGCGGGCCTCATCGAGGACGGCCTGGCGGAACAGGACTCCAGGGGCCGCCTCCGCCTGCCGAGATGACCCGGCCCCCACACCGAAGCTACGACGTCCGCAGTGGTTGCCACGGCGCGATGCGGTCCGCGCCCCGCACCGCTTCCTCCGCCGTCTCGTCGTCCGGGGCGCGCAGCGCCTCCAGCTCGGAGTCGATCCGGCTCCGCCAGGCATCGATCTCGCGCTGCGTCACGGCGTCGTCCCAGCCCAGGATGGGCCCCACGATGCCCGCGACCTCGGCGGCGGCCTCGACGCCGCGGTCCGAGACCTCGTAGATCAGTCGGGTGCGGTGCGCGAGCACGTCCTCCAGGTGCAGCGCGCCCTCGTGCGTCACGGCGTGGTGCACCTCGGCTCGCAGGTAGGCGGGCGCGTGCTCGAGCGGCAGCGCCAGGCTGCGGTCCGCCTCGCACAGTTCCACGAGGTCGGTCAGGTTGGAGCCGTAACGGTGCAGCAGGTGGTCGACCATCGGCGGGTTCCAGCCGAACCGCTTGGCCCAGGCCCGGGCCTGCCGCTGGACCGCCCGGAGCCCGACCGCGCCGGTGAGCGGGATCTGGTGGGTGATGCTGGGCAGCGCCGCCGCCCGCTGTCCGATGGCGAAGTCGACGGCGTCCTTCGCCATGACCCGGTAGGTGGTGAGCTTGCCGCCCGCGATCACGGTGAGCCCCGCGGTGGGCGAGGCGACCGTGTGCTCGCGCGACACCTTGGCGCTCGACGTGCCCTCCTTGGTGCCGGGCTGCAGCAGCGGCCGCAGGCCCGCGTAGGTGCCGATGATGTCGTCGCGCGTGAGCGGATGCGCGAGGACCGAGTTGGCGTGCTCCAGCACATAGTCGACGTCGGCGCTGGTGGCGACCGGGTTCACGGGGTCGAGGCGCCAGGGCGTGTCCGTGGTCCCGATGATCCAGTAGCGCGACCAGGGGATGACGAACAGCACCGACTTCTCGGTCTGCAGGATCAGCCCGACGTGTCCCCGGATCCGGTCGCGCGGCACCACCAGGTGGATCCCCTTCGACGCGAGCACGCGCAGGCCACCCGCCGGGCTGTCCGGCTGGCCGGCGAGATCCTGCGTCTCCTCCGTCCACACGCCGGTCGCGTTGATCACCGCGCGGGCACGGACCGTGATCTCCCGGCCGGTCTCCAGGTCGACGACGACGGCGCCGTTCACCGCGCCCGTGCTGCCCTGCGTCAGCCCGACCACCTGGGTGCGGCTCGCGACGTGCGCGCCGTACGAGGCCGCGGTCCGCACCAGTGTGGTCACGAGACGCGCGTCGTCGACCGAGGCGTCCCAGTACTGCACGGCGCCGACCGCGGCGTCGTGCGCGAGATCCGGGAACTTCACCTCCATCTGCGCCCGGGTCAGGTGACGGTGGAACGGCATCGGCCTGCGGCCGGGCGTGAGCGTCGCGAGGATGTCGTACAGCGCGATACCGGTCCCGACGTACGCGCGCTCCCAGACACGGTGCTCCAGCGGGTAGAGGAACGGCACGGGCCGGACCAGGTGCGGCGCGAGCTCACGAAGCAGCAGGTCCCGCTCGGTGAGGGCCTCGTGCACGAGCTCGAAGTCGAGCATCTGCAGGTAGCGCAGCCCGCCGTGGACCAGCTTGCTGCTGCGGCTCGACGTGCCCTGCGCCCAGTCCTGCGCCTCGACGAGCGCGGTCGACAGCCCGCGGGTCACGGCGTCGAGCGCGACACCGGCGCCGGTCACGCCGCCGCCGATGACCAGCACGTCGAGCTCGGTGGCGATGTCGGTGCTCGCCTCGAGGGTGGCCAGGGCCTGGGCTCGGGACTCTGGGGTCAGCCGCGTGGATGCCATATCGACAACCCACCACGGGACGTGGACGGACGCAAGAGCGGCACGCGTACTGTGGGCGGCGTGACCGTGAACATCAGGCCCGCCAGGCCTGCCGACGTGCGGGCCATCCGGGCCCTCGTGGAGCCGTACGCCCAGAAGCGGATCCTGCTGGCCAAGGAGTGGGTGGGGTACTACGAGGCGGTCCAGGAGTTCCTGGTCGCGGAGGTCATGGTGGACGACGGCGGTCGCGGCGCGGCCGGTCCCGAAGGTGCCGTCACGTCCGTGCCCGGCTCTGCCACGCCCGCCGTCGTCGGCCCCAAGCGCACCGGTGCATCCCCGGCGGCAGACACCGTCGACCCCGAACACACCGGTGCGTCCGCGGTAGCCGGCGTCGTCGGCTGCGGGGCGCTGCACGTCATGTGGGAGGACCTGGCCGAGATCCGCACGCTGGCCGTCGATCCCGGCTCGCGCGGGCGGCGTGTGGGGCACCAGCTCGTGGAGGGTCTGCTCGACCGTGCGCGCGATCTCGGCCTGCGCCGGGTCTTCTGCCTGACGTTCGAGGTGGAGTTCTTCCGCAAGCACGGCTTCGAGGAGATCGACAGCACGCCGGTGAGCCCCGACGTCTACACGGAGCTGCTGCGCTCGCACGACGACGGCGTCGCCGAGTTCCTCGACCTGGCCCGCGTCAAGCCGAACACCCTGGGCAACTCCCGCATGCTCCTGGAGCTGTGACCGACAGCTGCCCCTCGACCACGAGGTCGGAGTCGCAGCCACGAGGCGGACGCCGGGCCCTCTCGGGTGATGCGCCAGAACCTCGTGCTGATGACGCCGATCTCGTGGTCGACGAGGCGGCGGCGCCGCACTCTAGTCTTGGGGCGTGTCTCTCAGCTACACACTGCCCGGCGTCCATGTCACCGATCGGCGCGTCGACGTGCCGCTCGACTGGTCGGATCCCGACGACGGGCGCTCGCTCACCGTCTTCGTCCGCGAGCTCGTCGACCCGACCAAGCAGCAGGACGACCTCCCCCTGCTCGTCTTCCTGCAGGGCGGCCCCGGCGGCAAGGGACCACGCCCGACGGGCCCGGACGGCTGGGTCGGCTCGGCGCTGGAACGCTTCCGCGTAGTGCTGCTCGACCAGCGCGGGACCGGCCGTTCGACGGCGGTCCGCGGCGCGGCCCTGAACGCCCTCGGTGACGCGGGGGCCCAGGCCGAGTACCTCACGCACTTCCGTGCGGACAGCATCGTCCGGGACGCCGAGTACATCCGCGACGCGATCTACGAGGGCAAGCGCTGGACGACGCTCGGCCAGTCGTACGGCGGCTTCATCACGATGACCTACCTGTCGCTGGCCCCCGAGGGCGTGAACGCGAGCCTGGTGACGGGCGGCCTGCCCAGCCTGACGGCGTCGGCCCGCGAGGTGTACGGGCGCACGCAGCCGCGCGTCGCCGGAAAGAACGCGCGGTTCCGCAGGCGGTACCCGCACGCCGCGGAGCTGCTCGGGCGGGTCGCCGACCGGCTCGGCGCCGGGGACGTCACGCTCCCCGACGGCGCCCCGCTCAGCGTCCGCCGCCTGCAGAGCCTGGGCATGGACTTCGGCATGGGCCCGGGTTTCGAGCGCGTCCACTGGATCCTCGACGAGGCGCTCGACGATCTCGACGACGGCGGTCGTGGCGGGGCGGGCATGAAGGCGGTGGACCGCCGTGCGGACGCGGGCGGCGCCGCGGCGGACAGGCCGGACGCCCCCGGAGGCGGACGCGGCGCCCGAACGGCCGCGCCAGACGCCGATCTCACCGACACGTTCCTGGCGTCCGTCGCCGCCGCGACCGACTTCGTCGACCGCCCGCTGTACGCGGTGCTGCACGAGTCGATCTATGCGCAGTCCCACACCGGCCCGACGGCGTGGGCGGCGCAGTCGGTGCGCGACGCGGACCAGGCGTTCGCGGAAGACGCGCGCCCGCTGCTGCTGACGGGCGAGATGATCTACCCCTGGATGTTCGAGGAGATCGCGGCGCTCCGGCCGTTCGCCGCCGCGGCCGACGCCCTGGCCTCGTGGGAGGGCTGGGGAGACCTGTACGACCTGGACCGGCTCGCCTCGAACGAGATCCCGGTCGAGGCCGCCGTCTACCACGACGACATGTTCGTGGACGCGGGGTTCTCGCTGGCCACGGCCGACCACGTCGGCAACACGGAGGCCTGGGTGACGAACGAGTTCGAGCACGACGGCCTCCGCGTCGGCAACACGTTCGCGACCCTTTTGGACCGCCTGGACGCCCGCGGCGGCCCGCGCGGCTGACCGCCCCTGCCGCGCGCCGCCCGCCACTCGCTTCGCCACGCGCCGCCCGCCCGAGCCTCCACCAGAGTGCTGGTGTGAGGTGCCTCACACCGATATGGTGCCAATGGCGTGATTTGTTCCTGACCCGACGGCGGGTCGATCCCGCTCATGGGCGGCTTCATGCTGGTGAGTGATGCCTGATCTACTCCTCGGTGACCCGCTGAAGCGTCGCCCGCGCTTCGTCGCCCGTGAGCGCTGCGGACCACATCTCGGAGAAGGCGCGCATGTAGGCATCCGCCTCGGGGCCTGAGTACCGGTGCTCACGGGAGAGGGTCTCGACGACGACGAGGTCGTCGAGCATCGTGAACCCGTGCAGGGGCATCACGTTCAACGGCACGCCGAGCGGGAGCACGGCGAGGCGGACGTTCGGCCGGTCGAGTTCGGTGAGGCGGTTGAGTTGCTCGCGCATGACGTCGGTCGACGCCAGGCCGGGGTGGAGAGCAGGTTCGTGCAGTAGGAAATGGAACCGGCGTCGGGAGTCGTCGAGGTACGCCTGCCGTCGCATCCTCATGTCGACCGCCTCGGCGACGTCGTCGGTGGGGGTGCCTGCCTGCCAGGCCGCGGCGGTGAGGACGGCTGCCGCGTACGCGGGGGTCTGGAGCATGCCCGGGATGATTGCGGTGGTGAAGACCCGTACGCGTCTCGTTCGTGCCATCAGCGTGTTGTAGCCAGCCTGTACGGAGGCCTGGCCGCGGCGGAAGCGTGAGCGCCAGGCGTGCTGGTCCTCGCGGGCCTGGTCGAGCATGCCGAGCAGCAGCGTGCGGTCGCGCTCGGTGCCGCCCGTCGCAGCGACCCACGCATCGACGTCGGCGGGTGAGATGTTCTGCCGAGCGAGTTCCAGGCGACTGACGCGCGGCTGCTTCCAGCCGAGCGCCTGGGCGAGCTGGCCGCCGGTGAGGCCGGCCTGCTCGCGCAGGGCCCGCAGGTAGCGGCCGAGCGCGAGCAGGTGGTCACTGCCGTCGTGCGGTGATGTCATCGTCAGGACGCGGCGCGCAGGGCGAGCTGCCACCACTCCTTCGCCTTGGCGATCTCCGCCTCGTCGTCGACGAGGTAGAGAGTGGCGACACCCGGCTCTGCGTACACCATGCGCAGCAGCACCGCGTCGTCGAGCAGCCACCAGTCGTCGGGTCCCGCCGCGTCGAGCCCTGCGGCAGCAGCCCTCTCCGGCGTGGTGTAGCGCATGACTTCGCCTGCCTCTTCGTTCCAGCGGCCGAGCCATCGCACCCACCGCTGGTAGTCGGTGGGCGGGTCCTGATGGACTCTCACGCGCTCGATCCGGTTCCCGGCCGCGGTGCGGTCGGCGACGCGCCGGAAGTACTCGGCGAACTCGGGAACTGTGGTCGGGTCCTGCGGGTCTCCCGCGAGGAACGCGTTGATGCTCTCCTCCTCGTAGGCCATGGCGTAGGACGGTTGCCGCTCCAGGCGCAGGGCCGTGTGCGCCTTGGCGATGCGATCCCGGAACTCGTCCCAGTCGATAGACCGCACTCAGAGACCCCTGAGCCGGTCGAGCACGTTTGCCGGGACGAAGACACCGTCCTCGTCGTCGGCGAGCTGGCGGAGCTGAGCGCGGGTTTCGTCGTCCAGCTTGACGCCCTGGACGACGTAGCCGCCGGGGGCCTCGTAGAGCGCGGGGCAGCCTTCGAGGCCGCTCTTCTCGTCCTTCCACATGAAACGCAGGTCCACGGTTTTCCTCCATGGTCGGTGTGTTTCTGGCCTGGTCAGGCTATCGGTGCGCATCACCATCTCGCCATAACCTCTACTTATGTTTTCATCTCCGCATGTAAACCTATGTCGGAGAATGCCGACGGATGGAACGCTCGTGGACATGGCCATCGCATCGCCAGGCACGCGTCCCCCGATCCGCCACATAAGCGAGACCCGCTGCTACGCCCCGGACTGCCCCGGCATCGCCGAGCTCGGCGAGGCCTACTGCTGGGAGCACGTCGGCGTCGACGACTGGGTCGAGCGCCTGCGCCGGGGGCAGCGATGAGCGCAGAAGCCGAGGAGATCACGACGGTACTGATCACGTCCGGCCGGTTCGCCGGCCAGGTCGGCCGCTTGCTCGCGAAGGGCCGGGAGCGGGTCGGCGTCGACCTGGGCATCGCGATCGACGGCGGCAACGGCATCGTGTCCGTTCCGGTCTCTGCAGTGCGGGAGGTCGAGTGGTGAGCGCGGCGCGCGGGCCGCAGGACTGGCCGCCAACGCCGCGTGTGCGGATCGTGGGCGGGTCGCCGCAGCTCGTCGGCGCCGTCGGGACCGTCGTCGAGGTGGGGCTGCCCGGGCGGTGGCCGATCCGCGTGCAGGTCGAGGGCAGGTGCGGGTTCGGGCAGGTGGTCCGGGCGGCCGACGAGCTCGAGCCCGAAGACGAGGCGACGCCGTAGCCGGCTACGGATCGCCGATCGGCTCCCCTCCCCCCGGGTGACGGCGACGAGTTCGCGTGTCATCTGTTCGACGTCGGCGAGCCGCCGGGCCTGGGTGAGGCCGTCGATCTCGGGGACGTGAACCATCCACCACCCGTCCTCGCGGGTGACGGTGGCCTGATAGGTGCTGGTCACTCTGTGCCCTCCTTGCTGTTCACGCCACCAGCAAGCTCGGCATCGACGCCACCAGGTAGGTGTTTGCCGCGACGACCTGGCCCGGCGCCAGGTCCGGCTCGCCCGCCGGGACGCACAGCGTCACCTCGAAGCCACCGGTGCGGATCTGCGCGGCCGTGAACGCCTGGCCGGTGCGCTCCACCGCGTGCCGCGTCACGTCGAGCACCGTCCCGTTCACCCGGGCCACGGCGTCGACCTGCATGGTGAACGCGCCGTCGGGGCTGAACGACTCCGGCTCGAAGCGCATCGGCTCGCCGTCCTCGTCCGCGGCGTCCTCGCCCGCGAAGGTCATGCGGCTGGAGTCGGACGCCAGGAACGCCTCCGGCCCGTCGAACACCTCCACCGAGCGTCCGAGCCCCACGATGCAGGCGTCCCCCGCCGGCACGTCCTCGGCGTCGCCCAGCAACTGAAGCTCCTCGAGCTCGCAGGCGACGCCCGCGAGGATGTCGTCGTCGGCGTCCACGATCTCGGCGATGGCGAGGCCGCCGTCGGCCGCGCGCACGTCCGCGAGCCGCGCGCCGAGCGGCCCCGCGTACGACGTCGTCACCGCCCGCACCAGGTCGCTCTCGGTGGTGATGATGAGCCGCGCACCCGTCGCGTCGGTCCAGACGTGCAGGCCTACGTTATTCTCCTCGGCGATCGTCTTCGCCTCGGGGAGAACCCCGTGCACGAGGTCCCGGAACGCGCTCCGGGTCTTCACGTCCAGTCCGACACACGCAAGGTTGGTAGCCACGGGCGCCAAGCTACCTGCCCGCGCTGTGTGCCCTTCCAGGGAACCCTGAGTTTTCAAACGCTCCCGCCCATGACGACGGCCCCCGGCCCGGACCACGGGCGCCAAACTACGCGCCATGGCACTCAACCTTTCCGGACGCGAATCCGTGAACCGGGTATGACAGCGATCGCGCAGGGGCGCAGCAGCCCCGCTGACCCACCACGACCTGGACCGACGGCGGAGGCCGTGCGAGTGGTCGTCTCCCCGCCGTCAGGCTCGCGCGTCCGTGACGCTGTAGCCGACAGCCCCACGAGCCGCGAGGCCGAGTTCACCGCATTCATGGCCGAGTCGTCGGCGGCGCTCGCCCGCACGGCCTGGTTCCTGTGCGGTGACGAGCATCAGGCCGAAGAGCTCGTGCAGCAGGCGTTCGTGCGGGTGTGGGCCCACTGGGGCAAGGTCCGTCAGGGCGAGCCGCTGGCCTATGCCCGGAAAGTGCTGTCGAACTTGCGGATCGACTCCTGGCGCAAGCACCGGAGGGAGATGCTCTCGGATCCGGACTCGTTGCCGGAGGGCGCGGCGCCGTCGTCGGCCGACGTGCATGCCGAACGCGACCGGCTGGTCCGGGCACTGGCCCTGCTGAGCCGCAAGCAACGACGCATCGTGGTGCTCCGGCACCTCGAGGGACTGAGCGAGAAGGAGACGGCCGCCGCGCTCGGCGTGTCCGTCGGAACCGTGAAGTCGCAGTCCTCACGCGGGCTCGTGAAGCTGCGGAGGCTGCTGAACGACCACGACCGGAACGAGTCCGGCCACAACACACCTGGCCAGGACGAACCCCGGCAGAACGAGCGCGGAGGGAGCGCACGATGAGCACCAACGATCAGCGTCCGGCGCCGCACGGCGGCCGGCCGGACCCGCACGAGACGAACGACCTGCGGTCCTACGCGGAGCGCGTCGCACCGGAGATCACCGTGGACACCTCCGGCGTCTTCCGCGCTGCCCGACGGCGGAGGGCCGGCCAGGCGGCTGCGTTCACCCTGGTCACGGCGCTGGCTTTGGGTGGCGGCGGCTGGGCGGTCGCGGCGCAGCCGTGGAACACCGCCGACCGGACCGTGCTCCCGGGGACGCCGACGACGTCGGCCGAGCCGAGCACGGAGGCGGAACCGGAACTGTCGGAGGAAGCACAGGAGTACCTGGACGCGGGGTACTGGCGATCGGTGTACGCGACCAAGTCGTGGCAGGATTCCGAGCCGCCCCAAACGATTCGCGGCGAGGTATGGAGCATTCGCGATTCGTTCGGCTTCGTCATTCGTAACATTGAGAAGACTGAGGAAGAGGCCGAAGGGGGCGGAGGACCGTTCGTCCCCGAGGTGTTCGGCCTGAGGTTCGGGTTCGGTGGGCCCCTCCGATGGGAAGACTTCTATGCCCTCCCGACCGAACCCGCGGCACTCGAAGCGTGCCTCTTCACCGGTTACGAGCTGGAGAAGGCTGCGCTGGAAGAGCACGCCGAACCCGGTGAGGCCGTCGGGGAGCCTCCGGAGAGCATGGCATCTGTGCAGAGAGGAGAGTCGGGCGAGTTCGGGGACATCATCTATGTCGACCTGCCCGAGGAGTGCCGGGGTGGTGAGGCCGCAGTGGCGGACGAGTATCGAGGCAACCCGTCCGCTGTTTCCTTTGTTCGTGGGCAGGTGATGAGCATGCTGGACTCGATGGCTACGGCCGAACTGCGAGATGCGGCCTGGGAAGTCCTGACCGGCCTTCCTGGAACGAAGATCGAGGGCGAGCGAGAGGACTCGATGGGCCGGACGGGGACGGTTGTCAGCTTCGAGGTCGACGAAACCGTGATCGCCGATCGCTCTTTGCCCACCGAGACGTACCTGTACGACACGACGTCTCATGCATTGCTGGAGATTGCGGGCACCTCCGATGACTTAGGAGATGGGATCGTCTGGAATTGGATCCGTACGGTCCTCCCGGAGTCGGGTTCGTACGACGAGATGTCGCCCGATATCCAGGCGCTCTACGACGCGCACCTCACCGAGAAGGTCAATGCCTGGAACGACGACCGGGAAGGGCACGTCGAGTACCAGAAGCGGCTGGACAACATCGAAGCCTGGGGCCTTGAGGACAAGGAGATGACCGAGGACGAGCTCGAGGCCGCCATCAAGGCCGACATGGCCGGCAAGGACGGTGGCGTTGGACCGGGTGAGTTGCGAGGCGCCTCGCTCGAGGACCTGCTGCAGGACGACGACATCGTGTCGAACTTCGAGCTGGAGATTCACCGTGAGGCGAAAGAAGGGGTTCCCCCGGGAATGATCTGGAAGGCGGAGTCACCAAACGGCGTGCCTTCGGCTTTCTTGGCCTTTCCCGAGGGCGGCACCATCCACCTCTGGGTCACCCCGGAGCCCTGACTCCCCGTCCACCGGCCCCTGTGATCGGTCCGTTCGTGAGTGATCGGCCGTTCAATCTGCCGATCACTCGCGGAAGGACCGATCATCGTCCCGCGCGGGCGGCGTCACCGCGGCTCTCCGGCGCCCTCAGTCCGGCGCGTGCCGGTCCAGGAACGCGTACACCTCGGCGTCGTCCACTCCGGGGAACGCGCCGCGCGGCAGCGCCGCCAGGACCTGCTGGTGCATCCGCGCCGACGGCCACGCCGCGTCGGACCAGCGCTCGGCCAGCTCGGGCGCCGGGCGCGCGCAGCACGCCGGGTCGGGGCACGTGGACGACTTCCGTACCCGCGTGTCCCGGCCGCGGAACCACTTCGCGTGCGCGTACGGCACGCCCACCTCGATGGAGAACGCCCCCGTGTCGCCCGACCCGGTCTGCGTGGAGCACCAGTACGTCCCGGTGGGCGTGTCGGTGTACTGGTAGTACTCGGTCGCCACGTCGCGCCGGTCGAACGCCTCGCGCGCGGCCCAGCGGCGACAGATGAGCTGCCCCTCGATCGCGCCCGTCGGGTCCTGCGGGAACCGCAGGCCGTCGTTCTCGTAGCCGCGGAACAGCGCGCCGTCGTCCCCCACGCGCAGGAAGTGCAGCGGGATGCCGAGCTTCACCGTAGCCAGGTTGGTCAGGCGCATCGCCGCCGCCTCATGGGTGACGCCGAACGCATCCCGGAAGTCCTCGACCGCCAGGTCCCTCTCGCGCTTGCGTTCGTCCAGGAACGGCACCGCGGCGAACTGCGGCACCAGGCAGGCCGCCGCGAAGTAGGTGATCTCGACGCGCTGCCGCAGGAACTCCGCGTAGGAGCGCGGCCGCTCGTGCTCCAGCACCCGGTGCGCGATCGCCTGCAACGCCAGCGACCGCAGCCCGTGACCGCCCGGGACCGATGCCGGCGGCAGGTAGATCCGGCCGTTGCGCAGGTCGGTCACGCTGCGGGCCGACCGCGGCAGGTCGTTCACGTGCAGGATCGTGAAGCCGAGGCGCTCGGCCAGGACGGCGACGGTGCGGTGCGTGAGCGCCCCGCCCGTGTACCCGGCATCCCGCACCAGATCCTCCGCGAGCTGCTCGAACTGCGGGTAGTAGTTGTCCCGCGCCTGACGCTCCAGCCGCAGCTCCGTGTTGGCGCGCCGCGCCTCCTCTGGCGTGGCGATCGCCTCCTCGGCCCGCCGCGCAAGCTCGTCGTGCAGCCCGACGAGCTGCTCCAGCACCGGCGTCGCCAGCTTCTGCGACGGCTTGACCGCCGGCAGCCCGAGCACCGCGAAGAGCGGCCCGCGCTGGGCACGGTCCAGCGCGATCTCCAGGGCTGCCCGGCGCGACGGCGGCTCGGGGTCGAGCAGGTCGTTCAGGGTCAGGCCGAGCGCGGCAGCGATCGAGCGCAGCAACGACAGCTTGGGCTCTCGTCTGCCGTTCTCGATCAGGCTGAGCAGGCTCGGCGCGGCGTCCACCTGCTCGCCGAGCCGGTCCAGCGTGAGCCCGGCGGTGGTCCGGGCGTGCCGGACGCGCCGTCCGAGCGTGATGAGGTCGGGCTCGTCGCCGGCCGTCCCGCCCATGATGTTCGTGTCCGACGACGGTCGCTGGGGGGTCACGTCTTCGCCTGTCCTTCGCTCGGGGAACGGAGTGTGCGCCAGATCACTCGCACAAGAACTCTCCACTTCAGCATACGTAAAGATCGGCCGATCTTCACAGCCCGTGTCATGGAAAAACGGCCCCGTCCCGAGCGAGAGTGGAAACCCAGCCACTTGTTGCAGATGGGAGCCAGCATGTCGTTCCTCGCCAATCCCCGACGGACCCGCCTGGTCGCCGAGCTCGTCTCGGAGACCTCCGAAGCCGGCGCGTCGTTCGGCGCCGGCGCCTCTCCCCAGGCAACACTTCCCGAGGACCCGGCCGGGACCGCCGTCGGGCACCAGCTCGACGTCCGCACCTGGGTGAACGACGTCGCCGAGCTGACCCAGCCCGACGAGATCGTCTGGTGCGACGGGTCCGCCGAGGAGAAGCAGCGACTCATCGACCAGATGGTCGAGGCGGGCACCCTGACCAAGCTGAACGAGGAGAAGCGCCCCGGCTCCTACCTCGCCCGCTCGAACCCGGCGGACGTGGCCCGCGTCGAGTCGCGCACGTTCATCTGCTCCCGGAGCGAGGAGGACGCCGGCCCCACCAACAACTGGGTCGCTCCCGACGCGATGCGCTCGGAGCTGAACGGCGTCTTCGCCGGATCCATGAGGGGCCGCACCATGTACGTGGTGCCGTTCTCGATGGGACCCGTCGGCGGACCGATCTCCCAGGTGGGGATCGAGATCACGGACTCGCCGTACGTCGTCGTGTCCATGCACGTCATGACGCGTGTGTCGGCGCGGATCGTCGACCTGATCGACGGCGGGCAGCAGTGGGTCCCGGCCGTGCACTCGGTCGGCGCGCCGCTGGCCGACGGCCAGGCCGACGTCCCCTGGCCCTGCAACGACACGAAGTACATCGTGCACTTCCCGGAGACCCGGGAGATCTGGTCCTACGGGTCGGGCTACGGCGGCAACGCCCTGCTCGGCAAGAAGTGCTTCGCGCTGCGGATCGCCTCGGCGATGGCGCGCGACGAGGGCTGGCTCGCCGAGCACATGCTGCTGATCCGCGCGACGTCGCCCGCGGGAAAGCAGTTCCACCTGGCCGCCGCGTTCCCGAGTGCCTGCGGCAAGACGAACCTCGCGATGCTCCAGCCCACCATCCCCGGCTGGAAGGTCGAGACGCTCGGCGACGACATCGTGTGGATGCGCCCCGGCCCGGACGGCTCGCTGCGCGCGATCAACCCGGAGGCGGGCTTCTTCGGCGTCGCTCCCGGCACGGGTGAGGGCACGAACCCGGTGGCGGTCCGGACGTTCGACCACGACACCATCTTCACCAACGTCGCCCTGACCGACGACGGCGACGTGTGGTGGGAAGGGCTCACGGACACCGCGCCCGACCACCTCATCGACTGGCAGGGCCGCGACTGGACGCCGGACTCGGGCGAGCCGGCGGCGCACCCGAACTCGCGGTTCACGGTCTCGGCGGCGCAGTGCCCCACCATCGCCGACACCTGGGAGGACCCGGCCGGCGTGCCGGTGGACGCGATCATCTTCGGCGGCCGCCGCGCGACGAACGTGCCGCTCGTGACCCAGTCCCTCGGCTGGGAGCACGGCGTGTTCCTGGGCGCCACGATCTCCTCGGAGCGCACCGCGGCCGCGGAGGGCACCGTCGGTGAGCTGCGGCGCGACCCGTTCGCGATGATGCCGTTCTGCGGCTACAACATGGCCGACCACTGGGCGCACTGGCTGTCCGTGGGCGACGCCGTCGACACCACGAAGCGTCCGCTGATCTTCCAGGTCAACTGGTTCCGCAAGGGCGCCGACGGCTCGTTCCTCTGGCCGGGCTTCGGCGAGAACTCGCGCGTCATCGAGTGGATCACCGGCCAGGTCGAGGCGGCCCGCGGCGAGGGCGAGGACAGGTCGGTGGCGTCCGCCGTCGGCCGGGTTCCCGCCGACGGTTCCCTGAACGTCGAGGGCCTCGACCTGCCCGCCGAGGACCTCGAGGCGCTGTTCGACGTGCCGGCCGGGCCGTGGCTCACGGAGACGGACCTGACCAAGGAGTTCTTCGCCAAGTTCGGCGACCACGTGCCGACGGCGCTGTACAAGCAGCTCGCCAACCTCCGCGACCGCCTGGACGGCTGACCGGAGCACCACAGACCCCCGGCCGGGAGATTGAGGCAGACCGGCCGGGTCACCCCCGTCACGGGGCGTCGAGGCGGTAGGTCCCACAAGGACCTGCCGCCTCGATATGTTTCGCCGTCTGGGAGAATCGCCGCGTGCACGACGCCGAACTGCCCGCCACCCCGCTTGCCCATCTCATGTACTTCGAGCCCCGGATCCCGGGGAACACGGGGTCGGCGATCCGGCTCGCGGCGGTCACGGGGGCTCGGCTGCACCTGGTGGAGCCGCTCGGCTTCGACCTGTCCGAGGCGAAGCTGAAGCGGGCCGGCCTCGACTACCACGACCTGGCCGCGATGGAGGTGCACGCGTCCTTCGGCGCCGCGCTCGACGCTCTGCCCGGATCCCGCGTCTTCGCTTTCACGACCCGCGCTACGACCCGCTACACCGACGTCGAGTACCGCCCCGACGACGTCCTCCTGTTCGGCCCCGAGCCGACCGGCCTGCCCGACGACGTCCTCGCGCACCCCCGCGTCACCGATCAGGTCATGATCCCGATGCTGCCGGGCAGGCGATCCCTGAACCTGACGAACGCGGCGTCGATCGCCGTCTACGAGGCCTGGCGGCAGCGCGACTTCGCCTGACCGCTCAGCGACGCCGCCCCGCACGCCGGGCAACTGCCCGCTCGAGGGCTCCGGTTGTCCGCGAGCAGTTGTGCGTCCTCACGTAGGCTGCGGCCATGCTTGTTGCGCACACCGCCCCCCGGCCCTCGGAGACGAGCCGATGAGCGCCGGTCTCCTCGGACTGCTGGACGACGTCGCCGCCCTGGCCCGCCTCGCGGCCGCATCCATCGACGACGTCGGCGCCGCCGCCGGCAAGGCGACCGCCAAGGCCGCGGGCGTCGTCATCGACGACACCGCCGTGACCCCGCAGTACGTGCACGGCGTCGCCGCCAAGCGCGAGCTCCCGATCGTCAAGAAGATCGCCGTCGGCTCGATCCGCAACAAGCTGCTGATCATCCTGCCGATCGCACTGATGCTCTCGGTGTGGGCCCCCTGGGCGCTCACGCCGATCCTCATGCTCGGCGGCACCTACCTCGCGTTCGAGGGCACGGAGAAGATCCTCGGCTGGTTCGGCAAGCACGAGGACCATGCGGTGCCGGCCGCGGTCAAGGGTGAGGACTCCGAGAAGACGGTGGTCTCGGGCGCCATCCGCACCGACCTGATCCTCTCGGCCGAGATCATGGTGATCGCCCTCAACGAGGTCGCGGACTCGACCTTCTGGTTCCGGCTCGGGGCCCTCGTCGTGGTGGCGATCGTCATCACGATCGTCGTCTACGGCGTGGTCGCGCTCATCGTGAAGATGGACGACGTCGGGCTCCTCCTGACGCAGCGGGAGTCCTCCGTCAGCCAGAAGGTCGGCCGCGCACTGGTGGACGGCATGCCGAAGCTGCTCGGCGCCATCTCCGTGATCGGCACGGTAGCGATGCTCTGGGTCGGCGGGCACATCCTGCTGGTGGGTCTCGACGAGCTCGGCTGGCACGCCCTCTACGGCTGGGTGCACGGCATCGAGGAGGCCATCCACCACGCCGTTCCGGCCGTGGGCGCGGTCCTCGCGTGGCTCTTCAACACGCTCTGCTCAGCCATCCTGGGCCTGGTGGTGGGCGGCATCGTCGTCGGCATCATGCACCTCCTGCCGCGCCGCAAGAAGGCAGAGGCGGCGCACTCGCGGACGACGCACCCGGCGACAACCGAGTCGGCGTAGGCGCGGACAGACGCGGTCGGCCCGTCGTCGCGAAGTCGGCTCCCCGAGCGACCGGCCACGCGACAAGCGACCGACCTGTGCCGACGACGAACCGACCGCAGTCATCCACGGGCGACTTCAGGCGAGGAGCCAGGCAGCCGCCGCGCGGAGGAAGGCGCGATGCGGCTCGGAACCGTAGGAGCGGACGTCGTGGCCCAGGCCGGAGTAGACGGTGCGGCCGCCATGGGCTTCGTTCGCCCAGGCGACGGAGTGCACGCGAGCGCCGTCGCCGCTGTCGGCGGCGGTATCGGCCGCACCGCCGGCGAAGCCCGGAGCCTCGGGTCCCCGGGTGGTGGCGAGAACCCGTGCCGTGTCCGCGACGGTCATGTGACAGTAGCGCTCGTCGAACGCCTCGATCCGGTCGGTGAGGCCCTCCGCGACAGGGTGCCCGGGGACGACGTCGAACACCGCGTCACCGATCGGCGGATGCATCGAGACGCCCGGGATCCAGCGCCCGCCGAGGATCTCCTCGAAGCCCGGCGCGTCGGCGAACGTGTTGGCTGCCTGGTGCAGCGCGAGGATCGCCCCACCGGAGCGCGCCCAGCCCGAGAGTCGCTCGTGGAAGGCCACCCAGTCACCGTCGGCGCCGTCGAACTCCGGGTCGGTCCGCCCGCTACCGGAGTTCAGCACCAGGAGCCCGACGTCGTCCAGGTCGTCCAGCGCGTCCCGCCAGGTCGAGCGGACCTGGACGACGACGTCGTCGCGCCCCACACCACCCGGTTCACCGAGGATCCGCGCTACCTCGTGCGAGGTGGCGGCATGGTCGTGCCACGGGTCCTCGTACCGCCCACGACCGGCCAGGACAAGAATGCGCGTCGTCACGAGGCCGATCCTCCCACGGCGATCCGTGACGCCGGCCCCCTGTCACGCCGACGAGACCGCCAGGAGCGGGCAGGTACTCGTCGTGCAGGCCGACGGCGGCGCGGCTCACCGCAGCGGGTCGAACGCCCTGATCTCCTCCGGGGTCCTGCCCGTCATGATCAGCGCGGCCAGCGCTCTGCCGCTCGCCGGGCCCAGCACCATGCCCCACATCCCGTGGCCGCCCGACACGTACACGCCTGGCGCGGCCGTCGCCCCGACCAGGGGCAGACCGTCCGGGGTCACGGGACGGGAGCCCACCCAGACGTCCTGCCGGTCGTCCAGGTCCACGCCCCGGAGCAGGCCGCGCACCGAGTTCGCAATCGCCTCGACCCGGCGCCGCCGCAGCGGTTCGTCGGGGCCGCGGAACTCCATGGTGCCCGCGACGCGCAGCCGGCCCTGGTACGGGGTGCACGCCACACGCCGGGCCGGGAAGTAGATCGGCTGGTCGATCGGCTCGCCCTCGACCGGAACCGTGAACGAGTACCCGCGACCCGCCTGCACGCGGGTCCGCACGCCGAACCGCCGGGCCAGCCGCGGCAGCCAGGCCCCGGTCGCGATCACGACGACGTCCGCGGCCATCTCGTCGTGATCGGCGACGGTCACGCGCGCCCCGCCACGCTTGCCGGGCAACGCCGGCCGCACGGCGGTCACCGGCGCGTCCGCGACGATCTTCGCGCCGCGCGCGATCACCGCGCCCGCGAGCGCCTGGACGAACGGCCCCGGCTCGATGTACCGCTGTCCGCCCAGCTCCCAGACGGAGGTGACGGCCGGGGAGAGGTGCGGACCGCCGTCGGACACCTGCCGCAACGGGATGTCCTGGCCGGCGGCGGCCACGCGGTCGAGTTCGTGGGCGAAGGGGCGGACCTGCTTCTCGTCCTCGAAGCCGACCACCCAGCGCGCCGGGTGGGTGTCGGCGTGGACGCCCTCGGCGACGAGCTCGTCGTAGGCGTCGAGGGCGACCTGGTCGATCGGCGTGAGCGCGTCCATCGCGCGCCGCCAGGCGCCCGGTGTGGCATGGCGCATGAACCGGGCGAGGAACGCCCACAGGCCGGTGTCCCAGCGGAGCGGGACGGACAGCGGGGCGTCGGGGTCGAGCAGGGCGCGCGGGCCGTACGTCCAGAGCGAGGGGTCGGCGAACGGCATGGCCATGCCGGGGGTGAGCCAGCCGGCGTTGCCCCAGGAGGACCCGGCGGCGACGCCGGTGCGGTCCACGACGGTCACGTCCACGCCGCGTTCCTGCAGGTGCCAGGCGGTGGCGAGGCCGACCATCCCGGCGCCGACGATGATCGCGGACTCGGGTGGACGCCGGACGGGCAGGGCGCCGGGCCCGGGGGCGGCGGGGTGTGCGGGCACGGGATTCTCCTAGGACGGTACGACGGCGTGCGGATGCCCTCTCCGTCGAGCACATCTGACGGGTCCATGCTCCACCCGGCGGTGGAGGGCTGCGCGACAGACCGTGATAAGGAGTCGGGATATCTCGTGAACGTTCGGCGGCTGTCGGCGGGTTCCCGTGCAGGTCGGCGCCTCGCGAGCTCCCGTGCGAGTCAGCGGAACGCGCCACGGACCGCGGCCCGCAGCACGTGCCCTACGCCGACCGACCCCTCGTCGAACATCATCGACGTCACCGTCGCCATGGCCGGCTGGTCCCTGCCCACCGAGCCGATGGTGAACCGCGCCCATCTGCTCGACCGCATCAGGCGCTGCCCCAGCCCGCACGTGCGATGGTGGTGGGCGAACCGCCGCGTGAATGCGCGCTCGAACCCCCGCAGCGTGCGCAGCGCGCCCGGGCTCCGCAGGGCGGTGTCGCCACCGGCCGCCCGCGCCGCCGCGAGGTGCTCCGCGAGTTGCACCCCCGCGGCCATCGCGTAGAAGATGCCCTCGCCGGAGAGGGTGTTGATGGTTGCGGCGGCGTCGCCGATCAGCACGGCGGGGTACGGCCTGGCCGTCATCGCCTGGCGGGCACCCGCGTGCGGCAGCTGATGCGTGGCCAGGCCGCCGACGTCGGACACGGCGAATCCCCGCCGCCGCAGGTCGGCGACGTAGACGTCGAACAGCTCACCCAGCTTCCGGTCTCGCGCGGCCAGGAGGTCCACGGGTATGCCGATCCCGACGTTGGCCCGGTCGTCGGGCAGCGGGAAGACCCAGCCGTACGCCGGCAGCAGCTCGTCGATGAAGTCGAAGCGCAACGTGTCGTGCAGCGCGAGATCGGGGTGTTTCACCGTGGCGTACGCGCGCGTGGCGATGATCGTGTGCTTCTTCGCCGGCCGGTCGATGCCGAGCGCGCGCCGCACCGCGGAGTACGCCCCGTCGGCGCCGACCACGAGGTCATACGGCTCGGCGGTCGTCCCGCCGCGGTGCTCGAGGTGGACGACGGCAGTCGTGGTGCCGCCCTGCGCGAACGTGCCCGCGGCGGTCGCGCCGTCGTCGGCAGCCGCGCCGTGAGGGACGGCGTTCGCCGCGTCGCGGCCGCCATTGTGACTCGCCCCGTCGCGACCGCCGCCGCCGTGCCGTACCGCGCCGTGACCGCCGTCGTGCACCTCGATGCCCTTGAACGAGACGCCCTCGCGGAGCCTCGCCCCGGCGGCGACGGCCTCGTTCTTGAGGGCCTCGTCCAGGTCGAGCCGGGGTATGACGTAGCCGCGGAAGTCGCCGTGGGCGATCGTGGAGTCCTCGATGGCAGCGGTCGCACCGTCCGGGCCGGTGATCGCGACGCCGGTCGGGGTGTGGAAGTGCGCGAAGACATCGCTGAGCCCCAGGTCCTCCAGGATCCGCCGGGCGCCTGGTCCCATGCCGTCGCCACACGTCTTGTTGCGCGGGAAGGTGGCTTTGTCGATGAGGGTGACCTCGGCGTCGGGCAACTCGCGGCGCAGCGCGATCGCGGTGACCGAGCCGGCAGGTCCGGCGCCGACGACGAGGATGCGGGGCGGACGGGACTGGTCGGCGGTGTCGCTGCTCATCGCTCTCGACCTTAACCGGCCCCTGATGAAGGCGAAACTGCCGCGCGGTGCCCGAGATCCGCGGCACTCCGACACGCGCGGCGGCGGTCGGTGCGCGCCCTGACCGCCGCCGTCATCATGGGCTTGACCCTCACACAATGTCAGGCAGGAGAACTGGACCATGTTGTCCATCGGAGCCTTCGCGCAGATCGGCCAGGTGACCCACCGCATGCTGCGGCACTGGGACCAGGCCGGGCTGCTCGTGCCCGCACACATCGACGAGTTCAACGGGTACCGGTCGTACGACCCGTCCCAGCTCGCCCGCCTGCACCGGATCGTGGCACTGCGCCAGCTCGGGTTCGGTCTCGACGACATCTCGGCGATGCTCGCCGAAGGTATCGAGACCGACCGGATCGCCGCGCTGCTCCGGCGACGCCAGGGGGAGCTGGACCGGGAGCACGCACTGGCCACCGCCCGGCTCCTCGACGTGGAACGGCGGCTCCGCTTCATCGAGGAGGAGAAGACCATGTCCAGTATCGAGATCGTCACCAAGGAGCTGCCGGCGGTGCGGCTCGCGGCGCGCACCATGACCGTGTCGGAGCAGGCGGAGATCGGCGGCGTCGTGGGGCCGGCCTTCGCCGAGATCGGCGAGATCCTGACCGGCGAGCACGGGCCGGGGAGGCTCGAGACGCCGATCGCCATGTACGAGATGGTCGAGGACGGGATGCGGGCCGTCGTCGGCTACGCGTACGTCGGCGAGCCGCTCGACGGGTTCGAGATCGTCGAGGTGCCCGCCGTACCGGACGCCGCCTGCACCGTGCACCTCGGGCCGATGCAGGGCATCGGCACGACCTGGCAGGCGCTGCACACCGAGATGGCGGCGCGCGGCTGGGCGCCGTCGGCCCCCGGCCGTGAGCTGTACGTGCGCGCGGAACGCGAGGACCAGTCGGACTGGGTCACGGAGATCCAGCAGCCGGTGACACGGGCGTAGGCGCCGGCGGGGCAGCCGGGCTGAGCGCGAGGCGCGGGGCGCGACCAGGTCGGGGGTTTGGCGTGTGGTCGGTCAGTTTCCGTGTGGTCGGTCAAGTGATTGACCGACCACACGCCAATCCCCCGACCAGGCAGGCTCACCCCAGCTCTGGCCGAACCACGCCGCGCCGAGCGGGGACGCCTCAGGTCACCGCGCCGACGTGCCACGGGATGAACTCCTCGGCGCCGATCTCCAGGTCCTCACTCACCGTCCGTTCCCCGGACGCGACCGCGAGGATCAGCTCGAAGATCTCCCGCCCGACGTCCTCCAGCGACGCCGTGCCGTCCACGATGACACCCGCGTTGACGTCCATGTCCTCGGCCATCACCGAGTACATCGGCGTGTTCGTGGCGACCTTGATCGAGGGCGTCGGGCGGCAGCCGAACACCGATCCGCGGCCGGTCGTGAACACGACGACGTTCGCCCCGCCGGCGACCATCCCGGTCACCGACACCGGGTCGTAGCCGGGAGTGTCCATGAACGTGAACCCGGCCCGCGGCGCGATCGGCTCGGCGTACTCGTAGACCGCGGACAGGGGCGCGGTGCCGCCCTTGGCCACGGCGCCGAGCGACTTCTCCAGGATCGTGGTGAGGCCGCCGGCCTTGTTGCCCGGCGACGGGTTGTTGTCCAGCGTCCCACCGCCCGCGGCGACATAGTCCCGCCACCAGTCGATGCGGTCCAGCAGCTTCCGCGCGACGGCGGGCTCCGTCGCGCGCGCGGTGAGCAGGTGCTCCGCGCCGTACACCTCGGGGGTCTCCGCCAGCACGGACGCACCGCCGAGGGCCACCAGCCGGTCCGACGCCCAGCCCAGCGCCGGGTTCGCCGTCACGCCCGAGTAGCCGTCCGACCCCCCGCACTCCAGCCCCAGGACCAGCTCCGAGACATCGCACTCCACGCGCTCGCGCGCGTTGACCCGCGGCAGCATCTCGCGCACGGCGGCGACGCCCGCACGCACGGTGGCGCGGACGCCGCCCGACTCCTGGATGGTCAGCGACCGCACGACGGTGTCTGCCGGGATGGAGGCCAGCAGCCCGGGGTCGACGCGGGTTGCGGGATCGACGCCGGCCCGGCCTTGGCCGTTCGCGTCCCGATCGGTGCCCGACGGCGGCACCTGGCCGGCCGGGACCTCAGTGCCCGCGCCGCTGGTCGCCGAACCGCCGGCCGACAGGACGCCAGTCGCCGAACCACCAGCCGACGAGCCGCTAGTCGCCGAACCACCAGACGACGAGCCGCTAGTCGCCGAACCGCCAGCCGTCGGGACGCCGGTGGCCGGGACGGACGATGCACCCGGCGCGCCGATCGCCGGCATCCCGAGGTCGACGTTCCGTCCCGACCGGGCCGACAGCGCCGCGCCCGGGACCATCTCGCAGCCCAGGCCCAGCACCAGCAGGCCGGAGATGTTCGGGTGTGCCGCGTGGCCGCGCAGGGTGCGCAGGAGCATGCGGCCGCCTTCGGAGTCGGGCACCATTCCGCAGCCGCTGGTGTGGGTGAGGGCGATGACGCCGTCGACGTTCGGGAACTCGTCGAGCGCGGCCCCACGGAACTGGTCGGCGATCATCTTCGCGGTGGTCGCCGAGCAGTTCACGCTGGTCAGGATCGCGAGGAAGTTCCGCGTCCCGACCCGCCCGTCCGCCCGTCGATACCCGCGAAAGGTGGGCCGCGGCCCGTCCGCCTCCGCCGCGTCGGCGCGTGCCGTCTCCGGGCCACCACCTCCGCTTGGAGATCGCGCGGGCAGGTTCGAGGCATGAGGATTTCGACCCAGGGATGAGGTCTGCTGAGGATCTTCTCGGGCGACGCGCGGAAAGCTCGTGCCGGGGTCAGAAGCCTCATGCCGCCGCCGTCCCGCGCGATCTCTCACCGGCTCCGGACCGCCGTCGCCCGGCTGTGCCGGGGCGTCCGGCTGCGGGGTGTCTCGGCGGAGGGTCTGGGCCGCCTCGTCGTCGAACGCGAGGTTGTGGCCGTGGACGTGGTCGCCCCGGGCGATGTCCGACGTCGCCACGCCGATGACCTGGCCGTACTTGCGCACGGGCGCCCGGCGGCCGACGTCGGACAGCGCGATCTTGTGGCCGCGCGGCACGGCTCGCGACCCGACGGTGATGGTGTCCCCGCTACCGCCGGCTGCCTCGCCCGGGGCCAGATCCCGCAGGGCGATCCCGACATCGTCCTCACCATTCAGCACCAGAACATCGACCCTCACGACGACTCCCTTCCCCCGCGGCCACTCCCGTGGCCGATCAGTTCATCCCCGAACTCCCAGCCCTCTCCCCGCCACGGCCCGCCGAACCGCAAGCCGGTACCGCGACCATCGCCGAACCGCAATGGGATCCCGCAAACCGTTGCCGAGCCGCACGCTGAATCGTGCAAACCCATGATTTGCACGATTCAGCGTGCGGCTCGGCAACGAACTCCGGGGCCGGATTGCGGTTCGGCATAGGGCCACAGAACCACCTTGCGGCTCAGAGCCAAAGCCACGGAACCAGCATGCGGATCGGAGCCGAAGCCCCGGTCCAGCATGCGGATCGGAGCCGAAGCCCCGGTCCAGCATGCGGTTCAGCGGGCGTCAGCCCGCGATCGCGGCGTTGACCTCGTCCATGAACATCTGCGCGGCCTCCTCCGGGGTGGCCCGTTCGAAGATCACCTCGGTGTTGACGCGCTCCATGATGTCCTGCATCTCGGCCGAGCCGTTCGGCGGCACGGGCGAGGCGTCGACGATCTCCTCGCCGATCTCCGCCATGAAGTCCGCCACCTGCTTGTCGGCGTCGGTCAGGTCGTCGGCGATGGCGTCGCGCATGTCCGTGTTCGCGGGCAGACCGCGGTCGGTCAGGTTGATCTTCGCAGCTTCCTCCGAGTTGAGCAGGAAGTCCACGAACTTCGCCGCGGCGTCCGGGTACTCGGACGTCGCGGACACCGAGTAGAACATGGCCGGCTTGTAGTACATGCCGGTGCGCTCGAACTCGGTCTCACCCGGGTACCGCAGCAGCTGGATCTCCTCGCCCGACGCCTCGGCGAGCGCGCCGAGCTGGTTGGACCAGAAGGACGACATGCCGCCCGCGTTGGTGCCCACGAGCGACCCCTCGGGGCCGGCGTGCTGGTACTCGATGGTGCGCGAGGCGTCCGGCTGGCCGCCGCCGGCCATCAGGTCGAGCGAGTTCTGGAAGAACTCGGCGACCGTCTCCTCCGACACGCCGAGCTCGCCCTCGGGCGTCCACAGGCTCTCGCCCTTCTGGCGGGCGAGGATGTTGAGTCCGGCCTCGTTGAAGCCGTAGTCCTGGGTGCCCCAGACGCCTTCGCCGGCGCCCTCGGACACCTCGTTCGCGACCTGGACGTACTCCTCCCAGGTCCACGACTCGTCGTCCGGGATCTCGACACCGGCGTCGTCGAAGACGGCCGGGTTCGCCACCATCGCGTAGGCGTTGATCCCGGTCGGGAGCGCGTACTGGGTGCCGTCGATCTGACCGCCCGCGAGGATGCTCTCGTCGATCTTCGCCGTGTCGATGCTGAGCCCGCCCAGGTCGGCGAGGACGCCGCGCGTCGCGTAGTCGGAGACGTAGCGCTCCTCCTGCGTCATCACGTCCGGCGTGTCGCCGGCCGCCACGGTGGTCGAGAGCTTGTTCCAGTAGCCGCTCCAGTCGGTGAAGTCCGGCACCACGGTGATGTCCGGGTTCTCCGCCTCGAAGGCGTCGATGATCTCCTGTGTCGCCGCGTGCCGCTCGTCGGATCCCCACCACGCGAAGCGGATCTCGCACGGGCACTCCTGGGCCTCGACGTCCCCCGTGCCGCCCGCGCCGGAGTCACCGCCGCACGCGGACAGGATCAGGGCAGTGGCGGCGACACCCGCCGCCACTGCGGC
This sequence comes from Myceligenerans halotolerans, assembly GCF_054782975.1. Lineage (NCBI taxonomy): Bacteria > Bacillati > Actinomycetota > Actinomycetes > Micrococcales > Promicromonosporaceae > Myceligenerans > Myceligenerans halotolerans. The sequence goes on from NZ_BAAGRL010000016.1 coordinate 104,106, forward strand.
ACCACGCCGGCCACGCTGGTTGATTGAGGTACGCATTTCTCTCCTTCTCGATGACGAGACATCGTCGTTTCGGTCGCTCGGAGGTTCGGTTTGCTAGTAGGTGCAAGGTCGTACGGCAGCCGCGCGCGGCGGCCTATTTGATGCCCGTCGTGGCGATTCCCTTGACCAGGTACTTCTGGCCGAAGAGGAACACGAGGAACACCGGGATCAGGGAGACGATCGACATCGCGAACAACGCGCCCCACGAGCTCTCGCCCGTCGAGTCGACGAAGGTCCGCAATGCGATCGGCACGGTGTACATGTCCGGTTTGGTGAGGAAGATCAGCTGACTGAAGAAGTCGTTCCACGCCCAGATGAAGGTGAAGATCGCGGTGGTCGCCAGGGCGGGGATTGCGAGCGGCATCATGATCTGCCAGTAGATGCGCAGGTGTCCGGCGCCGTCGATGCGGGCCGCCTCGTCCAGCTCGCGCGGGATCCCCCGGAAGAACTGGACCATGAGGAAGATGAAGAACGCGTCCGTGGCGAGCAGCTTCGGCACGATCAGGGGCAGGAAGGTGTTGATCCACTCCAGCCTCGAGAACATGACGTACTGCGGCACGATGATCACGTGGATCGGCAGCATGATCGTCATGAGCATGATCGCGAACCAGAAGTTGCGCCCCCGGAAGTTCAGCCGGGCGAACGCGTAGGCGGCCAGCGAGCACGACACGAGATTGCCGAGCACGCAGCCGAGCACCACGATGGCCGAGTTGATCAGGTACCGGCTGAACGGATGGAGCAGGGCGCTCCAGCCGTCCGTGTAGTTGGACAGGTCCACGTCGGTGGGGATCAGGCCGGGCTCACGGAAGATGAGCGCGTTCGGCTTGATCGAGCTCATCAGCATCCACAGCAGCGGATACAGCATCACGAAGCCGAAGACGATGAGGCCCGTGTGCTTGAGCGCGCTCGTCACGCCGGACCGGATGCGGCGGCCGGCAGTGCCGCGCCGTCGCCCGCGCCCGTCCGGGGACGACGACGATGGTTCGGCGAAGGTGACCTTCGAGGGCGTGGCGAGATCAGTCATCGTAGTGAACCCAATACTTCGAGGCGAGGAAGTTGACGAGCGTCATCCCGCCGATGATCAGGAGCAGGAACCAGGCCATGGCCGACGCGTACCCCATGTCGAGATCCGCGAAGCCCTTCCGGTACAGGTAGAGCGTGTACAGCAGCGTCGAGTCGGCCGGCCCGCCGTTCCCGCCGCTCACCACGAACGCCTGCGTGAAGTTCTGGAAGGCGTTGATGAGCTGCAGCACCAGGTTGAAGAACACGATCGGCGTGAGCATCGGGACCGTGATCGACCAGAACTGCCGGACCGGGCCGGCGCCGTCGATCGACGCCGCCTCGTAGTACATCCGCGGGATCTGGCGCAGCCCCGCGAGGAAGATCACCATCGGCGCGCCGAAGGTCCAGACGTTCAGGATGATCAGCGTGTTCAGCGCGTGGTCCGGGTGCGAGACCCAGCCCGTCCCCTCGATCCCGACGAGCGCCAGCACCTGGTTGATCAGGCCGTCGGCGCCGAAGATCTGCCGCCACAAGATCGCGATCGCGACGCTGCCGCCGAGCAGCGAGGGCAGGTAGTACACGGAACGGTAGAGCGCCAGCCCGCGCATGCCCTTGTCGAGCACCAGCGCCAGCGCGAGCGCCGCACCGAGCTGGAGCGGCACCGACACGAACACGTAGGTGAACGTGACCTGGAGTGACTGCAGCAGCCGGGGGTCCTCGAACATCCGCACGTAGTTGTCGAGGCCGATCCACGACGGCGCCGTCAACAGGTCGTAGTCCGTGAAGGACAGGTACAGGGACGCGGCCATGGGGCCGGCCGTGATGAGGAACAGCCCCGCGAACCACGGGGCGAGGAAGAGCGCGGCCATGCGGCCGTCGCCCTTGCGTCGCGGGCCCGCGGCTTTCCGCGTGCTCGCGACCTCTTGGATCACGCTGGACATTCCGCCCTCCGGTCATCGTCGACCTCTTTGCTTCCCCGGGAACGAGCCGCCGCGGGGGGTTCCTCCGCGGCCCCGATCCGGGAAACCGGTTGCCGTGCCAGAACGTACCACATGAGGAACCGGTTTCCCATGGTGTACCTTCACCACGTGAACATCAGGCGCCCAGCAGTGACGATCGGCGACGTGGCCGCGGCCGCGGGCGTCTCGCGCGCGACCGTGTCGCGCGTCATGAACGGCCGCAGCACAGTCGCTGCGGACATCGCGGAGCGGGTGCGCGAGGCCGCGGAATCGCTGAGCTACCGGCCCAGCACCGCCGCCCGCAACCTAGCCCTCGGCCGCACGCGGACCGTCGCCCTCGTCATGCCCGACGTCGGCAACCCCGTCTTCCAGCAGATCCTGCACGGCGTCATGGCCGCCGCCGACCAGGACGGTTATCGCGTCCTCGTCGCCGACACCGCCGAGGACCAGAGCCAGGAGGCCGCGATCGCGCTCGAGGCGCGGCTGCGCTGCGACGCGCTCGTCCTCGTCTCCCCCCGCATGTCCGACGACGACCTCGCGCGCCTCGTGCCCGACGTCGAACCCGTCGTCGTACTGAACCGGCAGGTGCCGCCCTCTCCGGACCAGGACGGCCGGACCGCCCGCGCGCCCGCCGCGCCGAGCCTCGTCGTCGACTACGAGGACGCCGCGGTCCAGGTGATCGAGCACCTCGTGAGCCTCGGCCACCGCCGGCTCGTCTACCTGGCCGGACCCGGCGCGTCGGCGTCGGACGCCCAGCGCCGGGCCGGCATCCGGCGCGCACTCGAGCACCATCCCGCGCTCGACGTGCTGGAGATCCCCGCAGGCCCGGACATCGCCGCGGGCCACGCGGCGACCGGCGCCGTGCTCGCCGGCCGCGCGACGGCGGCCGTCGCCTTCAACGACCTGGTCGCGTTCGGCCTGCTCGCCGGGCTGAACGAGGCCGGGGTCGCCGTGCCCGCCGACATCTCGGTGGCCGGATTCGACGACATCGACCTCGCCCGCTACGCGACGCCGGCGCTCACGACGGTCGCCGTGCCGCAGTCGGAGCTCGGCCGACACGCCTGGAAGGAGCTAGCCGCTGTGATGGACGACGATGCCCAGCCTGCCCGGTCCGCCCGTTTCACCACCAAGCTGGAGGTGCGCGCCAGCACCGGCCCCGTGCCGGTCGGCCCCGAGCGCGTACACGCCACCGACCGTGCGGTGCCCGCCGGAACCGCCGGCCACCCCGACACCGCCACCGACGCGCCCGGGGACGCGCGACCGCCGTCGGGCATCACCCTGGCCTGGGAAGATGAGCCGGACGCGCTGGTGCTCCACGGCCCGGGCGGTACGCCGCTCGCGCGACGCGAGACCGGCGAGCGCGTCCCGCCCGTCCACGCACCGCGGCCGTACCTCCACCCCGTGCACACGCTGGGCGGGACACCCCTGACCGACTCCGGTCCCGTGGACCACCGGCACCACTACGGCGTAGGGATGGCCGTGGCGGACGTCAACGGCACGAGCCACTGGGGCGGCCGCACGTTCATCGAGCACGTGGGGCCGACGCTGCTGCAGAACCACGGCCGCCAGGTCGCCCGCGACCTCCGGCCGGACGGCGGCACCCTCACCGAGACGGTCAGCTGGCTCGACGAGCACGGCGGGCAGCAGCTCGTCGAGGACCGCCGGGTCACGACCCGCCTGCTGGCACCGCTCGGGGGCGCGGACACGGCACATCCGGGCTGGGTGCTCGACTGGCGCTCCGTGCTGCACGCCTCCGACGGCCCGCTCGAGATCCGGTCGCCGGCCACCAACGGCCGTCCGGGCGCGGGGTACGGCGGCCTGTTCTGGCGCCTGCCGATCGCGGACGAGACGCGCGTGCTGTCGGTCGCCGGCGAGGGCGAGACCCTCGCGCACGGCAGCAGCTCGCCGTGGCTGGCCTTCGTGCAGCGGCACGGCGACCGCCCGACGACGCTCGTGCTCGCCCAGCCCGGCACCGTACGGCCCTGGTTCGTCCGCTCCGCCGAGTACCCGGGCGCCTGCCCGGCGCTCGCCTGGGACGCCCCGCTGCTCGTGCCCGACGGCGGGTCGGTGCAGGTCGGCCTGGTCGCCGCCCTGTTCGACGCCGAGCTCGGCCCGGCCGAAGCCGCTGCGGTGGCGGGGGCGATCGTATGAGCGCGGAGCCCGGCACCGTCGGCGGCCGTCGCGAGGACGGCGGAGCGCGACGGGCGAGGACCCCGGGAGCTGATCCCGGTCGCGCGGAAGGATCCCGCGCCGCCGGCAGCCGTCGCGACGACGCTGGAGCGCGAGGGGCGAGCGCCCTGGCGGCTGAGCCCGGTCACGGGGAGAGCCCCGCCCGGATCGCCGTCGTCGGCGTGCACGGGCATGGTGCGTCGCACGTGCGGCGGGTCAGCGAGCTGGAGGCGCGGGGCGAGGCAGAGCTGACGGCCGTCGTCGACCCGCGGGAACCGGAGGCGGAGGCGCTCGGGGAGTCGCGGGCCACGTGGTACGCGAGCCTCGGGGATCTGCTGTCCCAGGGCGACCTGCCTGACGTCGTCGTCCTGTCCACCCCGATCCACACGCACCTCCCGCTCGCGCAGGCGGCGATGGAGGCCGGGATCGACGTGCTGCTGGAGAAGCCGACCACGGCGTCGCTCGCCGAGCACGAGGCGCTCGTCGCCGTGGCGGAGCGGACCAGACGGCGGTGCCAGGTCGGCTTCCAGACGTTCGGGTCGCACGCGCTGCCCGCCGTGTCGCGCATGATCGGGCGCGGGGAGATCGGCGAGGTCACCGGGATCGGCGCGGTCGGCGCGTGGGTGCGGACGGCGTCGTACTGGACCCGTTCGGCGTGGGCCGGACGGCGCCACCTCAACGGTCACGACGTGGTCGACGGGGTCGTGACCAACCCGCTCGCGCACGCCGTCGCGACGGCGCTGCGGATCGGTGGCGCACGACGGGCCGACGACGTCGCCTACGTGGACACCGACCTGTGGCGGGCGAACCCGATCGAGGCCGACGACACGTCGTCGGTCCGGGTCGTCGGCGCGAACGGGACGCGGTACGGGTTCGGCCTCACGCTCTGCACCGACGAGCGGACCCCCGCCCGCGTCATCGTGTACGGGACCGAGGGCACGATCACGCTGGAGTACGAGTTCGACCGGGTGCTGCTCCGCACCGGATCGGTGACCGCCGAGAAGGAGTACGCGCGCACATCACTCCTGGAGGACCTGCTCGCCGCGCGTCGCACGGGCGGCCCGCTGCTCTGCGACGTCGCCGAGACCGGGGCGTTCATGCGGGTCCTGGAGGCCGTCCGGACGGGCCCGGAACCGCGGGCGATCGTGTCCGACGGCGGCGCCGGTGGTGCGGGACCCGACGGTGCTGGTGAGGAGCGGGTGCGGACGCAGGCTGCAGCCAAGCCGGCGGGATCGGGCGGCTCGACAGGGGCGAACGGCCCGGCGGGATCGGGCGGCCCGACAGGGGCGAACGGCCCGGCGGGATCGGGCGGCCCGACAGGGGCGAACGGCCCGGCGGGATCGGGCGGCTCGACAGGGGCGAACGGCCCGGCGGGATCGGGCGGCCCGGTGGGCATCGTGGAGTGGCGCGGCGAGGGCGACGGCCGGTGGCCGGTCATCGCCGACGTGGAGTCCTGGTGCGAGAAGGTGGCGTCGACCCAGAAGCTCTTCTCGGAACTCAACGCCCCCTGGACGACGCCGTAGAGCGAGGAACCATGAGGTTGCTTTCGCTATCGGCGCCGATAGCGAAAGCAACCTCATGGCCCGCCGCCCTCAGGCCCGAGTCAGCGGCACGGGGAGACCGCGCCCCAGGCGCCGTGGACGTTGGTGCCCGGTTCCAGGCCGCGGGTCCACCAGTAGGCCACGTGGTTCACGCCGTCGTGCAAGACGACGTCGCCCCCGGTGTAGACCGCGCTCTCGGCCCACGGCTCGGCGCACTCCTCGACCGGCGGCATACCCGCAGGCCCCACGACGACCCACGGCCCCCACCAGGAGCCCTCGCTCGGCGTGACGCCGCGCGTCCACCAGCGGGCCTCGTAGGCGACGCCGTCGTGGGCGACCACGTCACCCGCGGTGTAGATCGCCGTCGGATACCAGGGCGCCACCGGGACCACCTCGGGAAGGAGCTCGATCACGGTCGGGTCCGGGTTGGCGGCAAGGCGCGCCCCGGTGCCCGACAGCGCGACGTCCGTCAGCTCGTACAGGCCGTGCATCACGACCGAGCCGTTCGGGCCGATCTCCGGCCGCACGCCCGCCTCGTCCGTCGACACGAACCACTCCTCGGTGACCTCGGCCGAGCCGTCGCCGGGAGCGGCGGCGACACCGTCGAAGTAGTTCGTCGGGTCGGTCAGGAGCGAGGTGTCGTCCTGCTTGAGCTCGATGTCGTCGGCGCGTGTGGCCTGCCAGGACAGCACGCCGGACGCCCGGTAGTCGGTCTCGCTCGCCGACGTCGTGAGCTGCACGTTCATCGCGCTCCTGGACGGCGAGACCAGCCCGTTGCCGACGCTCGTGACGTTCTCCAGCCGGACGTCCGGCCCGGAGTTCGACGTCACGCCCTTGGCCAGGTTCCCGAACGCGACCGAGTTCCGCAGCACGTGGGCACCGGGCATCGACTCGCCGCCCAGCTTGAACCCGTTGCCCTCGCCGAGGTCCTCCAGGCCCTCGTCGTCCTCGAGCCACCCGTTGGCGTAGGCGACCGAGTCCTCCACCGTCACGACGCCGATCGGACCGGTGGTCGACTTCGCGTACAGGTCCCAGCCGTCGTCGATGTTGTGGTGGGCGATGCTGTACCGGATCACGTTGCCCTCGCCCGCGGTCAGCTTGACGCCGAAGCCGTCCGCGTCGTTCCCGAGCGGATCCCTGTTGTTGTGCGCCTCGGAGGACAGCACGAGATTGTGCGACGGCCACATCTCCGGCGGCTCGGCAGACAGACCCGAGATCTGGATGCCCGAGTCCTGGTTGTGGTGGGACTCGATCTTCTCGACCACGTTGTGGTGACCCCCGATGTGCAGCGGCTTCCGGTACCCCTGCGACCGGGTGATCTCCAGGTCGTACAGGTGCCAGTGGTCGCCGCGCAGCCAGATTCCGCCGCTCTCGGACTCCGACAGGTCCAGCACCGCGCGGGAGCCCGGCTCCGACATGAGCGTGATCGGGGCGTCGGCGGTGCCGTCGCGGCCGCGTTCGACGACGATCGCCTCCTGCGGGAGGTAGGTGCCGCCGTCGAGCACGATCTGCTGGCCGGGCTGGGCATAGGCGACCGCGGTGTGCAGGTCGAGCGGGGCGTCGGAGGTCCCGTCCCCGCGGGCGTCGCCGTCGGGCGCGACCCGGATCGCCTGGCCCGGCTCGCCGTACGACCGCACGTCGATGCTCAGGTCGATGTCGACGGGGTCGGTGGACTCCAGTTCCTCGCGCTCGCCGAAGTGCGGCTGTTCCTCGTCCGGTACCAGGCTGGCGGTGAACTCGTTGGTGCCGCGCGCCAGGTCGAGCGGCACGACGGTCTGCTCGCCGGGCTCCACGTCGAGGCCGTCGGCCACGACCGCGCCGTCCGCGTCGGTCACCCGGGCCTGGCCGTACACGTTGGAGGTGAGCGGCACGTCGATCGAGTCGTGCGGCGTGGTGCGCGTGACGTCCGCGGAGAGTTCCGGCGTGATGTACACCGGCGGCGGATCCTGGGCGGGCTCGTCGTCGTCCGGGTGGATCGTCTCGAACGACCAGTCGGTCACCGTGACCTGGATCTTGCGCGCCGCGAACAGGCCGACGTAGAAGACCTCGTCGTTCTGGGTAAGGAGCATGTCCGGGTCGTACTGGATGACCTCGTGGACGGTCTCGCCGTCACGCTGCCAGATCGCGTGGAACCCGGTGTTGGACCGGCGCAGCGTGAGGTCGTAGTCCTCCCCCGCCTCGAAGCGCGGCGGGTTGGTGTTGCCGCCTTCGATGTGAGGTCGGCCAGGGGTGCGGTGCCATGCTTCCGCGTGGCCCGTTTCCCCTGGCCGCCTCCCGAACCGGACGTGCCCGTTACCAGGCATCCGGCTCTCCACGAGTGCCGTCATGTCGCTGTCCACGGTGTCGGGATCTGCGCTCCTCGGAACCGGTATCGGGTCGTGGTGACCTTTGCCGGGTTGAAGAGCGTGGTCCCGTTCTCAGTGGGCCACCAGCCGTCACCGCAGTAGCGGCGACGCAGTTCCTTCCAGTTCATCCCGCGGTGCTTGCGACGGATCCAGGCCAGCGTCCGTTGCCATGCGTAGTGGCTCAGGTACTGGAACGTCGCGGAAGACACCCCGGGCCGGAAGTAGGTGGTCCATCCTCTCAGCACCGGGTTGAGCCGGTGCAGCAGGACGTCCAGCGGCAGGTTCGTGTTCTGTCGGCAGATCGCCTTCACCTTTGCCTTGACGGCCTGGAGGGCCTTCTTCGACGGGTAGGTGTAGACGTGCTGCTTGCCCTTGCCGTCCTTCTTCACCTGGCGCTGGATGCGCCAGCCGAGGAAGTCCAGTCCCTTGTCGATGTGAGTGATCAACGTTTTCTCGCTGGACAGGCGCAGGCCCATCGTCGCGAGAACCCCGGCGACCTCGTCCCGGACCTGCTCGGCGTTCTGCCGGGTCCCCGACACCAGGATCAGGAAGTCGTCGGCGTACCGCACGAGGCGGTAGTTCGCTCCTCCCTGTCTGCGTCGCTTGGTCCGTTCCCAGTGGCTGGGGTCCCACTTGGCGGCGATGTGCTCGTCCAGGACAGACAGAGCGACGTTCGCCAGCAGCGGGGACAAGATCCCTCCTTGTGGTGTGCCGGTCTTGGTCTCTAGCAGGTGCGCCTCGGTATCGAGGACACCTGCTTTCAAGAACGCCTTGACCAGCGCCAGGACCCGCTTGTCCTTCACGCGTCGACGTACCCGGTCCATCAGGGCCGTGTGGTCGATCTCGTCGAAGCACGCGGCGATGTCGCCCTCCACCACCCACTCGTACGAGCGGGAGGAGTAGAAGCGCGCTTCGGCGATCGCGTCGTGGGCGCGGCGTCCTGGCCGGAACCCGTACGACCCCGGATCGAAATCCGTCTCGAAGATGGGTTCGAGCACCAGCTTCAGTGCGGCCTGGACCACCCGGTCCCGCACGGTGGGGATACCCAGCCGACGGGTCTTCCTGGTCCCCGGCTTGGGGATGCGCCGCTCGCGCACCGGTAGCGGGCGGAACGTCCGCTGCCGGATGTCCTGGCGCAGCGTGGACAAGAACACGCCCACGCCTTGGCCGGACTCGATGCCCCACGCCGTGTCGCCGTCGACCCCGGATGTCCGGGACCCACGGTTGGACCGCACCCGACCCCACGCCACCATCAAGAACGCGGGATCATGCACAAGGTTGAACAGATCATCGAACTTCCTGGACGGGTCCTCGCCCGCCCAACGGTGCAACTTGGTCTGGATCTCCCGTACTCTCACCTGCGGGGACTGCACGACTCCGCCGGTGAGATCGCCGCCGTTCGGCGGCGAGCCTTCGAGCATTCCAGAGTCCTCCCTGCTCACTCGCTGGTCTCCTTCGCCATGTGCCAGGCTTTCCCTGACTCGGACTACTACGAGACCTCCGTCCCACCGGCCGCACTCGGCGGGCAACGCGCCTGCCCCCTCTGCCCGCCTGGAACGACGCGCAGCGGTCGGGCGACGACCGATGGTTCCCACGTTCACTGCTGACCGTTCGACGAGGCAGGAGCCCAACTGCACTCCGACGGCATCGTCGTGGCTACGCCGCAGACATTCACCACGACCTCGCCCCACCACGGCTACGAAGACGGGACGAGTCGGCCCCCACGGACGGGAAGGGAGCCGTGCACCGCAGACCGGCCCAGATCCGCCAGGTTCGAGCCGGCACAAGGATTACGGAGCCTCAGGCGTTGGTTCCTCTCGTACTCCCTCTCGTCTCGTTTGCCGGACCCGCCCCATCTGGCAGTGCTAGGACGTCCCGTCGTTGTCAGGGCTGCTCCCACCCGCCCCGGCGATCCCCGGGCCAGGCTGCCCTCAACTTCTACCCAGCCGCTGCGACGGCCAGGCGGTGCAGGTCTCTCACCTCCACACGGTCAAACAGCGCCTCGTGGCGCACGTAGCCGTCCTTGTAGTCCCAGTCGAACGCGCGCGAGTCGGTCATGTCGCGGTCCGCGGAGCTCTCGGTGGGCGGTCCGGTGTAGCCGTGCACGAACTTGGCGCCCGGTGTGCCGTACCGCACGCCCTCCTCGCCGTCCGCGCCGAACAGGTACTTCGCGACCGACGCTCCGGCGGAGTTCATGTACCGCGCCGAGGTGTCGTTCGCGATCAGGTCGTCGACCGCGACGATGCCGAACCCGGACTGGTTGTCCTTCGACGCCGAGTCGTCCACGTGGATCGTGGCGCGGAGCGTGAAGTTCTCCGCGGCCGGGTCCACCGCGGTGTAGTGGTACCAGAACCCGTCCTCCGAGTCGGCGGCCTTGCCGAGGTTGTCGAGGGCGTCGAACGTGATCGAGCCGTCCTCGTTCTCCGTGACCTCGCCGCCGGAGCCGACGCCGATGTGCGCGGTCTGCCAGCGCTCCACGGCGTCGGCGACGGTGAACTCGAAGGGAGCCGACGTCGCGGCGTCGTCCCCGCGGTGCGCGACGACCTGCGCGTCGTAGGTCCGCCCCACGGCCAGGCCGGCGACGTCGGCCGTGGTGCCGGTGACGCCGTCGACGACGGTCGTGAACTCCCCGGTGCCCTCCCGGACGCCGATGGAGTACGTCTCGGCCTCCGCGACCGCGCCCCACTCGACGGTGACGGTGCCCTCGGCGCCCGAGACGCCGGTGGTCAGGATTCCCGCGATCTCCGGCGTCGCGAGCGGGAGCGAGAACTCCGGCGTCGCCGCGCGCTCCGAGACGAGCGGTGCGTCCTCGTCGGATCGCGTGAGCAGCACCTCCACGGTGTAGCTGCCCGACGACGGCGGCTCGACCGCGAGGGTCCCGGTGGCGCCGTCGGCGGCCGTGAAGGTCCGGTCGACGACGTTCCCGTCGGCGTCGTAGAGCTGGGCGTGGGCGAGGTCGGCGCCGTCCGGCCCGACGTCTCCCGTGTAGTCGACCAGCAGGCTTCCCGGGGCCGTCGGGTCGAGGACGACGTCGTCCACCACGGGCGCGGCGACCTCCGTCCAGGGCGTACGGCTGGTGTCGGGTTCGACGTCGAGCTCGGCGGAGAAGAGGTTGACCCCCGAGCTGGGCGAGGACAGCCAGTAGGTGCCGTCCGCGGGGACGGTGAGCACCTCGGTGGCGATGGGGGCGCTGTCGTCGTCGGCGGCCGCGACGACCCGGTCGATCTCCGTCCAGGAGGCGTCGTAGAGCGCGAGCGCGCGGTCGGCGGTGCCGCTGCCGCTGCGGGCGTGCACGGTGACCTCCGTGCCCGCTGTGGCGTCGAAGCGCAGCGAGCGCTCGTCGGAGTTGCCCGCGCCGTTGAGCTTGAGGCGCTGGGCGTACACGTCGCCGCGGTCGGACGTGCGGTCCGCGGCGTCGACGGTGACGGCCTTGGCGTCGGACGCCATGATCGTGAAGGCGCCGGCGACGACGTCGCTGGTGGTGATGCTGCCGGGGGTGAGGTCGTCGGCGACGAGTGCGGTGGCCGGGTCGGCCGCGGCCGGCGTCGTGAGGCCGGCGAGGACGAGAGCCGACGCGGCCACCGCGGTGAGTAGCGAGCGAGGCCCTACGCGTGTTCGAGACATGATCTCCTCGTTGAGATGCGGGACGTACGGCTCCCTCCACCTGCCGTCGCGCACCTCGCGACGCCTTCGGGAAACCGGTTTCTCGTACGGTGGCACGAAACCCCTCGGGCGCGCAAGGGAGTCTTGCGGGGAGGCGGGCGGAGCGGCAGGCAGGCGGCCGACCATGCCATTGCGGCGACCACGCCATTTGTGGGTGGTGGGAACGTTTCCATCACCCGCAATGGCGTGGTCGCCCACAATGGCATGGTCGGCCGCGTGAAAGCGCTCGTGTGGGTCGGGATCGGACGGGAGGGGCAGAGGCAAGGGCCCGAGGCCGGGTCAGCCGGTGAGGTCGAGGCCCTCCAGGCGGACCGGGGTCAGATGCTCAGGTCGAGATCCTCCAGGCGGATCGGGTCGCCCGTCTCCAAGGAGGTGTTGCCGGCGTAGCCCACCGCTGAGGCCCGGATGCCGTCGCGGTAACCCGCGGCCCGACCCAGCGGGTCCGGCTCGCCCGAGGGCGCGAAGATGTCCTGCAGCAGGAGGCCGTCACCACCACCGTGGCCGCCCGGCCCGACGGCGACGATCGGCCGCTCGGTCGCGGGTTCCCAGTGGCGCTGGACCAGGAGACGCTCACCCTTGGGGCGCACGTCGTCCTCCGCGAAGGCTTCGGTGGCGCTGGGGTCGAGGATCGCCGCGCCGTCGTCGTCGAACGCCACGAAGCCGCGCTCGACCACCTCGAGCTCGGCCCGGCCGCGCGTGCCGTTGACGACGACCCGGTAACCCTCCCAGGGAGAGTGGGCCGTGAGGGAGTAGCTCATCGTGGCGCCGCCCGCGTACTCGACCACGAGGCTGAGGGTGTCCTCGGTGGTGATTCCGGCGTCGAACACGGAGCGGTTGCGCACGTAGCCGTCGTGCACCTGCGCGTCGGGCCCGTAGAGCCCGGACAGCCACGCGTTCTTGTCGAGGTCGAGGTGCCACGGGTCGACGCCCTGCGCGTTGAGCTGCTTCTCGGTCTCGGTGGGCTCGTAACCGTCCGCGTGGCCGGCGTCGTCCCCGTAGAACCGGCGCCCGCCCGCGGCGAAGACGCGGCGCGGGACGTCGTCGATCCACCAGTTGACCAGGTCGAAGTGGTGGCTCGACTTGTGCACGAGCAAGCCTCCGTTGTTCACCTTCTCGCGGTGCCAGCGGCGGAAGTAGTCGGCGCCGTGCACGGTGTCGAGCGCCCAGTCGAAGTGCACCGACAGCACACGCCCGATCTCGCCGGAGGCGATCACCTCGCGCAGCGCGGAGTTCCGCGGCGAGTACCGGTAGTTGAACGTCATCACGAGGTCACGCCCGGTCTCCGCGACGGCGTCGACGATCTGCTTCGCCTGGTCCGCGTGCGCGGCGATGGGCTTCTCGACGACGACGTCGGCCCCGGCGCGCAACGCACGACTGACGAGATCGCCGTGGGTGCTGTCGATCGAGGTCACGATCACGCGGTCCACGCGCTCGGCCTCGATGACCTTCTCCAGGTCGTCCGGGTCGTGGACCGGGCGCTGCCCGCCGACCGCAGCCGCGACGCGCTCCTCGTGGAACGCGGCACGCACCGGGTTGGGCTCGATCCAGGCGACGATCTCGCCATCCGCAGCGTGCGCGCCGATCAGCGCGTCGATGTACATCGCGGCCCGGTGCCCTGTCCCGACGACGGCGTAGCGGGTGCGCCCCTCCGGGAGCGGCCCGTCGATCGGGGCCGGGGTGTGGGTGGACCCGGTGATCGGCTCGGTGGTGGGGGTGTGCGGTTCGGGTACGGGCCGCTCGGCTGCCGGCTCGGGCATTGTTCGCGCTCCTCGGGTCGTCGTCGACAAGCAGGGTCGCTTGATGACGATACCGAGCCATCGGCGGTTTGGAAAGCGCTTGCCGACTGTCTCGCGGGACGCGGAGGTCCGTTCGCTCCTCAAGAACGCCGCCATCGCCTTACTTACAGTTTCGGCGAAACTGTAAGTAAGGGGGAAGCGCTACTAGCAGTTCCAGCATCGACAACACGCGCATCCCGACTGCCTCCTGCCTGCCCGGCGGCTCGGCCTCAGGTCAGGTGCCGGGCGAAGAACCGGTCCGCGTCCTCGGGTGCGCTCTACGGTTCAATGGCACCGCAGATCTCTTCGGCGAGGCTACGGCTGCCTGCGGCGATGAACTTCTGGCGTGTGCTCATCGCGCGGCTGATCTCGGGGAGGGTGTTGAGTCCGAGGTCGAGCGAGATCGGCTTGCCATCCAGATCGACGGTGACACCGCCTGCCGCGTGAAGAATGTACTGGCCCGGGGACAGGTCCCAGGTGGCGAAGCCCTTGGCGATCTCCACGGTGGCATCGGTGAAGCCGGCCGCGACGTGGCACAGGCTGATGGAGCCGAAGTCGACGCCGATCCTGCCCTTCTTCTTGCCGTCCGCCCCGGGTGCGCCGAGCAGGTCGAGGAAGCGGTGCTGCCGCGCCAGAGGCCCGAATCGTTCGGCCGGGCGCATCAGGTAGTTGGTGACCAGCGCCTGTGACAAGGGCGGGGCCGTGGACCGGGTCAGTGCATGCTGGTCGCCGTCTGCGGTGATCATCAACGCCCGGTCGACGCCGTCTTTACCCCGCGCGGCGAGGTAGAGCTGGATGTGGTGGAAGATGTCGCCGACGACGGCGACCACTGGCCGCTGGAGTGACCGGGAGTAGATCAAGATGTGGGTGTAGCCGTTCAGGGCTCGCACCGCGAGCTCGCTGGTGTCCAGCGGGTCGACCAGGACGCACAGGTCCGGGTCCGGATCATCGCCGATGACCCGGGGTTCGTCTTCCTCCGAGGCGTAGATGAACGACGGGATGACCTCGACCAACCGCTCCTTGTAGCGCTCGTGCATCCACAGGTCGTAGTCCGACAGGAAGTTGCCCTCGTGGCGCACGTTCTCGTTCTCCGCGCGCTGCCCGGACACGGCCGCCTCAACCAGACGTGGCCGGATCTGATTCATCATCGAGACCACAAGGCGCGCGACGTCGCGCGCGAGGTCCGGGATCGGGCTCTCGTTGCTCATGTCGCAGGTTCACCTATCGCAGTTCGAGTGGGGGTTCGATACCAGGAGGGCTCATGGTCGCGGCGATGAAGACGGCCTCGAAGTCCGCGGCGCGCATGATCTGTGCGCCTGTCAAGTCGTCGAAGCTGCCGACGGTCAGATCCTGGTCCTTGGTCATGGCGCCGAACACCGCGAAGTACAGCTCCGCCCTGGGGTAGCGGGCGCGCAACTGTCGTGTGAGGTAGCCGATGACGTCGGCGTGCTTAACCTCGAAGTCGCAGATCACGATGGTCGGCGCGTCCCGGGTGTCGGGGTAGAACGATGCTTCGTCCAGTTCGATGCCGTCGCGCACCTTGTTGCAACGCAGGTAGCCGATCGGGCAGCGGGAGAATCGCGACGAGGCCAGGAAGGTCGCCATGACCAGGCCGGCCTCGTTGACTCCGAAGCAGGCGTCTACCTCCAGGCGCCTGCCAAGGTTCTTGATCTGCTGCGACAAGCGTTCCACGCCGTAGCCGAACGTCTCCCAGGTCAGGTCGAGCAACCGTCCTGGTTGGGGGTTCTCCAGGGTGAACACCGGGATGTCGGGGTTGCCGTACTCGACGGTGGGAACGGTCAACGTGAACTCACGACCGACCTGTTTCGGAGCTTCGGTCGGCGTGCGGAACCCGTTCTGAGCCGGGTCGGGATGCATCCGCGCGACCTTGGGTGCGGACCGCATGTCCGTGGCGTCCGAGGCGAACTGCCTGAGGGCGAGTTGGTCCTCGGCGGTCAGTCGCTCATAGGCTTCGGCGATCAGCTCGGCAGGATTGATCTCTTCTTCGGCCACTCCGAGTGGGCCTCTGCCGTACGCGGCACACAGCACGAGCAGACCCGACATCGACGGCGGCGAACCCTGCCCACGGCCCCGCGCCCACGACTCCCAGGCATTGATGGTCGTGCCACCGAGGCTGGTCTGGTGCCCGGTGACCTCGTTGTATCGCGCCGCCGCTTGGTCCTGCGACAACCCGGCCGCGTACCGGTGCGCCTGCAGGCTGGGCACATCCGGATAGGAAGCCATCAGCTCCGCCGCAGCGGCCCGCACCGACCTCAGCTCGGCCCACAGCCGCTTGCCCTGGGCCGCCAGTTCCCGGCCACGCGCCTGCGGAGTGACAGGTTGGCGCGACCTCGTGCGCACCTGCGGCGGCCCGGATGGTGTCTCCACGTCGAGTCCCCCTCCGCACCGGAACGTGGCGGCGCCATCTTACCCATCGCAGTGGGCAATGCCAGTGGTATCCCGCATCGTCGCAGGTCATAGCGCCCACAGATGCGTTCAAGATCGGTCGGCGGAACAGGTGTCACCGCCGCACGCCAGGTGTGACGGTTATGACCACACAGCGCTATCACAGAACGCCGGATGCCCTTCCGCGCAGCGGTCCGGGCGGCGGCGGCAACGACAAGTCGGCAAGGACGGTGATCATGAACCTCAACGACCACAGCGGCAGGAGGTCTCCGACTCTCGGGATCGGTGATGTCCTGGACCTGACTGCGAGCCTGCTCGGTGTTGTTGGTGGTCCGCGGGTGGAGTTGTTCACGGCGTCCCGTCACCGCATCTGCTTGCAGCCGCGGGATCTGGCCGATGGTGAGGCGATCGCGCGTCTACTAGGTTGTGACCGGCCGCTGGATCATCACCTGCTGACGCCGGGCTACACCGTGTGGACCGGGGAACGCGATGGTGTCGAGGTCCAGGTCCGCGCAGAACTGCGCCGCCCGGTAGGGGCCGTCCGATGACCCCCGCCATGGCCCCGCAAGTGCGCGCGGAAATGCTGATCGTGCTCGACGTTGACGGGACGTTGGTCGGCAAGGATTGCAAGGTCCCGGTCGCGACTGTCGAGGCCTTGGAGTTGGCGCGCGCGGCCGGGCATCACATTGTTCCGGCGTCCGGGAGGTCGCTGGCCGGGCTGCTTCCGATGGCCCGCAGGCTCGGGCTGACCGGCGGGTTCGCGATCGGGTCCAACGGCGCGGTGACCGTGCACCTGGACGCGGGAATGCCCTCGGGCTACGAGGTGATCGACGCCGCCGTGTTCGACCCGGCCCCGCTCATCCGAGAGGTACAGGCTCTCGAACCCGAGGTTCTGGTCGCGGTCGAGAGGCTCGGTGAAGGCTGGCAGGTCGACCACCGGTTCGACGCCGGTCTGCTGAACGGTCCCCAGCGTGTGGTCGATGCGCCCGATCTCCGCGGCGAGCCGACCACGCGGGTCGCGCTGCACGCCCCGAACCTGACCCGGCACGCCAAGGCCCTGGCCGCACTCGGCGGCGTGACGGTCACCCCGGCGGGGAAGAACTGGATCGACGCCACCCCGGCCGGCGTCTCCAAGGCGACCGCCGCCGAGCAGATCCGGACCCGGCTCGAGGTCCCGACCGCCGCGACGGTCGCGGTCGGAGACGACCTCGTGAGATCGGCCAGGGGCGCGGTGTCACGCTCTCACGTGGTCCGTTTCCCCTGGCCGTCTC
>NZ_BAAGRL010000017.1:0-72004 GCF_054782975.1 Myceligenerans halotolerans
CCGCGAGGCACGACTGCCAGACCAAGCAAAATCACGCCTCCACGGTTTCAAGGGATTGCCAACCGGCCGGATCGGTGGGACGTGGCGGGGGCGCTGATCTGTTTGGGTGGGATGGCTGTGATCATGTATGGGCCGCGGGGGGAAGCGTGAACGGCGGAGCGGCGTTGCCGAACGGAGCGGACGACGTCGAGATCGTGGACTACCACTGAGGAGGACGACATGACCAAGATCGCTCCTATCCACCCAGGCGAGGTCCTGCTTGAGGAGTTCATCGAGCCACTCGGGACCACGCAGCACGCGGTCGCCGTCGCGATCGGCGTGCCTCCTCGTCGGATCAACGAGATCGTCCACGGCAAGCGTCGGATCACCGCGGACACTGCGCTGCGCCTGGGCCGCTACTTCAACACGACAGCCATGTTCTGGATCAACCTCCAGGCCCGCCACGACCTTGAGATCGAGCGCGACGAGCTCGGCGACCGGCTCGAGAAGATCCAACCGCCTAAGGACGATGCGTGCTCCCGCCTCACGTTGCTTCAATGAAGAGCCGACAGTAGCCTCTGACCTGGAGTGTTGCGGATTCGCAACACGCCCCACCAGGAGGCAGCGTGGCGCGAAGCTCATACAGCGAGTCAGATTACTTCGAGCTGACACTCGGACAGGCCGATGCGCAGTGGGGAGCGATCCTCGCCAGAACCACTCCAGCCCCTGGGACAAGACAGGCCAGGTTCACGCCGGTCGAGGCGATTCTCTGTGCGGCCGCAAGACTTGTCGTCGTCGACTACGACAAGCTCAACTCATCAAATGTGCGAGACGCAGCACCACCGATCCGGGTACTCGGAGGCCTCTTCGAGCGACCAGCAAAGAGCATCGTCGACAAGATGAGCAACCTTGATGGGAAGCGCGGACGCAGTAAAGGCGGAAAGCATGAACTCGCGGTGGGAGTCAGACTCGGAAGTGACCTCAAACTCCTCGCCACTCTCTACCGGGTTGTGTTTGCCTCGGCCCGCGATCACGGCGTCGGACCCGCCCGCCTCCCTGATTTTCTAGGCGTCGAGCTGGGCGGTACGCCAGAACTTCTCGGTCTGGAAGAACTTCACGATCAGGATGTCGACGAATATCTGGAGGGTCAGATCGATGAGTTGAGTGTCCCTTCAGCGGACCTTACCGCAACCGAGCACCATCTCATGACACAGATCCGGCTTGGACAGAACCGGTTCGCCCTCGGTGTGTACCGCAACTGTGCGCACTCCTGCGTCTTCTGCGGTTTCTCACTGGAGGATAAGGTGAGGCCGAGTCTCCTTCGCGCCGGTCATATCAAGCCTTGGCGCGCTTCGAGCGATGACGAACGACTCGACGTCACGAACGGGATTGCTGCCTGCCCCACGCACGACGCCGCGTTTGACGCGGGGCTCATTACCCTGCGCGGAGACCTGACCGTCCGTCGGTCAGCTCGCCTCGATCGCGCGATCTCGAGGAACCAGTCCGTTGCTCAGGCCTTCACCGCCGATAGCTTGAGACCAGACCTTCACTTCCCGGACTCGGCGCAGATGCCCCGGGCGGAGTACCTCGACTATCACCAGACCTATGTCTTCGGGTAGATGACCGACGGATGCCAAGCAAGCGTATGGCCCGCCGGCCCGGGCATCTAAAGCTCCTGAAGTCGCCGTACCTCATCAGCCACGCGCCGCGCGGCCGCAATCGGCTCCTCGTGCTCCCAGATCCGGAGAACTGTCCACCCAGCTTCTGCGAGTCGCGCGTTTGTGTCGGCGTCGCGAGCCACGTTCCCGGCGATCTTCGCGGACCAGTACTCGACGTGAGCGCTCGGCTGTCTGTAGTGCTCGGGGCAGCCGTGCCAGTAGCAGCCATCGATGAAGACGGCCAGCGCGATGCGTGTGAAGACGATATCTGCCTTGCGCCGCAGCTCCACAAGAGGCCGCTGGTCAACTCGGTAGCGAAGCCCTTGCGCATGTAGCAGCCGACGGATCGCGAGCTCTGGTCCGGTGTCGCGGTGCCGATTCGCCTGCATGTTACGACGCCGACCCGGCGACACGGCCCATGACCGTGTCCTAGATAGCTCTCCGTCGGCTTTCTCGCCCACTTCCACTCCGTCCTGCCCGGTAGCGACGCCGCTGTGGACATCGCACGTCATCCACAGCCGCGGCGAGGCTCTCACTTGGTACTGAAGCATAGGCGCTACCGTTTGAGCCATGGATACCCCCTTTGAGCTCTTCGACCAGGCTCAGGACCCGGCGATCGCCAAGGTCGCCGCTACCCTTCGCACGGCCGACCCACGAGGCAAGCGCTGGTCGCACCTCATCCGCCACACGTACGACGTGCTCTACAACGGGCAGGAGACCGGCCGGTATCGCTGGGACCAGCTGATGAAGACTGAGAAGACCCACTTTGGCACTCTCTTTGAGATCCATGCGCAGCGCGAGTTCCTGTTCAACGACGGAGACGCGACAGACTTTGAGATTTCCGGCTACGAAGTCGACGCCAAGTGGAGTCAGAAGGATGGCGGATGGATGCTTCCGCCTGAGGTGTTCGACCGGATCGCGCTCGTTGCGACTGGCAGCGATGCGGACAGCGTGTGGTCCCTGGGCCTGATCCGCGTGACTGCTGACGTCCGGAGGCAGAAGGTCAATCGCGACGCGAAGACTCAGCTGAACAATCTCGGGAGGAGTTCGATCCACTGGTTGTGGCGAAATGAGCCCTTACGACCTAACGCACTGCTTCACCTTTCATCGGCCGCTATCGAGCACATCACCGATCCGAGTGCTTCAGGAACGGAGCGAGCTGCGCGCCTATTCAAAGCAACTGAAGGAACACTCGTAACCCGCGGCGTTGTTGCAACAGTCACTCGTCAACTCGACGCGCAGAAGCGCATCCGCCACAACGGTGGCGCGCGAGATCTCTTGATGGCCGATGGTTATCTCATCCTGAGCGGTGCGTACCATCAGCGCCACGCGGAAGAACTCGGCGTCCCAGTCCCGCTCAAGGATGAGTACATCTCTGTGCGAGTCACCCCTTCTGCGAGCGAGGAAGGAACCATGATCGGTAGCCGCCGATGGCGGCATGCACGTCCAGACGAGAAAGTCACCGCGACTGCGCCACGCCTCACAAGATAGCGATCTCTCTAATCCGCGATCGGATCGGCTGCCCCAGAAAAATCATGCAGGACCCAACTGCAGCCGCGGCATTCCAATACATGCCAGATCCACCATATTCCTACATCAGCAGTATCACGGACTAGCGCCAAGGGAGTAAATTGTGAACGCAACTGGCGGAATCTTCAATTTCACGGGCTGGAAGCCCTCACCGAGGAAAGATGGCAGGCCAAAGAACAAAGCTGGATGGCTGTGGGTGCCCAACTGTTCTGATGTGGCCAGCCTTGAGAGTCTCACTTTGGGTGCCAAAATGCTTGCCGAACTTGGTCTCAGGAACCCAAACGAGAATCAGATGAATCCCCTACCGCTCCCATCGAACCCAGGCGCGAGCCTCGAAAATTGGGTGAGGAATGAGATAGCCATGGAGCTTCCTAACCTCGCCCCGTCTCGGAGGTGGCTTGTTGAGCGCGGTGAGAAGATCACAAAGTTTGCCCAGTATGGACACTTGAATGACCTTGATGCGATCGTTGCTTCTGATCCGAACATTCGGATCACGGTAGGCCGCGACTATCACATAAAGCCTGACGTAACGGTCGGACTAGAGGGTGCGGCCGCGGTCGACGGACTGGCCTTCCTTCACGCTGCAGTCTCCTGCAAGTGGACCATTCGCTCAGACCGAGTGCAGAACATTCGCCACGAATTTAACCAGATGATTCGCCACAGGCGCGGACGGCAACCGCACCTCGTGACCGTTACTGCTGAGCCCCTGCCGAGTCGACTCGCATCGATTGCCCGCGGAACAGGTGAGGTTGATGCGACCTATCATGTGGCATTCGACGCACTCGACCGCGCTGTGGCGGCCTCGTCTAACCGCGGGCAGCAAGAGGCATGGGACGAGGTAGTGGGACAGCGGCGACTGAAGAGCTTCCACTACCTCGCCGACGATCTCGAGCGCTGGTAAGCACGTATCAATGGACTCGATTCCCCAGATGCATTTGATACCAAGCCTGAGGCGGGCCGTCTACCTCTGCGCGGATCCTAATCAACCGATCGAATGAAGTCTTCTTAACTGATCCTCGACCGAGTAGCAGCGGCAGCAAAGGCCAGGTGGCGAGCGTGGTCGTCCTGTCCGGTGAACGCATTAAATCCACCAAGCTTGTATGCCACCTGTCCGCGCACCTTCCGTTCTTCAATCGCAAAGTCACGGCGAAGGTTGTCAACCCGCTTCAGAATTTCGGATTCGCTGTATCTCTCAAAAAGGAGCCCACGAAGCTCCGGGACCGATTGAAACTTCTCGCTCCCGCGCAGAGCCCGGTAGACGTCGTCATGGACGGCATGCGCTGCTAGCTCACGCGTACCCTCGTACTCGCGCTCATGCTCCAACGCTGCGAAGATCGCCCCGCCAACAGCTTCCGCAAGCGGCGGAGGAAATGCGTTTCCGACCTGACGGTACCGAGCGGTCTTCCGACCCGTGAATTTCCACTCGTACCCGTCTCCCCAGCCTTGAAGGCGGGCTGCCATCTCGGCCGTAAGGCGTGGAGGCTTCTCGAAGAAATGGGGCGCACCCTCCGGTGGAGCGGCGTCGGCGAGTCCGTGACCGTCGACGTGCATCTCACGCCATGCCTTCTTGGCACGTGTTGGCCCGAGGTCGGCACCTCCATGCTTCTTGCTGCCCCCCACGATTGTGGGGGCAACACCGGTCACAGTAGAAGCCCATTCCGAGGCGTGTTCCCATCCATTCTCAGCCATCAGGTCGTGCAGCGCCTCGCCAACACTGACAACCCGGTCATGCGGCTCTGGCCACTGAAAGTACGGTGCATCTTCTTCCCGCAGTGCCACGAGAACAAAGCGTGGACGAAGCTGCGGGACCCCATAGTCCGAAGCGTGCAGCAGCTTCCAATCAGCCACGTAGCCGAGATCGGCAAGCCTGTCGATGACTGCTTGACGATAACC
Source organism: Myceligenerans halotolerans (assembly GCF_054782975.1). Taxonomy (NCBI): domain Bacteria; kingdom Bacillati; phylum Actinomycetota; class Actinomycetes; order Micrococcales; family Promicromonosporaceae; genus Myceligenerans; species Myceligenerans halotolerans. The sequence goes on from NZ_BAAGRL010000017.1 coordinate 5,061, forward strand.
TGCGAAACGTGGCATCGATAGGCCTCGAACGTTTTCTAGCATGAGAGCCCGGGGCTGTATCCGACCGCACGCCTCGACGGCCCACGCGAACAAGTCCCGCTCGTCGTTGGCTCCCAGCTGTTTTCCAGCGATCGAGAATGGAGGACAAGGGACGCCGCCCGCAAGCAACGCAATACCGCCGTAGTGTTCCGGGGTCCAGACCGATTCGTCCGCGACGTCGCCGATCGCTACCTTCCAGTGAGGTCGGTTGAGCTGCAACGTTGCGGCAGCGTTGTCATCTATCTCTACCGCAAGGGCGTGTTCAAAGCCCGCGCGTTCCAGACCTAGCGCCTGTCCACCAGCACCCGCACAGATCTCAACGACGCTGTAACCCACCGGAGATCCTCCTCAATTGCATCATCGTTCCATCCACATTTTCGCACAGGCGTTCAATCCTGTCGAGAGCAGCCGACGGATGAGTTCGATTCTCCCACTACGAGGACGTCACACCAAGCAACCCGGTGCCAGTGTTGCGTACATCCGAGCAGATGCCAGTTGTCCACAGCCAGCGCTTCCATGACCGCCGACACCCAATGCCGGCACCTTCGACCTGGGTTACAGAGGAACCGCCTCATCGCGTGCCTGGTCCGCGGCAGGGGTGTCCGAGTCCCGCGAGATGACGTCGACATCCACGGTCAGTAGCTCTTCCAGGGCTCCGACCGGTGCGTACTTGTCCGCGAGATCGAAGCCGTCCGGATATTTGACCATGAGGTCGACGTCGGACCACAGCGTGTCCTCGCCTCGCGACACCGAGCCGATGACCCGCACATCGGTGACACCGAACTTGGCTGCCGTCGCAACCACGTCATCCCGGCGGTTGAGGAGAATGTCTCGAGGGCGGATCCGGAGGGCCCGAGCGAGACGGTCTCGCGCGTCAGTCGACGCATCGCGTCACCCCCCGCTCGATCGCCGCGATCGTGGACTGCCGAACCCTGGTGAGCTCCGCCAAGCGCGCGTGGCTCAGTCCGGCCGCTTCGCGCCGGACACGCAGGAACTGCGCGAACTCGTCCACGGGGTGACGATAGCGAACTTGCGATCGCAGCCCTGGTCACCGAGCGCCCAAGCCCAACCCCACCACGACCGCCGTCGTACGCGACGACCAGAGCTCCCCTGCTACTGCCCCACCCGCCCGTCGATCGACTCCCGCAGCAGGTCCGCGTGCCCCAGATGGCGGGCGTACTCCTCGATCATGTGGACCAGGACGTCCCGCACGGGAACCTGCCTGTCGCGGTGGGGAACCGTCGTGCCCAGGTCCTCCTCCGGGAGGGCGTCGAGCCAGGCGTCGGCGGAGGCAACTCGATCACGCCACGTCGCCCACGCCCCCTCCACGACGGCCGGGTCGGCGACGGCACCGTTGAAGTCGGCATCGTTGTCCTCAGGGGTGTCGTAGATCTGCTGGACGTCGGGCTGCTGCTTGAGGATGCGCTCGAACCAGTGGTTCTCCACCTGAGCCATGTGCCGCACGAGCCCGAGCATGGACATCGTCGATGGCGGCACCGATCGCCGCGCCATTTGCTCGGTGTCTAGGCCTTCGCACTTCATCACGAGCGTGAAGCGGTAGTGCTTGAGGTAGTTCGCCAGGGTCTCCTTCTCGCCGACAGGGTGGGCGAGCGCGCGCCGAGGGTCCTCATCGCCGTCGACCCAGTTGTAGAGGTTGGTTCCCTGGGTCCAGCGTTCGGGAGTCGTCGTCATAGGGTCAGCCAACCGTGACGAGCTGGCGCGAGCAAGCGATTACGCCCGCTGCTGATACAGCAGCCCGTACCGGTCGATCCGCCAGAGCTGAGCCATGAGCAGCAGCACCGTCCCTGAGACGAGCGGCCACAGATCCAGCGCGACCAGGCCCCACGCGATCAGCCCGAAGCCACCCAGGCCGGCCGCCACCAGGATCCGCGTGATGACGAGATGCTCCGCGGACAGGTCGCCGGCGACGTGCAGCTGCTCGCCGTAGATCCCGCGCGCCGCCCACGACGTCGGTCCCACCGGCCCGAAGATGCGCACGTTCAGCCAGAACAGCCACACCGCCACGACCGCGACACCCACCAGGCACCACCAGCCGATCCATTCTCGGCTCCACACCGCGAGCTCGAGCGCCGGGATCGCGGCGAGCCGTGTCCACACGCTCCAGGGGTTGGCGTGGCGCTTCCAGGCGTCGTCGGTCATGCCGTGCGCGCCGGCGACGGCGTTCTTCACGTCCATGAGGCTCCTTCAGGCAGGTCGAGTGCGCGGTCATGTCGTGGCCGACGGCGGTCGCGGGCGTGGTTCCGCGGCCTGCGGTCGTCGTCGTCCATCAGAGTACTCAACTTTCAGAGATTTCTGAACACTCTGATGGAAGTAGGGTTAGCGACGTGGAAACTCAGCACGCCACGTTGCGGGACGCCGCCGAGAAGCTCGCCCTGACGCTCGCCCAGGGCGGCATGCAGAAGTCGACGGCGCGGGTCCTCACCGCGCTGCTCTACACCGAGCAGGACACGATGACCTCCGCCGATCTGCGGGAGCAGCTGCAGATCAGTTCGGGTGGAGTGTCGGCAGCGGTGAAGCAGCTCCTGCCGACCGGCTTCATCGAGCGCATGCCCGCACCGGGCAGCCGACGCGACCACTACCGGTTCCGCTCCGGCGCGTGGGCAGGCCTGATGTCGCAGCAGAACGAGGTGCTGCGGGCAATGACCACAGCCGCGGAGGAGGGCCTGGCGGCAGCACCGGAGGGCTCGACGACGGCGGACCGCCTGCACGAAATGCGGGACTTCTATGCCTACATGACCGAACAGATGGTGCCGCTGGTCGAGCGATGGCGGGAGCAGTACGAGGCGCGAAGGAGCTCCCGGGCGTAGCGAGAGCCGCGGTCAGGGCCTGCCGCGATCTCGGGCAGGCCGCGACCGCCGCCCCGACCAGACCTCAGCCGATGCCGTCCGTTGTCGGCTTCGCCTTGTTCAGCGTGCGCGTCACCGGTGCGTCGTTCTCATCCAGCGCCTGGTGCATCATGCGGATGATGCCACGCACCTCGTCAGCGGCGGCGTTCCACCGCTGCTCCTTGGCGCGGTACTCGTCCAGGACGCCATCGGCTGGATGGTCAGCCATCGTCGCTTTCACGTCCGGGTCGCGCTGCGCGACCAAGGCCTCCAACCGGGCCGCGATCCGGTCGAGATTCTCCTGCGCCCGCGCCGAAGCCTCGGCGTCGTCATCGCGGTGCTCCATGTCGTTCGCACCCACCATCGGACGAACCCCCTGTCTGCTCGACCATCTGTTCGAAATTAACTGACCCGCTCTGGGGACGGTAAGCGCTCAGCGCCCACTTCCGGAACACGCCACAGCGAACGGTGCCGATGATGGCGCCGGCCGGACCTTGTGTGCGCGCTCGGCATCATGTTCGGCGTCGCCCTCTGGGGAAGCCTGCTCGGTCCTGACCAGGCCCGCCGGTACGGCCGGTGATGCGCTGGAGATCTGCCGAGCCGGTGTGTCCGCCATCAAGACCGACGACCGCTCAGCACGTGGCAGGCCCTGCTCCACGACCGCCCCCTCCCCCTGTCCCGTGGTTCGTCCCATTGACGGAGCTGTCTCGATACACCCAATCTCGACATCCCGCCCGCGGTCAAGGGAAGTGGGGCAGATCGGTCACGAACCACGCGAGTATGTCCGCACACGCACCGGGTTTGCTCGACCGCGGGGCTTCGCCCGGTGGAACCGGTTATCCACAGGCCGCCCGTGCGATCCTGCGGGGGTGCGGCTAGCGTCGATGTTCGTTGCGCATCCGCAACCGTCCAGGTGGACGACGTCGTCAGGGGGCTCCATGCGACCGACAGCCGAACACTCACGACCACGATCGGCGGCCTCGCGAGGCCGTGTAGCAGCTGGGCGTATTGGCGCCAGCGCCGTTCTACGCGGTGTGGCCCTCGCCGTTGCTCTGGGCGGGCTCACCAGCTGCACCGGCAACGCTGACGTAGGCCCTTCGCCGACGACGACGGTCGCGGGTGAACCTACGGCCTCGCCGTCGGCCTCGAGGTCGGCGAGCGCCGAGGTCAAGAAGCCGGAGCGCCCGGCAGCGATGAAGCAGAACGACGCTAAGGGTGCTGCTGCGGCGGCGGAGTACTTCATCGAGCTGTATCCGTACGTGATGGCGACCGGGGACACGGCAGAGTTCGAGGCTATGAGCCATGAGGCTTGTGGGTTCTGTGCGGACACGCTCAGCGACGCACGCCGGATCGCTCGCAACGAGGAGTCGTACATCGGTGGGCAGACGGCGATCACCATCGGCCAAATGTATGAACGTGACGAACTCACAGGCATCTATCCGCTAGACCTGAGCGTTGTACAGGATGCATCACAGGTAATTGACCAGCAAGGCAAGGAGGTCTCGGCCCTGGAAGAGGTCGCATCCGATCTCCGAATCGAAGTTGGTCGACGGGCCGGGCAATGGGTCATTGCAGAGGTCGCCTCAACCTCCGGTGGTGAGTGATGTTCGGTCGCCTGATAAGCGCCGGCACCCTCTGTGCCCTGGGCATACTGGTCTTGACCCCTTCGGCGGATGCCGACGGTCAGCCGCACCCGTCCATCGGCGGCCGAGCATCTGAGCAGCAGGTGAGCGTTACGGCCACTCTGTCGACAGCGCCCGGCGGCACGACGGGTACCGGCGCAGCCAACACCCCAGGACATCCATCTGCTCTGCCACCACACGCCGAGACTCCGGCGTCATCGGATAGCGATGGCATGAGGAGTGCCACCAACGAGAACGTCCGCCAGTGGCGCGCCACGCCGGAACTTTGCCAGCTCTCCGATCTCGCGGGCGCAGCGCCTGTACTCCGCGCCGAGTGCGAGGGCGAAGGCCAGCGGCTCGCATACGACAACCTCGAGTGCGACGCCGGCCAGGAGCCGCAAGGCGCCCTCTTCGAGCAGCGGCGGAGTGGCGACACCTGGACTGTCCCCCAGGTCGTCGAGGAGGAGTCATGCCTCGACCCCACCCAGCCAGCAGAGGATCAACAACAAGGGGAACAGCGCCGCCAGATCGATATCCCCGCTGCTGCCGCGCGCGCCTTCCAGAACATGACGATCGAGCCCAGCGCTCTCGCCGTCCAACCGCCCGACGGCCGAACGCTCGTCAACCTCGACACCATCGCCTACGCCGAGGACGAGCCCCGCGTGCTCGACACCAACCTGTTCGGCATCCCGGTCAGCATCCGCGCGGTCCCGGACACCTACACGTGGAACTGGGGCGACGGCACGTCGAGCACGGGTTCTGACCCGGGCGCCCCGTATCCGAACCACACGGTCGCCCACGCGTACTCCGCTACCGGAACCGCAACCATCACTCTCACCACCACGTGGCATGGCCAGTTCCGCCTCCCCGGCGATCCGGCCTGGCGTGATGTCCCGGGCCAAGCCACCACCACTTCGCAGTCCCCACCGATAGAGATCCGCGAGGCTCGCACTCGTCTGGTCGAGGACCTGAGTCACTGAACGTCTCGCAGTGCCTCCGCCCGCACGGAGCGTCGTCGGCCCGCAGACCAGTTCTTGCGAGCCGCGCAGGCGGAGACGGTAGCGTGACGAATCATCCCCGTCCGACACCGGAGGCCACGATGGGCGCCATGCAGCCCTGGCATCTGCTCGTCCTGCTCTTCATCGTCGCCCTCGTCGCGAGCGTCGTCCTTCTCGTAGTGCTTCTTCTGGCTCGCAGTTCGGTGCGACCGTCGTCGGCATCCACCACGCCCTCGGCACCGCGACCGGCACAACCCACCCTGACCGAGCTCGCAGCTCTCCACGCGCGAGGCCAGCTGACCGACGAGGAGTTCACCGCCGCGAAGCGCAAGGCCCTGGACCTTTAGCTCCCTACAAGGGGTCTCGAATCCGCACCGAGCCGCGTGACTTCGCCGACCCGCCGTCGCCGCAAGCCGAAGACCCACCTCGTCAATCTGCAACCAAGAGTTGCGTATGACCTGATCCAGGTATAGCGTCATGCGCAACCGATAGTTGCAGGAGGTTGCCATGGACGGCAAGGAACCAGGAACCATCGAGCGCGAGCTGTACATCGAGGCCGCGCCCGAGATCGTCTTCGACGTGGTGAGCAAGCCGGAGCACCTCAAGGAGTGGTGGCCGGACGACGCACGCTACGAGCCCACCCCCGGCTCCACGGGAGAGATCGTCTTCGGAGACCCCGACACAGGTGGCGGTACCGTGCCGTTCACCGTCGTCGAGGCGATCCCTCCGCGCACGTTCTCCTTCCGCTGGACCCACCCGGCCGGCGAAGTCGCCGCCCAGGGAAACTCGCTGCTCGTCACATTCGAGCTGACGCCGCGCGACGACGGCACGTCGCTGCGGATGACCGAGACCGGATTCCGTGAGATGGGCTGGGAGATCGCGGTCCTCGAGGAGCAGTACCAGGAGCACGTCAAGGGCTGGGACCACTTCCTGCCGCGGCTCGCTCCGTACGTCGCCACGCTGAGGTCCCGACCGTGAGCAACACCCGGGATCCCGGAGCGACCACGCCACCCGATGACGCTCTCTGGTCCGCGATCGGTGACCCGACCCGTCGGCGGATGCTTGATCTGCTCCTCGCCGAGGGTGGCGGCACGGCGACCTCGCTGGGCAGGCAACTGCCCGTCACACGCCAGGCCGTAGCCAAGCACCTCGGCGTCCTCGACCGTGCCGGACTCGTCCACTCGGCGACCTCGGGCCGGGAGAAGCGCTACCAGGTCGACGACGCACAGCTCGCTCGCGCGGCAGCACAGCTCGCTTCGGTCGGATCCGCCTGGGACGCACGACTCCAGCGGATCAAGCGGATCGCCGAGACGATCCAGCACACGCAACAGGAACACCTGCAGCAGGACGAGCAGCACAACTGATCAGGAGACTGCGATGGACATCTTGCACCGTGTCGGCGTCGAGGCATCGACGCCCGACAAGACCTACGAAGCGCTGACCACCGTCGACGGCCTCGCCGGCTGGTGGACCACCGACACGACCGGCTCGACCGACCCCGGCGGCGTGATCAAGTTCCGCTTCCCGCCCATTGGCGGCTTCGACATGAAGGTCCTCGAGGCGCGGCCGAACGAGCGAGTCGTGTGGGAGATCGTCGACGGCCCCGAGGAGTGGATCGGAACGACGATCTCGTGGGATCTCCGCCAGGACGGCGACTTCACGATCGTCCTGTTCAAGCACGCGGGCTGGAAGGAGCCCGTGGAGTTCATGCACCACTGCAGCACCAAGTGGGCGACGTTCCTGATGAGCCTCAAGTCCATGATCGAGACCGGCAAGGGCGCGCCTGCGCCGGACGATGTCGTCATCAGCGACTGGCACTGACCCGATACCGCTGAAAGCGGTGGGTCCCCGAGCGCACCGCTTTCAGGCGTCGACGGCGGCAGGGTCCTCGCTCCAGGCGGTCGACGTCCGCCGGCCGGCTATCGCCCGCCACGTCACTGCCGCCGTCGACACCGTCCGCCATCTCGCGAGGAGCGGACAGTCTGGCCAGCCAACACGGTCGAGCGTCAAAGAAGTCGGCCCAGCCGCCCGAGCATGCCACGCTTGGACTCGTGACCTCCGCGAGCCTCGACGACCCCCAGTCCCCTCTCAACCCTCTTCCCTGGCCATTTCACACCGAGCGGCTCATCATCCGCCGCAGCACCACGGACGATCTCGAGCCTCTGTGGAAGTACCGCGGCCTCCCCGAGGTCTCGAAGTGGACCTCCTGGCACCCTGCTGACCAGCAGGACTGGAACACCTACCAGGGTGAGCCCGCCCGCATGGCGCGCACCCTCGTCTTCGAACACGACGGTGCCATCGCCGGAGACCTCATGCTCATGATCCAGGACGGCTGGGCGCAGCGAGAGGCTGCCGACCAGGCCCGTGGCAGCCAGGCCGAGCTCGGCTGGGCGCTGGACCCAACCTTCGGCGGCAAGGGACTCGCGACCGAAGCCGTGCGCGAGCTGGTCCGGATCTGCTTCGAGGAGCTCGGTCTACGCCGGGTCACCGCGGGCGCATTCGCCGACAACGAGCGTTCTGCGCGGGTGATGGAGCGCGTCGGCATGCGCCGCGAGGCCTACACCGTCAAGGAGTCGTTCCACCGCGACCTCGGCTGGCTCGACGGCATCGAGTACGCGCTGCTGGCTGACGAGTGGCGCGCCGACGAGTGACCCGATTCGGTGCCGTCGACGTCCACTACCTGCCCGAAGGCGGCGCCCGCGCCGCACTCGTCGTCTGCCCGACGGCGATCTACGGCGAGATCATCGAGGAACGCACCGCCGAGGTGGCCGAGGTCGCGGAGTACCGCCCAGGCAACTTCTACGAACGCGAACTCCCACCATTGCGCGCGCTGTTGTCCGACTCCGGCGCCGCACCACTCGACCTGTTGATCGTCGACGGATACGTGACTCTCGCCCCCGACGGCCGTCCCGGCCTCGGAGCTTATGTCCACGCCGAGGGACTCGCCGCGATCGTGCTCGGTGTCGCGAAGACTCGGTTCAACGCGGCCACCCACGCGATCGAAGTGATCCGGGGCACGACGTCGAAGCGCCCGCTCTACGTCACCACCGCCGGCATGCCGCCCGACGACGCCGCTCACCTGGTCCGCAACATGTCGGGCAAGGCCCGGTTCCCGGATGCGCTACGCAGAGTCGACCGCCTCGCACGATCCGGTTGAGGCGGCCGCGGGCCTTCGCGAGCACCTCAAGAATGTCTCGATCGTGTCAGCGACGAACCTCGGCATCATGGCGGCGCCATGTCGAAGCGACATGCTGACACAGGGGCTCGTCGCAGCGACACCGCGCGCTACCCGTCAGAACACCCCAGGGAGGAGCGAACTCAGGAAAGGGTCGTCGTTGACGGCCCGCCAGGCGAGGAAGGCTGGAACCGCTATCGCGAACGACGCGAAACCGAGCCATTCCGACGGCGTGACACCTTGCCGCGGATGTTCGTGACAACGCTGCATAGGTCCGACCGCCTTGCGGCGGCAACGCATCGGCTTCCCGTTCCGCTCCTTCTTGCGGTTCGCCGCACCACACTGCGTCGTCGCGACGAGCCCGATGGCGACCGGCCCCACGACGACCAACACGAACCAGGCCAGTGGTGACATCCCGGATGAGCCCCCGTTTACGCGATCTGACCAATGCTGGCTGCGATTTACATCAGCACCCCGTAAGGCGCTAGGTTGTTCACGTAGCCCACGGCCTCGGCATTCCCCCTTGCTTCCGAGGCCGTGGGCTACCTACGTCCATGCCAACCAGCCCAGAACTGCCGATCAGTTCAGGATGGTCTGCGTCTCGCCGATGCGGATCGCGGTGTCGGTCGACGGTGGCGTGACGTTGATGGTCCCGCTCTGCCCGCCGCCCTGCCACGTGACGGTCCAGAAGGCCGTCGCTGTCAGGGTGAGGTTGCCCGGGTGGACGTTGTAACTGGCGGGGAACCCACAGGTCGGACTGGGAAGCGCCGAGTCGCGGCCGTCGTACGGCGTGCCACTGGCGGCCGGACCGCGACAGGTGGTCATGGCAAGCTCCTGCCCGTTGCGGCTGATCACCCATTCTGTGCGAACAAGCTCGCCCTGAGCCTGAACGCTCAGACCGCCGTCCGTCGCGGAACTGGAGATCGGGCCGACTGTGTTCGGCTGACGGTTCGCTACCCAGAGCCAGATCGGCAACCCGAGCTGCCCCATCGCGTCGCCGTTCATCGCCGACGGGGGCGGCGTGCTCCCGATGCCACCCATCGTCAGATTCATGGACGCAACGGCACGTCGAGCAAGCTCTTCGGGAGAAACAAGGGGGCCCGACGGCGGGTTGTCGACACGCTCTCGCGTCGTGTCACCACAATCGAGTCCGTTCACAGCGCATTCATATGGAGTGCAGATAACAATGACTCCGTCATCCCTACCCTCCCAAATGGGAGATCCCTTGGGGGGCGGATTTGGATCCACTCGTGCATAGCAACGACCATTCCATGAGCCACTTTCCGTGGAACAAGGGATTCTCTCGCCATCAAACTCACAAGTAGGATCGCCACCTGGGTTGCCACCTCCTGGCTCTCCACCGCCGCCACCGGGATTCCCCGGCTCCTCACAGGGCAAGATGACACTCCCGTCCGGCAGCACAACCGGGTCACATTCGACGGGAGTATCTGCGGTAGCCGTCGGCGGAACCGCACTGATCCCAATCAGAAGGAGCGTTCCAAACGCGGCAAAAGCTATCCTTCTCAGCATGTCCGCTCCTGATCTGGCTCTTCAGCGATGAGCGCCCATTCGTTATCTCCGCCCTGATTCCGCAAGCGGTAGCTGAACATGTAGCGCATCGGGATTGAAGCATCGCGAGGAATCAAATCACCTTCCCTGTCGAAGGTCCTGACTTCCGCGAAGTCAATACACGCAGATAGGTCAACTTCTTCGTGCTGAGCGCCTGTTTTATCGGGAGTGTATTCCGTTGCCTGCATAGAAACTACATCGGCTGCGCCTTCGGTATAGGTTCCTCTCTGCCGATTTCCCTCGTAGACCGTAGTCATCGCTTGCCAGGATGACTGCGTCCCCCAAAATGGGCCGAGTCTCCGTTCCCAGTGCTCGTACCCACCGTTAGCCACCTCCGCCTGCGTCGCGTAGTACTCCACCAACCGAGCCTTCGCATCCGCAATATTCCTTGCCTTGATTTGCGCCGCCGTGCTCGGCGACGGTGACCCGGCAGGTGAAGGCTCGGCCGCCTCCGCCGTCGTCGGCGAATCAGAGGGGGAGGGTTCCGGGGACCCGGACTTCGTCGGGCTGGCGCCGAGGGCACCCTGGACCCATCGGCCCTCGCCAGGGCCGTACGCGACGACGAGACCGACCGCGACCAGCGCGACCACGCCCAGCGCCACTGCGCCGACGCGCAGTGGCGTACTGAAGCTGTTCGACATCCTGGGGCCTCCGGCTGGGATCGGGGGACTTGTCGGCGTTTCTAGACCTAGTGTCCGTGTCCAGCGCGAATGCGCCACCCGGGCACCGCGTACAGGGTCCTGCAGAAGGTGGATGCCAGGCAAGAGGTAAGGCGTGATACTTCACAACATCTCGCCAAGAGCGGACGGACCCGGCAGCCGCCACCACCACAAGGACGCAGCCGACCGTAGATCGCCTGCTAAGAATATCATCAGATAGTTTTCCACAGCCGATGTTGCGGATCGGCACCCAAGATGCGACCGGGCTAGATTGCTATGACGATTGTCGTATGACGATGACGACCACCCGCCCGGCCGCTGTGGAGCCCGTCGGGTACACCGAGTTCTACGACACGCTCCGCACGCGGCTGCGCGAGGGCCGGCTGCGTGCCGCTCAAGCGGCAAACATCGAGCTGCTACTGGTCTACTGGCGCACCGGGAACGAGCTCATCGATCGCGACGGGACGTACGGCTGGGGCACCAAGGCCGCCGAGCGCATCTCCGAGGACGTCCACCGCGACTTCACGGCCAAGGGCTGGACGGTCGGCGACATCGTGCACATGCGACAGTTCGCCGAAGCCTGGCCGGACTACGACTCGATCGCGCGAGGACCCATCGGTCTGCTGCCCTGGGAGCACATCACCGTGCTGCTCGACCGGCTCGACACCCGCGTGGGCCGCGACCGGTACGCCTCCAAGGCGATCAAGCACGGCTGGTCGGCGACGACGCTCGCCCACGCGATCGAGCACGAGCCACGGAGGCGGCTGACCGAGTGCTTGGTCGATCGGCGGGTCGCGGATGGTCGTGGGTTGGAGTTGCCCACCAGATGATGCGATTCCTGATCCGCCACGCCCACGTCGGCGCGACGCCTGTGCCGACGTCGGCACAGGCGTGGCGGATCAGCCGGACTGTTCGCTGATGGACACCGTCCCGATTCGCCGGCCTCGCGAAGGGCGACCGCCCACGCCCGTGAACAAGACCGTCCGCGATGCCCGGACGAACGGAGGCCCGTCTCACTGCTCCGGACGATACTCGGCCCAGGTCTTGGGCGTCTCGGAGACGCGTACGGCGGTCATTTCGGGAAAGCGCGGCTTCCACAGGCTGTAGATCCATGTGGATAAGTTCTCGGCCGTGGGGGAAGGCCCCCCCCCATCACATCGTTGAGGTGCCGATGGTCAAGGGTCTCGTCCACCCATTTCTTAAAGCTGTCGAGGTCACGGTAGTCCCGGACGAAGCCTGGCCCCGTGAGGTCTCCCGCGCGTGCCGAGAGTTCCAGCATGACGATGTAGTTGTGGCCGTGATTCCGGGCACACGGATGCCACTCCGGCAGCTCGTCGAGGACGTGGCTCGCCGAGAAGTGGAACTCTTTGGTGATCCTCAGCATTGCTGCTCCAGTGTGCCATCCGGCACCGTGCGACAGACCACGCCGCCAGTGTTCACTCGATGCTCGTTCCCCGGCCGATGGCGTCGTTGAGGGGAACACCAGAGAGAAATTGCCGGCGCAGTGACTCGTCCGGGATCGTCGCCGCCTTCCCGGCGATCTCACGTCGTGCCCGTTCGAGCAGGTCGCGCGCCTCGGTGCTCGCAGTAGTACTCAAGGTGACAGCGGCGTGGTAGTAGACCTCCTCCGAGAGGAGCGCGGGCATGGCACCGACCTCCGCCAGGATCCGCACGGCGGTGCGGGCATTCTCCTGCGCGGCGTGGCTATCGCCCAGAGCCCCGAGGATACGACCGCGCAACGAGTGGGCCGCGATCTCGCTGCGAAGCATGCCGGTCTCCCGCGTCTCGGCAAGAGTGGTTCCTGCCAGCCTGTCGGCCCGCTGCAGGAGCTCTTCCGAGCCACCGGGCGCGAGCAGCAGCGTCTCGGCGTAGAGGTTCCGGACGATCGGCACGAGGTTGACCAGCCAGGTCCGCTCGGTCTCCGACCATGCGTCCTCGATCCGGTCCAGAGCCTCGCCATACCGCGGGCCGACGACGAGCAGGCGCGCCAGCAACGCCTTGTTGTAGGCCCGCCAACCGCTGTCACCCCCGCGCTCCGTCTCCAGATCGATCGCTTCGCGCAGCACCGACTCGGCGCTCTCGTAGGAGCCGAGGGCAGCATGGATCTGCGCAAGGTAGTTGAGCGCTATGGGCAACTCGGCCCGCAGCGTCTCCGTCCGCAAGCGCTCGACGCAGCGCTGAACCCGGTCCAGGGCCTCGCCAAGATCGCCGCTGTCGAAGAGGCTGATCCCGAGCTGCATCTCGCCCAGGTTGCGTGCGTGCTGGAGAACGGGAGCCGCACTGTCGATCTGGCCGGTCTCATACATGGCCTCGGCCTTGCGCAGCTCGACCAGTCCGGCGGCGAGCCGCCGCTTGGACAGCTGCCGCCCGTACTCGACGCGGGCGACGAAGAGCATGGCCAGATCGCGGTGCTCTTCCGCCATCGCCACGGCCTCCGCGAGCTTGTCGAGGGAAGGAGCCAGTCCTCGGGTGACAAGCAGTGTCTTGCCGCGCTGCATTGTCGTACGGATTTGCAGTTCCAGCCGCCCGCACCGCGCCGCGGCCAGCTCCGCCTGCTCGGCCAGGTCGTCGATGTCCGGCCCGGCAGACCCGTTCCGACCAAGCCATCGCACTTCGGTCAGCGCCAGCAGGAGCTCGACGGCATCAACGAACGCGCGGTCACGTTCCGACACCTCCGGCAGCTTCTGCAGTGCCTCGATCGCAACCCGGCAATGCCGCGCTGCTTCGGTGAGCCCGAACGGACGTCCCGCCTCCGCATCAAGCGAAGTACCACCGAGCGCCGTATCCCGAGCAAGCTCGTAGTGCGCTCGCGCGGACTCGAAGAGGCATTCCCGGCCGCCCTCACGAAGATGCCGGGCAATTTCCAGGCGCCGCGCAAGATGCATCCCGGCAAGTGGCCCGGGCGTCATGGCTCTGGCGGTCGCGGCATGCCACGAGGACTTCATCGCGCCCTTGACGTGCTCCTCGTACACGATCTGCCACAGCGCCCGATGCTCGAACCGGTAGCAGTTCGAACCGTCCAGCTCATTCGGACCCACCCAGCCGGGAACCCCGTCGTTCCTCGGCTCGACGTCTCGGATCACCAGTCCCTTGTCCGCGGCGGACGCCAGCGCGACCATCACGTCGTCGTGCGGGATCCCCTTGGCCTTGGCAACGGTACGGGAGAGGAAGACCTCCCCCTGCACCGCCCCGTACAGGACCACATCCCGTTCACGGTCATCCAGCCCTTCCAGCCGGCGTCGGACGATGAGCTTCAGGTCATCCGAGAAACGCGTCGGAGTCTTCCCGTTCTCCCAGTCCTCCAGCAAGAGCGCGAGGAAGACCGCATGACCCGACGTCATCTCATGCAGCTCGCGCGCGAGCTCAGTGGGCACCTCATGACGCATCGCCAGTTCCCCGACCGCGTGCGGAGGCAGTCCCTCCATCGTCCGCCGCACCAGCAGCTCATCCCTCGCCCATCGGTCCATCAGCGGACCGATTCCGGGATTCTCCGAAGCCACACCCTCGGTGGAATGGCTCAGCACCACACCCAACGGCTCCGCTGGCAGCCGCGGCAGCAGCTTGCTCAGCGCCAGCAGACTACTGGGATCACAGAATTGCAGGTCATCGACTATCAGGACGACCGGAGGCCCGCTGCGCGCAAGGCGCAGCACGGTCTCGACGATCTTCTCCGCGTCCCCGTGCTGGTTCGGGTGGAGGTCGTCGCCGGGCAGATGCCCCGACTTCAGCGACGACCGCGCGAGCACCGCACCCAGGGAGTAGGCGATCCCGAGCCCCGGAACTGCCATCGACAACAAGTCCGGAAGAGCGGCGTCGGCCCCCCGAGCCGTGAGAGCGCCCGTTCGGCGGAGCGAACCCCCCGACCATCTGGTCCGGTCGTCGCCCTCGAGCTTTCGGCCGGCTTCGAGAATCATCCCGAACGGCATCCCGGGTCCGATGACCGGTTGGCAGCGCACATGCACGACACGGCATGGCGGCCGGTACCCGATCGTTTCGGTCTCGAACTTCTCCAGCAGCGCCGACCGTCCCATGCCGGCCACGCTCTCGATCACCACCGCGCGTCCCCGGCGCCCCCTGGTCACGTCCGCCAGAAGAGACCTCAGTTCCGTCAGGTGCTCCACACGATCGACGAAATTCTCCACCCCGCCCGCCAGTCCGGTCGTCACCGCAACCCCCAGTCTCGGTCGTCGCCACTTCCACGTGCCGTCTCGCGTGCCACACGCTAGCCTCAGCCCTACCTGGCACGATGTCGACACACCGCGCCAACTCAGTGGTTCTTGCCCGCCGCGTCGATCTCGCTGATCAGTTCTTCCGTCTCCGGCTCGGGCTCCATGTCGAGCTGCTCCAGGTGATCGCGGAGGCGATCAATCAGGCGGCCGGCCGCGTCCATCCGGCCGCTCGCGTACTCCGTGCGGATCGAGTTGCGCCAGGAGCGCTCGTCGGCCGGGTCCGCGATCCGTCCCACGCGTGACGCCTCGCGGGCGAGGCTCAGGTCCCCCTCGGCGAGTCCCCGCCGCGACACCTCGTGCGCCACGTCGACGACGCCGGCAGCCATCTCCTGCATCAGCACCTCGGCCCACACGTACTTGCGCGGCGGCGTGTCCTGGAACGGCACCCCGCGCACGAGCTCGAGCGCGCGACGCAGGTCGTCCAGCGGTGTCGCCGTCAGGTCCGGCCCGACCAGCTCGCAGAACATGTCCCAGTCGGTCGTCACGCCGCGCAGGCGGTAGCCGGCCTTCTCCTGGTCCACCTGCGACCCGTCGTCCGTGGACCAGTAGCGGGGCAGGTACTCGAAACCGTAGGCGTCCGTGCCGAGCCAGCGTCGTGCCCGCGACACCGCGCTCCGTCGCGTCGCGAGGTTCGGGTCTCGCGACGGCCACAGTGCCCGCGAGATGTCCGACCCGCGCGCCCCCGGGTTGAACGCGAGGAACGCGACGAGTTCCATCGCCTGCCGCTGATGGCTGGCGGGCAGGTCGGTCCCGGCACACCCGGCGAGCTCCACGGTGCCCAGGACGCGCACGACCGGCGTTCGCGCGGGCTGCGACTCCTCCGGAGCCTCCAGATCGTCGTGCCCGACGGCGATCGTGGCGGCAGGCGCGTCGAGAGCGCCGTTCTCGACGGCGGCGACTCCGCCCTCGTCCAGAGTCTTCACCCAGGGGTTGGCGTCGTCGTCCCAGCCGTCGCCCGGCGCCGTATCCGGTCCGTCGGGATCGATCGGCACCACCGGAGCGGGCGCGATGTCCGAGCTGGTGGAGTCCCCGGCCAGATCCACCGACCCTGCCGAACCCGACGCGGGCCGTGCGCCCGCGCTCGCCCCACCTCCGGCGCCGACCTCGACCGCAACCTTCTCCCCCACCGGAGCCTCCACGACATCCTCGGCAACGACTTCCGCGTCGACGTCTGTGCCCGTGCGGGCGATCTCGTCGTAGTCCGGCAACGCCTCCGGCTCGACCAGCTCCGGCTCCTCCGGAGCGAGGTTGCGCGCCCACGCCGGGCCGGCTACCGGCTCCGGATCGCCGAGCAGCTCCAGTGCCTGGACATAGGTCTCGGCGTCGAGCTGCTGCGGGCGCACAGCGATGTACGCGGGCACGAGGACGCCGCGTGACTTGTCTCCCCCGGTGAGTTCGCCGCTCAGGTCGAGCATCCACTCGCCGATCTCGGCGGACGACGTCACCGCCGCGATGCCGACGCCGGGGACCCGCTCGACCATGCCCTCGAGCCGGGTGCGCTCGGCCGTGCCGAGTGACTCTCCGACCAGGAGGATCTCCGGGGTCCAGGCATCCATGGCGAGGCCGCGGCCCCGGGCGTCGGACAGGTCGACGGCTCCGACCTGCGCGAGCGTGCGATCGACGTCGGCGGCCCGCGCCTCCAGCTCACGCACGATCCCCGCAACCGACGGCACGTGGCGGATCCGCCCGGTGTCGACGACGCCGGGCAGGTCGCTGAGCGCTCCGACCACCGTGACCTGGAGATCGTCCGCCCACAGTGACGTCGCCAGCTCGACGGCGAGCGCCGCGAGGGTGGCCTGGGCGGCGGAGTCGCTGCCGCGGATGTCGAGGCAGCCGACGTTCTCGAGGTCGACCATGAGGTGGGCGTCCTCGTCGTCGTGCCCGAGGGTGACGAGCGACGGGTAGGGGGACTCCATGAGGTCGGGGGTGGCTTTGTCGCTGGCGACGGCCGGGTTCTCACCGGCGGGGAGCTGCCAGACGTAGCGGTCGGTGGTGCTGACCCATGGCGGGGGCAACTCGGCGGCGCGGTCGAGGTAGAGCTCGATGAACTCGCCGGACTTGAGCCGCGCGACGCCGACGCCGGGAAGCGCGAGGCCTCGTTCGCGGTGCCAGCCGGCGAGGGTTCGCAGCGCGATGTCGACCTGTTCGCGGCCGAGTTTGTCCGAGACGGCACGCAGGTCGGTCTCGAGCTCAGCCGACGGCGATCTGGGTGTCGGGAGCGTGATCCGCTCGCCGGGCTTGCGTCGGCGGCGGGCGCGGTCGCGGCGGGCGGCGAGCAGGGTGAGTATCCCGGCGGCGAGGAGCCCGCCGACTCCGGCGGCGGTGCGGACGTCGAATGCCTCGAGAAGCTCGTCGGAGAGGCTCGCGTCGACGAGTGCGGCGCTGATGGCGGGTTCGGGCTGCGGGGCGGCGGCGGAGGCTGCCGCGGAGGACTCGGGAGCCGCGACGCCGGCCGGCCCCTGACCGGTCGCGGAGGCGGGGGCGGACTCCGCGATGTCAGGCGTGGCCCCGGTGCCGCTCTCAAGGGTCGGTTCGCCGGCCAGGTCGTCGGGCGTGACCTCCTGGTATGCGGGAGTATCGGCGCCGCTCACGTCTGTCGTCCCGGGGTCCTCAGGGCTGCCCCGGCCTTCGCCGGGCGCCTGATCGCCGTCCTGGTTCGCCGTTCCCTCGGCCACGCCGCCGGGCGGGACGGCTGCGACGGCGGTCTCGTCGTCGGACGGGGTGGATTCGCTGACGGGCCTCTCGGTCGCCGGGGCGGATTCCTCGATCTCGGGAAATTCGGTATCCGACGTCTCGACCTCGTCGAGCACCGGCGCGTCCTGCTCGGGAGCGGGTTCGGACTCCGCGTCCGACTCGCCGTCGTCCTCGGTGCCCGGCTGTTCGTTCGCCGTGGGGACGGTCTCCTTCTCGCCGCGCTGCGCTCCGCGCGGGGCGGGTTCGGTCGCTTCCTCCGGGGCCGCGCCGTTGCCGGTGGGTTCGCCCTCCGGCTGGTCGGCCGGTACTTCGTCCGACGGCACTCCCTCGTCGATCGCGTCCTCGTCCACAGGTTCTTCGACCCGCTCGCCCGCAGGCTCCGAGTTGTTGTCGTCCGAAGCGGCGGCGGTCGCGCCGTCGTCGGCAGAGCCGCCCTCGGCGGCGTCCCCGTCGTCGTCGGGACCGTCCTCGGTCGCCCCGCCGTCGGCGGTGTCGCCCGCGGCACCGTCGGCGTCGTCCTCGTCCGTGGCGTCACCGGCGTCCGTCGCGGCGTCCTGGGCCGGCTCGTCGGCATCGGTCTCCGGCGCCGGCGTGACGTCCGACACCGCGTCCTCTGCCTCGTCCGTGGCGGGAACCGTGACCTGCCAGCCGGGGTAGATCAGGTCGGGGTCGGTGAGCCGCCGGCCGTCGGGCTGCGTCGTCGAGCGGGATGCCTCGTACAGTTCCGGGTACTTCGTCCCGTCACCGAGTTCCTCCTCGGCGATCTCCCACAGGGTGTCGCCACGCTCCACGACGACATCGCGGGACTCGGCGGGCCTGACCTCGGAGACCGACGTGACATCCGTGACCGGCGCCGCGTCGACGGCCTGGTGAACGGACGGCCCGGACGCGTCGTCGGGCAGTGTCAGCACCCAGCCGGGCCGGACCCAGTGCGAGCCGTCGAGCGCGCGCCCGTCGTCCTGCTGCGCTCCGTAGTTGAGGTGTGCGATCTCCTTGAACCGCGTGCCGTCGCCCAGCGTCTCCTGCGCGATCCGCCAGAGCGAGTCGCCGGGCTGCACCGCGTAGGTCTTCGTGTTCGCGTCCGACGACGCCCGCGCGCTCTCGGCCTTCGTCTCGGCCCGCGTCTTGGTGACCTTCACGGGCGAGGCGCTCGGCCCCGCTGCCGTCTGGCCGCCGGAGCGATCGGACGCCGCCGAGGAGATCCCGGCCGTATCGGGGCCGTCTCCTCGCAGCTCCGTGTCCGCCGGGGCCCCGCTGCGCGGGACCGACTCCAGCACGCTGCTCACGACCGGGTCCACGGACTGCCCGTCCACCGGATCCACCACGTGCGAGCTCGCCACGGCCTCGCCCGCGGCCGGCGTAGCGAGCACCATCGCCACCACCGCGCCGACCAGCACGGCGGCAAGCCGCTGCTGCAGTCCCATGCCTCGCAGGCGTGGTGCCCGCACCCCGCGGATCACCGCGACGAACTCCACCAGCACCGCGACGGCGAACGTGGCCCATGCGACCCAGCCCACCACCGTCACCAGGCTGAGCAGCACCTGGCCGCTCACGTCCGGGCTGGACATCACGGAGACGAACTTGGCCCACGACAGGTCACCGCCCAGCAGCGGCACGCCGAAGACCCACAGGCCGATCGGTATGCCCACCACCAGCGCCAGCAGCAGGGCCACGGAGAGGACGCCGCGGATCACGCGGCCGGCCAGACCACCCGCGCCGGGTGCGGGCCCCTGGGACGGTGTTGCCGCTGCCTTGCGTTCAGTCGTGGTGCTCATCAGGATCCCTCCTGGGTGATACCGCGCACGGCTCTGGCTTCCGCGGATCCCTCCGCGGTGAGTGAGCGGATGCCGATCAGGGCAAGGAACTTCGTCTTGTAGGTGACAGTGGTGCTGACGCGGATGGATGCGTCCTGGACGTGGTCGACCTGGCCTGTCACGCCGGCGGCGGCCAGGTTGGCCTCTGCGGCGACCACCGCGTCGACGGCGTCGAGTCTGGGTGGACGGCCGTACTGTGCCTCCGAGATGTCCTGTTCCTGGGCGCCCGCTCGCGCCGCCTGCTCCGCGGCGTACTGGGCGTGATCTGCCGCCTGGAGCCGGCCGCCGCCGTCGACGACCAGCCCGATGGCGATGATCAGAGCGGGAACCAGCCCCGCGACGAGGATGTTGATCTCGCCCCGCTGCGGCACGCCGGCGGAAACCGCCGTACCCCGGCCGCGGGTGCCGGGCCACCGGACTCGGGTGGCCGAACGCTCCCCCATGTCAGCCCCTTCCCCGGTAGGCATCCAGCACCGACCGACCCGTGGCGTGCATCTCCCGAGAGCCCGGGGCGCCGGGAAGGCCGAGGTCGGAGAGCGGGACCTTGCACGACACGTCGACGCGTACCTCGCCCACGGTCCCGAGCGGCAGTGTGAAGGCATCCAGCACGGGGAAGACCTTCGTGGAGGAGCAGGAGATGCCCGAGTTCTCCAACGTGCTGGTCGCGGTCTGGTGCGCGGACACTTCCGCGGCCTCGACGGTGCGGCTGATCGAGGCCGACCGAGCCGCCTCGTTGGCCGCCGATTGCACGGCGCCCTGCGCCAGCACCGTCCGGCCGGCCATGAGCAGGAGCATCGCGATGAGCAGCACCATCGGAAAGACGACGGCGGTGTTGATCGCGATGTTGCCGCGCTCGCGAGCCTCGCGGCTTCGAAGTGTCCTGCTGCGAAGTGCTCTGCTCAGGCTCATGGACCCACCGCCGGCGTGAAGCGCTCGACGGGACCGGTGGCGGTCTGTTCGACGTGCAGGCCTCGGAACCCCGGCACCAGCGACGGCGCGAGGCCCACCACGGTCGCCGTCGCGACTTCCTCACCGCGTTCCACGAAGACGTCCACCGAGGCGAACACGTCACGCCCGCGGTCGAGCCGCGCGGCCGCCTCGGCGTACCCGTCGGCCTCGGTGCCGGTCTCGAGCCGCGCGGCCTGCACCGCTCCGTTCGCCACGGAGCGCGCGACGTTCTGCGCGTGGTAATAGATCACGCCCTGCACCATGGCGAAGACCATCAGCAGGACCACGGGGTAGGTGAGGACGGTCTGGATGGAGGCAGCGCCGCGCTCCCCGGCTGATCCCGGCCGGGGAGGAGTGCAGGAGGAAAGTACTGGGCGCGTGCGCTCCTGCATCATCCGCCGGAGCCTCCACCAGAACCAGGCCCCAGCTGGGTCATGTAGCTCTGCACGAGGGTGTTGATCGCGGCGCCCAGGGCGATGGCGATGCCCAGACCGACCACCGACAGCACGACGACCTCGATCGACTCGAGGCCGGCGTCGTCAGGCAGGCCCTGGCGGCGTGCGGCGAGACGCGCACGCAGTTCGCCGCGACGCTGCGTGAACCGCGTGGAGGCACGGTCCATCGCTCCGCGCGCCGCGTGCGCGCGCAAGTGAGCCTTGGCGATGATGCCCGACGCCGCGGCGCCGAACTCCCGCCCGGACTGGTGCTGTTCAGTGGACATGGCAACTCCTGGGGTGCTCTCGAAATCAACAAATGGGCAAGATCCGGTTCGTGTGACAGGTGCGACACGAGTCTTCGCGGAAATTCCGCGGCTGTGAAGTCCTCACCACGATCTGTCGCCTGCTGTTCGCCGACGGCGTCAAGCCCGTGGAACGCGGGCCGTCACGGCAGCTGCTCGAACATCGTCACGCCGATCGGGAAGATCAGCATGATGAAGTAGACGAACACCGTCAGGGTTCCGGGCACGGTCATGCGGACGGTCGCGTCGTGCGCGATCTGCTGCTCGACGTCGAGCTGCGCGTCACGCATGGCCGCGGCCTTGGACTGGAGCTGGTCGCGGATGGCGGAGCCCTGCGTCCCGGCGAGCTCGACGATCGCTGCCACCTCACCCAGCGCGTCGACCTCGACCTCTCTGCCCAGGTCCCGCAGCGCCGTCCAGGGCGGCTCACCCTCCCAGCGCCCGCGCTCCAGCGCCTCGGCGATCCGCCGGAACGGCCAGGACTCCGCGACCTGCGCCGCCGCGAAGGTCGCCTGGGTCGCGCCGGCGCCGGAGATCCGTTCGATCGCGAGCAGCTCCAGGTACGTCGACACCGCACGGGTGAACTCCTGCCGCGCCTTCCTCGCCTTGCTCCGCGCCTCCAGGTCCGGGAGGAACCACGCGCCGATGGCGAGCACGAGGGCCGCTCCGAACGGCAGCCCCACGGGCAGGCCGAGGTTCAGCACCCCCGCCATGAGGCCGATGAACGGCACGCCGACCAGGACGACCACCGCACCCAGCGCCTTGGCTCCGTAGTGCTCGGTGGCGGTCTTCCCGATGAGATCGAGATCCGCCGCACTCGGTCCGGCCCGCATGAGCAAAGGCAACGGCAGTCGCCGCTGCGCCCATGCCCCGAACTTCTGGGTCACCTGTTCGGTGTGACTCAGCCCGGAGCCGTCGTCGTCGGACACCTCGATCGAGGCGAGCTTGTCGTCACCGCTCAGGCGGTCGAGTGCCGACTGCAGCCCCGGCTGCGTCGGCACGAGCGCGCGGATCACGAGCCACAGCCCGAATCCGGCCACGGCGCCCGCGATGGCGGACGGCCAGATGCTGCCGAGAAACATCACGCGCCTCCCTCGTGCGGCAGGAACCGCGGGATCGGCTGCCCCATCGAGATCCGGCGCATCCACAGCAGGCAGGCGCAGTACGCCGCGAACAGGGTGACCGCCACGATCTGCCCGACCGGGGAGTCGTACCCGTCGAGGTACCCGGTCATGGCCGTGCCACCGAGCACCACGAGCGTCACCACCGTCACCCAGCGCACCGTCGCGCGGCCGGTCGCCCGCTCGGTCTCGATCTCGCGCCGGGCGCGTGCCTGCGCCGACAGCGACTCCGCGAGCTGCTTGAGCGCGGACGCGACGGCCCCCGTGCGGTTGTCGGACTCCAGGATGAGCGCGGAGGCGATCATGTCCGAGGAGTAGTCGTCCATCTCGTCGGCCCAGCGGTAGAGCGCCGGCTTGATCGGCTGCCGCGCTTCCAGGCGCGCGACGAGGCGGGCGAGCGCCGGCCGCACCGACGGCGCCGCCGAGGACAGCGTCGCCGCGATGCCCTGCTCCAGCCCGACCGCACCGCCGCTCAGCACGCCGATCAGCGAGCGCACCCACGCGGTCAGGTCGATCAGCTTCTCCACCTCGCTCGACTGCGTGGTGGTCCGGAACAACGCCGGCAGCCCGACCGCCATGACGGGCACGATCACGGTCAGCGACCACCAGCCCGTGAAGATCCCGACCACGAACCCGGCACCGGCGCTGACCAGTACCGACCGGCGCTTCGTGTACAGCGGCCCGCCTTCGTCGAGCCCGATCAGGCGCAGGACCGCCTCGAAGGGTTTTCTCGTGGACGACGGCGGGCGCGGAGTCTCCTCTCGCTTCAGCAGTCCGACGACGACGAGCCACGCCCCGATCCCGACAGCGAGGCCGGCGGCGACAGCGAGGAAGGTGGTCATTCGTCAGTTCCCTTCTGACGCCGTTCCTCAGGGTTCGTCACGGCGCGACCCCCCAGAGACCCTCGTGGAAGTTGAGCAGGTTCGGGTCGAACCCGACCGCCTCCAGGTCCCCGAGGAACGACGGCGTGTGCGCGGGCACCGCGCGGCCGTTCGGTCCGGGACGGAACACATCGGTGATCGCGACCGGATTCCCGGCCTCACCCCGGGTCACCTCGATGACCTCCGAGACATAGCGCGTGCGTCGCCCGGTGGCCGGGTCGATGTCGACGCGGAGGAACACGATGAGGTCGATCGACTGCGCCACCTGCCGATACGCGTACGTCTCGCTGAGGGTGCTGTCCTGGACCGCCATGCCGACCAGGCGTTCGACGACGTCGCGCGCGCCGTCGGCGTGCACGGTGGACAGCGACCCGTTGCCCATCTGCATGGCCTGGAACATCGAGACGATCTCCGGGCCCCGGACCTCACCGACGATGACGCGCGAGATGTTGTGCCGCAGCGACTCGTAGACGTTGATGTTGGTGTCGATCTCGCCGACCCGGCGGCCCGCGGTGTTCATCTCACCGGATCCCTCGCGCGTCCGGAGTGCGACGACACGGCGGTGTTTCTCGGGCTCGAGATGCAGGTAGAGCTCGTAGTCCGTCTCGATCGTGGCGACGGACTCCCAGGGTGACAAACTAGCGCAAAGCGCCCGGAGCAACGTGGTCTTCCCACTGCCCTGGCCCTGGCCCGAGACGACGATCGACTTGCGCGCGCGTACCGCCGTCGTGAGGAATTCTCCCAGGACGGCGTCCACGGTGCCGGTTCCCTGGAGCATGCCGAGGTCCACGGACTGCAGGCGCTGGAGACGGATCGTCACGCGCGGCGACGGCACCACCCAGCCGACGGCCGCCAGGCGGACGCGGCCCGGCAGGTCCAGGTTGAGGAACGGGTTGGCACGCGTGAACGAGCGCTCGTTCGCAGGATCCCGCGCGGCGAGGAACTGCAGGAAGTCGATCAGTTCGGCGTCAGAGTCGGCGATGGGCTCGGTGTAGACGCGGCGCCCGTCGCCCATGAGCATGAGTACGGGCTGCGTGCCCGTGATCTCGATGTTCTCTACGTCCGGTGTGTCGATCAGCGGCTGCAGGCGTCCGAGCCGGAACAGGGCGTCGAACAGCGCGCGCGTGATCTCGACCTGGTACTCGGCGGTCCACGGCCGCTGGCCCCCGGACAGCATGGCGTCGTTGTGGTCCCGGACCACCTGCTGGATGAGTTCCTGGCCGAGGGCCTCGCGTTGCTCTTCGTCGAGCTCGCGCGCGGCCAGCGCGTTGGTGAGTCGCGACGACACCTCCCCGCGAAGGCTGTTCACCTGACGCCAGAACTCGGGGTCCCGCACCCGGCTGGGACTCGTCCCCTCCAGGGTCCGCACCTGACGGCCCCCGGCAACCCATGCGTCAGCCCCGCCGCCGGTTGCCGAGGCAGGGGACTCCCCACCCGGACCGCCGGCCGGCCGGGTCCGCGGCACTGCGCCGGGAGCCGCTGCGGCGAGGTCGCCGCTCGGCCCCTGCGGCATCCGGGTGGTCGGTGGCTGGGCATCCGGCGGCGATGCCGGCCGGATGGTCGCGCCCGCCCACGGGCCGGCGACCGGGCGGCGGTCTCCCGGCTGGACGTCGGCCGGGCGGGCCGGAGGTGTCGGACGACGGCCGGCAGCGACCGCACCGACCGCACCGCTCAGGCCGGCGGCCGGGGTCTGCGCTCCCCGAGGCGGCTGCGCGCCGTCGTAGCCGGGCTCCGGAGACCCTGCGGACGGACGGCGCCCTGCCTCCGGCGGCCGGGGTTGCCGGGATCCGTCGCCGCCGAAGATCGGCAGGCCTTCCAGGTCCTCGCGCTTCCTGGTCATCGCCCGGCACCCCCGGCCGCGCCGTTGCCCATCGCCCCGCGCGCGGGCGTGCCGGTCGAGAAGCGTTCCCGGCGTGTCGCCGTGCGTTCCTGGATCGCCGTGATCACCGGGCCCGCGCTCCGGACCAGGGGTGACGCTCCCCATTTGCGTCCCGTCGGCGACCCGACGGACAGCACCTCGGCGTTCACCGGGTCCCACGCGATCGCACCGACGGACCCGAGGCCGAGCGTCCTGGCGATCTCCCTCGCGTCGTACGGGCGACCCGGGCCGATCGTCAGGACCGCGAGGTTCGTCAGGTCGCGGGCCGCGGCCTCGACCACCGACGTGCGAGACCGCACGAGTTCTCGGCCGACCGCGATGTCGGGCAGGCGTGAGCCCGTGGTGAGGACGACCTGATCCGCGAGTCGGAGGAGCGGCTCCCGGTCGTCGCGCCCGGCCGGGGCCAGGCGTCCGAGGTCCACGATGACATCCATACCGCCGCGCTCCAGCGCGAGGAGCTGGTTCGCGAGCGCGCCCCAGAGGTTGGCCACCGACGGCGCCTGGTGCGGGGACACGATGCCGGGCAGCAGCTTCTTGTCCTGGTTGTGCTGGACGAGCGTGAGCGTCTGGTCCCACAGGGAGGTCTCGAGCTCGCCGTGGCTGTGCGCGATGGCGAGCTGGCTCAACCCGCGGTCGTGCGCGAGCTGCCCCCGGAAGTACCCCGCGAGGATCGACGCGCCGGCGAGGTCCGCCTCCACGAGCAGGACCGGCCGGGGCCAGGAGATCGCGAGCACGAGCGCTGTCGTGGTGGTTCCCGGCGAGCCCTTCGCGTTCGCGAGTGCGACGAGGGCCACGGGATCACCCGTTCCCGTCGGTCGTGGGCTCGCCGTTGGCCGCGCCGGTACCGCCGTCGCCACCCTGGGCGTTTCCACCGTCCCCACCGGCTGGAGCATCCCCGCCGGTCGGAGCATCTCCACCGGCCGGTGCGTCCCCGCTCGTGGGGGCGTTCCCACCGGCCGGGGCCGCGTCGAGGACGAGAGCCACCCGCCCGGTAGCGGCTCGCGCGGCGAGCGCCGCGGCCTGGTTGCGGGCGACCTCGACGTCGACGACCGTCTGGTCGCCGACAGGCGCCTCGTCCACGGTGGCGATGACGGCCGGGATCGCGTACGGCTCCTCGATGGGGGCGTCACCACCGCTGACCGGTGTCTCGATGATCCGGACCTGGTCACCGGCATTCAGCGGTGTCCCCGCGGGCATCTGGCTCGGGTTCAGCGCGATGCCGACGATGGACCTTCCTTCCGCGGGCTGCAGGCTCTCGACGTAGCTACCGGGGGTGAGCAGGGATCCCTCGAGCAGGTCGGCGGTGGCGTACTGATCGACGACGTCCTGGAATGCGGTCTCGCTCACCGGATCCAGCTGGGTGGGGGTGGTCGGCAGATCGACGGTCGTGAGGTCGGAGGACTGGATGCGCTCCCCTCGTGCGACGTCGTCCGTGAGGGCCAGCACCTTGTGCGTCCTGCCGAGTGTGGTGGTCAGGTACACGGACGCCAGGATGCCGAGTGCGACGAGGGCGAGGCCGAGCGCGATGACGGCGGGCCGGCGGCGGGCACGGGTCGGTTTCGGCGGTGCGGGCACCCTGGGGCCCGCACCGCGCGCTTCGTTGCCGGTCGCGGGCGGGGCCGCGCTCCCGCCCACGCCCGTGCGTCTCGCACCGACGCTCGTGTCACTGCTCACTAGCCGTCCCCTCCCGGTCATGTACTCCCGCAGGCAATCCTGATGCACGCGGGCGAACCCGGCAGGTTGAACGGTAGCCGGATCACTCCGGGCAAGGGAAGGTCAACCAAGGTTCACATGCTGTGGAGAAGCCCTGTACGTCGGGTAAACCTCAGCAGAGGTGCTGACCTGGGGAAACACTGTGGGTGAGAACTTCACCCGCCCCGCCGGGCTCGGCCTGCGAACGGCCGGGCCCGGCGGCGGCGGTCGAGCCCTGTCGGGGCTCGATCAGACACGACATGGGGGGCCGCCGACTGGAGGCGGACGACCCCCCACGCCAAGGGACGGGGCTGGTGTGGAAACCCCCGAGAGTCACGCACCCCCCAGTGGTTCTCCCGATGCCGTTCCACGGCCCTCGTCCTTCCGCCCGTCCGGTGATCCCCCAGACAGACCCCCGGTACGGACGGCTTCGGCCAGTCGGCGAACCGCTCGGCTCGCGCGCTGACGAAGTGTGGCGTGCGAGATGCCGAGCTCGTCGGCAACTCGCTTCTGGTATGTACCTCTCCCGGCGCCAAGTTCGGCGTACTCGGGCAACTCTGGATCTGGAGCGTAGACGCGAGCGAGGAGGGACGCTTCTTCTCTTGTGATAACGCGGACGTCGATCCCCCACGCGATCACGTCGAGCACCTCGCCCGTGGCCCCGAGCGAGGCGCTGGCCAGCGAATATACCGCCGCCGGCCCCTGCTCCTCCGGCTGCGGGCGCTCAAGATGCGACAGCACCGCCGCATCGGTAGGGATCTCCTCGAGCTGCGGGTTCCGGCTTGCCCGGGTACCGCGCGCGAACGGCGCCTGGTCGCCGACCACTCGCGTCAGCGTGTGACCTTGCAGCCGCATCGCGACCTTGTCGTCGCGGTCGAGGTCGTAGTGGCAGATCGCGTCCCACATCGCTGCGGCCGCCTCCTGCTCCAGATCCTGTACGTCGCTGTAGTGACGGCGCGAGCGGCGCACGATGGAGCGCACCGCCGGGAGCATGCACTGCAGCACCGCTCGGCCGGCGGCGAAGCTCCCCCGGGCGTGTTCGACCAGGAGCGCGTGCAGCACCGTGTCGGCCTCGCTCGAGGTGAACCGGACGGGACGTCCGTCGGCCAGCCCGGAGAGTTGCGGGAACCGACTGCTGAAGCGGTCGATCTCGTCGGCGAAGGATCGGGTCGCCACGAGGTCGGCCCAGTCGTGATCGAGCTCGGTCATGAGCGTGCCGGAGGCAGCTGCAGACATGCCTGGCATGGACGTGACTCCTCGGTTGTCCGGGCGGCGCGGTGCCGGAGCGCTGGTCAGCGCCTGGGGACCAGTGCAACCGAGGAGTGTTGCCCGCTACTGTTGCCCGCAGATTTACACTTGATGTGATCTAGGTCACATTTGCTGCTTGATCGGCAATCTTTGGGTCACACGAAGCCCTGGTAGCCCATTTGTTCGAGGTGACGAACCGATAGCAGGAAGACACGGACCCGCACCGGTGACTGGGAGAAGCGAGATGAGCAAAGAACCCGCCCCCGAGCTCCACCACGACGACGTGACCATGGAGCTCCTGCGCGACACGGCCGAGGTGCACGCCGTACGCGGGGAGGTGAAGCCGGTCATCGACGCGCTGGTGGCCGCCCTGAAGCAGGACCCGCTCGGCAACGACGACACGGCGCACAGGATCGCGGATGCCCTGGAGAACCCTCGCACCCGCAGTGCACGGGCCGCCCGCGCCCGGCTGTCCCGCGACCTCTCGAACGACCTGCCCGACGGGGTGCGCACGCGATGAGCTCGCTCCTGACCGGGCGACGTGGCAAGAAGCGCGCGGCGTCCCCTTCGGCACTCCCGGCGCATCCCCAGCGCGCCGTGGAGCAGGCCGACGCGCCGTCGTCGGGCAATCCCTGGCAGCTGGACGGGTCGGGGCCGGACGGCGCCGACCGGACGCCCCCGTCCGACGACACCACGCCACCGCAGGTCGTGGAGTGGTCGCAGGGGCCGGCGCTCGCCTCGAAGGCATGGACCGCGCTGCTCGTGCTGGCCCTGGCGGCCGGCCCGGTCGCGCTGGTGTGGACGGTGCTCCGGCCGGACACCGTCCCGGTGGCATCCGCCACGGGCTCGGCCGATCAGTCCGCCGCGGCCGCTGCCGCCGAGCGGGCCGTCGAACTGACGGAGACGTGGCTGCGCGCGGACCGGGACGACCAGGCGCTGGTGGCCTCGCTGACGGAGGCGTCGGTGGGCACCCTGCCCGCCACGGGCCTGACGATCCGGGACAGCTCCGTCGCGGCGGTGACCCCCGGTGACCCGGGCCCGTCGGGCACGGCGTGGATGATCACGGTCGGCGTGGACGTCGCGGAGCCTGCGCCCGGCACGGCCGTTCCGGCCGCCGACGACGGGTCGGGCGAGGCCGGGTCGTCGGGTGACGGCGAGGGCTCCGGCGAGAACTCGGCCGACGGCTCGGAGAGCTCCGAGCCCGTGCTCGTCTGGGTCCGCCGGTACTTCCAGGTGCCGGTCATGGTGCAGCGGCCCGCGGACGAGGACGAGCCGCTCGCGGTGGCCGCCCTGGCACTGCCGTCACCGGTCCCGGGCCCGTCGGCGGCCGATGCTCCAGGCCTCGACTACCCGCGCACGATCGCCGTCACGTCGGAGGCCGGGGAGTCCGTGGCCGCGTTCCTCGGGGCGCTGGTGGCGGGCGAGGGTGAGATCACCCGCTACCTGCGGCCCGGCACGGCCATCCAGCCGGTGATGCCGCCGCCGTACACGGCCGTGTCGGTGAGGTCGATCGGCGGTTCGCACGAGATCTCCGACCAGCCCTCCGACGGGGACGGCACGCACGCCCTCGTCACCGCCGAGCTGACCCGTCCTGACGGGGAGAAGACCACCGCCCAGTACGTCCTGACGCTCGTCGCCCGGGACGGCCGCTGGGAGGTATCCGGCCTGGACCAGGCCGTTCGCACTGAGACCCCGGTCGCCGGCTCCGGCGAGTCCGGTACCGAGCAATAGGAGAGGGAACCATGTTCACAGAGCTCATGACCGCTGCCCCGGAACTGACCGCGACCGCCCAGACAGTTCGTGCCACCGGCACCGGCTTCCTTGACCTGATCACCGTGAAGTCCGAGGAGGTCAAGGTCGCGATCGAGTCGGTGACCTTTGTGGTCGTCATCCTCATGGTCGTCATCACCGCGGTGAAGACGAAGATGTCGATCGCCGCGATCCTGATGTCGGCGATCGTCGGCGGCATCGTCCTCTGGCTGGTCAACGGCGGCATCAACGTCACGAAGGACCTGACGGACGAGGAGTTCAGCATGCCCGCCGTCGTCAGCACCACCGCGGTCTGAGGCAGTTCTCGCGCAAGAAAGGGGGGACGCGGTGGAAGAACCGGAGCTGGAGACCGCGAAGTTCTACACCCGGGCTCGGCGCATTCCCATGCTGGTGGGGAAGATGCCGAGCGGGGGCCGGATCTGGGGCGGCCCCTACACGATCACGCAGATCGGTGCGGGGTTCGTCGTGGGCCTCGTGCTGTGGCAGACGACGTCGCTGTGGGCCCACCTCGGTGGGTTCATGAACGTGATCCTGGCGGCGGGGATCGTGGTGGGCGCGGTGTGGCTCACCGGCAGGATCCCGAGCACCGGCCGCAATCCGGCCACGTGGGTGATGGACGCGCTGAACCTCACCACGAGCCCGGGTCGGCTGTCCGGCGGACGGCTCGCGGTAGCGCGGCCGCGAAGGATCAACCACCGCGTCATGGTGTTGCTGCCCGACGGCGATCGCGCGGCGCGGCTCGCGCGGTCGCGTGGCTGGACGGGCGCTGACCTGGTCCCGGTGGACGACGTCGACCGGCGCGAGGTCGCCACCGGCACCGGCGAGATGCCGCTGCCGCCACTCACCCCGACCGACCTGGTACACGGCGACGATCGGGACACCGCGTCGCTGACCGGCGTCGGCGAACTCCTCGCAGGCAAGCTCCGCAGGAAGGACGGCTGATGCTCAGCCACATCTCCGCCCTGACCGACGGCCTCATGTGGACCCGTTCCGGGACCGTGTGGGCCGTCTGGCGGGTGTCGCCCAT
Source organism: Myceligenerans halotolerans (assembly GCF_054782975.1). NCBI lineage: Bacteria > Bacillati > Actinomycetota > Actinomycetes > Micrococcales > Promicromonosporaceae > Myceligenerans > Myceligenerans halotolerans. The sequence continues at coordinate 36,011 of NZ_BAAGRL010000017.1, forward strand.
TCCGTACGCCTACCAACCGGACGACAGGAAGCACGCCGCGCGACGGCACCACACCGCCCTGTACCGCGCGCTGCGTGGCGAGTCCCTGCACCTCGGGCTGGTCGCGGCGACGGACCCGGTCTCCGTGGTGGAGGCGATGGTCGACGGCGTGGACGTGGCCGAGCACGAGGCGTGGGCCGCGGAGTGCAACGCAACCCTCGACTTCCTGGAGCACATCGAGATCGGGCGACGGGTCCACTGGATCGCGGCACCGCTGCCGAACCCCGGGGCCAAGGCGGTGCTCGAACCGTTGCAGGCGAGCTGGTCGGCCTTCAAGGACCAGCTGATGCTGCCACGCGCGGTGCCGTCGAAGCACGCGATCGGCGAACGGGCGGCGCAGGCGGAGATCCTGCGGAAGGAGATGCCGTCCGCGTTCGACCCCCGGCCGGCATCGGTGGCGGAGATGGCGTGGCTGTTCGGGCATGCCATGCAGCGCGGCCTCGGCCTGGACATGGACGTACCGGTGCACGGGTCGCTCGACGCCGAACTGCACCTGACCGGCGCCTCGGTGCTTCCGGGAGCGCTCATCGACCCGGCAGGGCAGACCGACACCACCAAACGGCTGACCCCGATGCAGATCCTCAAGCGTCCCTACATCAAGGTCATCGACCCGGAGAACCCGGGCCCCGCGTCGTACCAGTCGACGCTCGTGGTGAGCGACACGCCCTCCGGCGGCATCGTCTACCCCGGCTGCGAGTGGATCGGGCGCGTGGACGAGTCGAGCGTCCCCTGCGACTGGGCGATCAGGATGACCGTGCGGTCCCGTGAGGAGGTGACGGGCCGCAACCGGCGCGCCGTCCGCACGCTGAACGACCAGTTCGACCAGCGCTCCGAGGAGGAACGCGCCGGGTCCTCGCTGGACAGCACCGCCCGCGCGCTCGGCGAGTACCAGGCGGTGATGGACGCCGACGAGCTCGAGGTCGAGGTCGACGCCACCACCATGTTCACGGTCTCCGGCCCGGACGCGGAGCAGGTGCTCGACGATGCCCGCGACCTCACCAAGTACTTCGCGGCCATGCAGTTCAAGCTCCGCAACGACCCCACCGTGCAACCGGCCCTGTTCGACGCGACGCTTCCGGGCATGCCGACTCCGCGCGCCGTGCGGGAGTACTCACAGATCACGACCGCACGCTCCTTCGCGGCGGCTGTCCCGTTCGCGACGACGGACCTGGGCGACAACTCCGGCTCGCTGTTCGCCCTGGAGATCAGCAACGGCGCCTCGCGACCGAACCCGGTCTTCGTCAACCTGGGCGGCGCATCGGACAAGCTTGACGTCGCCCTGGCAATGGGGTTCGTGGGAGAACTGGGCGCGGGCAAGGCCCTGGCCCTCGACACCCCGATCCCCACGCCGAGTGGATGGACCACGATGGGCGAGCTCGCACCCGGCGACCGGGTGCTCGACGAGAACGGGGCACCCACCGACGTCGTCGGCGTCTCGCCGGTGATGCAGGACCGAACGTGCTACGAGGTCGAGTTCTCGGACGGTTCGACGATCGTCGCCGATGCCGATCACCTCTGGACGACGGTGCCTCGCCAGGCCCGCGATCACCGGGCCACGCCCAATCACGTACGCAAGCAGCGCGGAGAGCCGACTGCCGAGCTGGTCGACGTCGGCCAGGAGCTGAGCGGCCCTGGCTGGTTCGAGCACGGGACCGTCGCGACGACGGACCAGCTTCGTGACTCGCTCATGGCAGGCAAGGAACTCAACCACGCGATCCCGGTCGCCGCTCCCCTGGAGCTTCCGCCGGTCGACCTGGCGGTGCATCCCTACTACCTGGGGCTGTGGCTCGGGGACGGCAGTTCGTCGAGATCTCACGTCGCCACGGCGGATCCCGAGGTGCTCTCCATCGTCGAGCTGTGCGGATACGAGGTCAGGAAGCTGACGGGCGAGCACGCCTACGCCGTCGGACTCCCCTACGAGACCGACGAGGTGTTCATGCCCGAGGTGCGCGCCTGCCTCCACTGCGGCGAGCCCTACACGGCGACGTACGAGCAGCGGCGCTACTGCGGAAAGGTGTGCGCCGCGGCCGGGCACCGGGCAGGCATCGCGCCGCTGGCGCCCCGTACGTGCGGTCGGTGCGGCACGGCGACGGCCACGACGAGCACCGGTCGCCGGTGTGAGGCGTGTCGCGGGGCCTCATCGCTGACCGGGCGGCTCGGAGCTCTGGGGGTACTCAGGAACAAGCACATCCCCGCCGCGTACCTCCGTGCCGGGACCCTCCAGCGCAGATCCCTCCTCGCCGGGCTCATGGATGCCGACGGAACCGTGTCGCCCGAAGGCGCGATCGAGTTCACGAGCACCGACGAGCGCCTCGCGCGTGACGTTCTGGAACTCGCCCTGACGCTCGGTCACCGCGCCGTGCTCCGTGCGGGCCGTGCCCGGCTCAGCGGTCGCGACGTCGGTCCGAAGTGGACCGTGGCGTTCACCACGACAGACGACGTCTTCATGCTCCGGCGCAAGGCCGAGGCCCATCTGGAGCGAACCGCGTCGGTCGGCACGGCACGGGACACCTACCGCTACATCACGGCGATCCGTCCGGTCGACCCCGTGCCGGTCCGGTGCATCCGGGTGGCGGCGGAATCGAGCCTGTTCCTCGCCGGCGAGGCGATGATCCCGACGCACAACTCCGTCTCGATGAAGTCCGTGGCGATGGACAACGTGGACCGAGGCGCCACGCTCATGGCGGTCGACCACACCGACATGGGCGAATGGGGTATCGCCGTGTCGGAGATCCCCGGATCCCAGGTCGTGGAGATCGCGGAGGACGCGCAGCGTTCCCTCGACCCCCTGCGCATCCTCCCGTCCGCCCAGGCACCACGGATCACGCGCTCGTTCCTCACCGTGCTGCTCAGCGTGCAGACCAAGTCCGAACAGAACGTGCTGCTGTCCAAGGTGCTCCAGCCGGGCTACATGGCACGGCACGGGGTCACCTCGCTCGGCTCGCTGGCCCGGCACCTCGAGACCGAGTGCGAGCTCCCCGGCGCCCGGATGCTGGCCGACGAGATGCGGATCTTCTCCGAGCTCGACTTCGGCAAGTCGGTGTTCGACGACGACGTCCCGCCCGTCGACCTCACGGCTCCGGCGATCGTGCTGCACACGCACAAGATGCAGTTGCCCTCGAAGGCCGACCTGGAGCACGGTCACCTGTTCGCCGAGCTGAAAGCGGAGAAGGTCTTCGGCCGTGCCGCGTTCGCACTGATCGCGGCGCTCGCCCGCTATCGCTGCTTCGCCGATCGCACTCGGCTCGACATCTTCGCGGCGGACGAGGCCGCCAAGACCATGTCGTCACCCGAGGCCGCCGAAGAGATCGGCATGTTCGTCCGCGACGGCCGCAAGCACAAGGCCGCGCTCCTCCTGGGCAGCCACGACGCCGAGGAGGACTTCGGCAACGAGGTGGTCCGCGGGCTCATCCCGTTCCGGGTACTCCTGCGCCACCGCGACGAGAACCTCGCGCGCCGCGGCCTGCGATGGTTGCACGGTCTGCCCTCGGACGCCCCCGTGGACCCCCAGCTCGTCAAGCTGATCACCGACGGCACCGCCCCCGTCGTGGACGCCGCCGTCGGCGTGCCCGAGGAACGCCGGGGCGAATGCCTCGTCCGAGACTTCCAGGCACGCTACGGCCGCGCCAAGGTCATGGCGCCGCTCGTCGAGACCCGCGCCGAAACAGTCAAGACGACACCCACCAGCTCCACGGGATCGGTGATCCACTCATGATCGGGACCCTTGTCGACGCCGCCGTCCACAGATCCGGCCTCCCCGTGACGGGCATCACCGGTTCCGCGCTCCGCGCGGCCGAGGAGTCCGACGACGCCGGATCGTCCGGGTCGGCCGGCATCTCCGGCCTCCACCTCGAGGACACGAGCGGGGTCTCTACCGACCGTTTCGTCCTGCAGTGGGACACGGGACCGGCGTGGAACCCGATGAACGTGGACTCGGAGATCTTCTCCACGCTCGCCGGCATGTTCTGGTCCTGGTACCGCGACATCGTCGCGGTACAGGTCTGGGTCCTGGACTGGGTGCTCGGTATGGACTGGCTCGGCTACGTCCTGTCTCCGCTCGCCGGCCTGAGCCTCATCGTGCAGTCGATGATCTCCCAGATCGGCCTGCTCAGCCTGACCCTCATCATCCTGGCCTTCGTGGTCGGGTTCTGGCTGCTCAAGGGCCGGTACGCGGGTGGGTTCATGGAGCTGATCATCGGTTGCGTCATCGCGGCCCTGGCGACCGGCTTTCTCGCCAATCCCATGGGCACCATCGGAAGCGAGCGCGGCATCATCATGCAGTCGCGGGATGCCGGCATGGACATCGCCACCGGGTTCGCGACCGAGGGGGCCTCGTTCGAGCGCGACACCGCGGTCATCCGGGACGGCCTCAAGGGCCAGCTGGTCGACACCCTCATCCGCACACCGCACCAGATCATCAACTACGGCTCGATGATCGACGACACCCGCTGCGAGGGCACCTACACCGACGCCGTCGGCACCGACGACGCCGCCGAACGGATCGGAGACTGCGACGAGAGATACGCCGCCGCCGCCCAGCAGATCGACGCGCCGAAGGTCGTCTCCACGCTCAGCCTGCTGAGCACCGGTTTCGTGTTCCTGCTGCTGAGCGTCGTGATCGTGGGCGGAACGCTGTTCGCCGTCGTGCTGCTGGGCTGGTCCGCGATCAAGCTGCTGTGGCAACTCCCCGTCGGCGTGGTGTCCAGTGGCACCCGCGCCCAGTTGTTCCGCACCTTCGCGAGCATCGGGCTGGGCTGCATCCTCGTGGCGATGGCCACGATGTTCCTCGTCGCGTGGATGCAGATGCTGCTCGGCTTCTACGACGCCACCGACGGCATGCCGTTCCTGGTACGCCTGTACCTGTTCAACACGCTCGTCGTGGCCGGTGCCGTGTTCTACGTGCTGATGGGCACGAGCGTGCGGGCCGGGCTGCGGAACCTCGCCGACAAACTCGCCGCCGCTGGTGTCCCGTCCCAGGTGGGCGAACCGCAGGCCATGCCCTGGGCCAACCAGGCCAAGTGGACCGAGCGCTACAACAAGGCCAAGGACTGGGCCGGGATCGGCCTCGGGCCGGCGCCGGCGGCAGGACGCGACGCCGCGACGTCCGGCGGCGGATCCGGAGATTCAGGGGGCAGCGACAGCGCCCCCGCCGCTCCGAACCCGGCCGAGATGGACCTGAGTCGCCAAGGGGGCGGAGCCGCCGGGGGCGCGGCTGCCGCCGGCGCAGCCGCCGGAGCGGCAGCGGGATCGGCGGCCGCCGATCGGCCCGGCGGCGAGTCCGCACCAGCGGACGGCGCCGACGTCCGGGAGCCCGCAGGCGGAAGCGGCCGCGCCGCCGGCGAGTGGTCCGAAGCCGCGAACACCCTGCGTGAGCAGGACCGGGACCAGGTCCCCGCCGTCGTGGGCGCGCAGGGGCCGGGTTCGGACGCGAACGCGCACGACAAGCGCACCGACCAGACCCCGCCGCGCACCGAGTCCGAGAGGCTCCGGGACCGCATGGCGAACGCGACCCGGGCCGTCACCCGCACGGGCCTGGAGATGGGTGCGGCAGCCGCGACCGGCGGCTCGTCGGCCGCGGCGGTCGGCGGGGCGCGCACGCTCGGCTTCGTGAGGCGCGCCAGAAAGGTCGGCGGCGCGGTCCGCAGCGGCGCGCGGGCCATGTCGAACTACTACCAGCGCCGGGCCGACCTCGAGCGGCGGCTGGGCGGGCGCGGCGCGCGTCAGCCCGGGACGACTCCCCCCGGTGTCGTCTCCTACCCGAGCTCGCGTGACCTGAGAGATCTGGGCCGCTGATGCGCAGGGTACTGATCGTCGCGCTGACCGCCGTCGTCCTCGTGGTGGCGGCGTGGATCGGCTGGCCGCGCGAGGAAGATCCCGACCGGACCGGCGAGTTCACGAACCAGGCAGGGAACGCCGTCGAACAGGGCGACGGGAGCGGGGGTGACGGAGCGACGGGCTCGGACGATGCCGACGGTGGCGCGGGGACGCCGCCGGACACGGTGACCGACGACGTCGTCGATCCCGGCGACCCCGCCCTCGAGGTCGTCGAGGAGCCCGAGTTCGACACCGACGGTGAACCGACGGAACAGGTCGAGGCGACCTGGGACGACGACGTCAGGTCGGCCGCCCGCACCGCGGCGTCGACGGCGATGACGGCGTTCTCCGACGTCGACCAGTCCGCCGCCACCTGGTGGGAGGGCCTTTCGCCACTTCTCACCCCGCAGGCACGAGTGGTGTACGAGGACGTCGACCCGCGGAACGTGCCGGTGCGCCAGGTGACCGGCCCCGCGTCGGTCGTCGACGAGTCCTCGACGCTCCTCACGGAGGTCACCGTGCCGACCGACGTGGGCGACTACACCGTGATTCTCGTCCGGGCCGACGGTGGTTCGTCGTGGCTCGCCGAGCAGATCAGGCCACCGTCGTGAGCGGGTCGCAGCTGGCCAGGCAGGGTGGCCGGCTCGCGGCGAAGGCGCTGGGCAGGGCGGCCGCCAGGCGGGCGGCGGCGTCGGGTCGGGGTCCGAAGAAGGACGACCACACGAAGCGGGCTCTGCTCGTACTCGCCGTGCTGGGGGTGGCGACGCTCGCGCTTCCGGCGGCGCTGATCGGGATGGTGGTGCTGGTCGCAGGAGTGATCGGCGGGCAGCAGTCCATGAGTGGCGGGGCCGGGTGCGGGATCTCCGGGTCGGTCGTGGTGGCCGCCGACGGAGGGGGCCGGCAGGTCGCCGCCGGCGGGTTCACAGCGGAGCAACTCCAGAACGCGACAGTGATCCTCCAGGTCGGAGCCGAGCGCGGGGTACCGGCCAAGGCACAGGCGATCGCCGTGATGACGGCTCTCGGCGAGTCGGGGATGCGGAACCTGACCTACGGCGACGACCGCTTCGGCGTACGGAACCCCGACGGTTCGCTGACCTCGTCGATCGGGATGTTCCAGGAGCAGAAGTGGTTCGGGACCGTCGAGGAGCGGCTGGACCCGGTGGGGTCGTCGGGCCGCTTCTACGACCGCCTGCTCGCGGTGGAGGGGTGGCAGGCGATGGAGCCGACCATCGCCGCGCACAAGGCGCAGCGGAACGCCGACCCCTACCACTACGCAAGCCAGTGGGATCGTGCGCTGCAGGTCATGCGGCTGGTCAGCGGCGCGGACGAACAGGATCTGGAGGCCTTGTCCGCGTCGATCCAGGGCGCCTCGCCGGCGGCGCCCTGCCTGACCGGGGCGATCAGTCAGGCGGCCGTGAGCGCCGGCGGGTGGGCGAATCCCGCCGTGGGGACGAAGGCTTCCGGCTACGGACCCCGGAACACCGGCATCGCAGGGGCCTCGCGGTTCCATCAGGGACAGGACATCGCGGCGGCCTGCGGCACGCCGGTGTACGCGGCGGCCACCGGCCGGGTCGTGCTCTCCGGCGGGACGGGCTGGGGCACGGGAAACACGATCCGGATCGAGCACGGGCTCGGACTGGACACGACGTACGGGCATCTGCTGACCGGAACGAACGTGGTGTCCGTCGGGGACGTCGTCGAGGCAGGGCAGCAGATCGCGTCGATGGGTGGCGACTCGCGTGTCGACCCGGCCGGGGCGGGCACGTCGTCCGGGTGCCACCTGCACTACGAGGTCCGGATGAATGCCCAGGCCGTCGATCCGGAGCCGTTCATGGCGCAGCAGGGCGTCACGCTCGGGACGGCGGCGCAGGTGCCCGAGCCGGTGGAGACGGACGGGGAGGCGGCCGACCCGGCCCAGGCAGCCCCCTGATGCCCTGCCGGGCGCGGCCGACACGATACGCCGGATCATGCCGCTGTGTCCTGACGTCAGGTCCCGCCGGTCCGCTGGACGGCGTCCGATGATTTCTGCCCGTGGCAGACGTCTCCATAAACAGGTCGCATCCGCGGGAGGGAATACCCGACCATGGACGGGCGTCGTACTGACGTAGGTCGTGCGCAAGGGTGCTCGCGGTCTCGGCCCCCAGCTTGCTCCGGAGAGGGACCCCGACATGAATGCACGAACCGATACGATCGACGACAATACTTCCGCTGTACCCGAGGGCGCGGGGACCATGGACCGCCCGGACCAGGTGGTCGCGCAGGCGCCCGAGGCCGGGGCCGCGACCAAGCTCACGCCGGAGCATTTCCGCGTCATCGCGCTGCTGATGGTGTCCGCGTTCACCGTGATTCTCAACGAGACCACGATGACGATCGCGCTGCCCGCGATCATGGCGGACCTGACCATCACCGAGACCACGGGTCAGTGGCTCACCACGGCATTCATGCTGACCATGGCCGTAGTGATCCCCGCCACCGGATATCTGATCAACCGGCTCGGCACCCGTAACGCGTACATCCTGGCGATGTCCATCTTCACCGCGGGGACCCTGCTGGGAGCGTTCGCGCCCAGCTTCGGGATCCTCGTCACCGCGCGCGTCGTGCAGGCAATGGGTACCGGGATCATGATGCCCCTGCTCATGACCACGATCATGACGATCGTGCCGCCGCAGATCCGCGGCAAGGTCATGGGAAACATCACGCTCGTCATCGCTCTGGCGCCAGCCACGGGCCCGTTCATGTCCGGCGTGGTCGTCGACCTTGCCGGATGGCGTGCGGTGTTCGGCGTCGTCACCCCGGTCGCCGCTCTCGCCCTGGCAGCCGGGATCCTGTGGATTCGTGATGTCGCGGAGAAGGAGTCCCAGACGATCGACCCGCTGTCGATCCTGCTCTCGCTCCTCGCGTTCGGCGGCATCGTGTGGGGGCTCTCGCAGCTCGGGGAGTCGGCGAACGAGGCGTCCGTCGTCAGCCCCTATGTACCGCTGGGTGTCGGCCTGGTGATGCTCGGTGCTTTCGTCTGGCGTCAGCTGTCCCGCCAGCGCACCGACACGGCTTTGCTCGACCTGCGGACGTTCCGCTCGGGGAACTTCCGGCTCGCGGTCGGCATCATGGCCATCTCCATGATCGCGATGTTCGGCGCGATGATCCTCCTGCCCCTGGTGCTGCAGGACGCGATGGGCTACTCGCCGACCTTGGCGGGGCTCGTCGTCCTCCCGGGTGGTCTCGCGATGGGTCTCCTGGGGCCGCTGGTGGGTCGCCTCTACGACAGGGTCGGCCCGCGCCCGCTCATGGTTCCGGGGCTCACCGGCGTCACGCTCTCGGTGGCCATCCTCGCGACCATCAACACAGGGACGCCGCTGTGGCTGATCGTCGTGGCTCAGCTGGTGCTGATGGTGGGCCTGAGCTTCACCTTCACGCCGCTGTTCAGCTCCGCGATGGGTGACCTCGAGCTGCACCTCTACTCGCACGGGTCCGCCATGATCAACACGGTGCAGCAGGTCGCCGGGGCCGCGGGGATCGCGCTGTTCGTCGCGCTGATGACGATCCGCTCGACGGCGCTGGAGGACGGCGGCGCTTCCGAGGCCGAGGCACTCACGGGTGGCGCGCGGCTCTCCTTCACCGTCGGCGCGATCGTCGTGGCCACCGCCATCTTCCTGGCGTCCCGCGTCAAGCGGGTCGAAGGCCCCGGTCACTGACGCCACCGACGGGTGACGGCGGGCCGGATGCGGCCACCGGACGGCGGGGTTCCGACCGCCGGGACCGCCCACGGCCCGCACGGCGCGGCGCGGTGTCAGCCTCGAGCAGGCGCCGCGCCGCGCTTTTCTGTCGAAGGTCCGTCGGCAACCTAGGCGCGAGGTCGCGGTCACGCCTACACTGCGTCCATGGCCGAAGTTCGGGTCTTCGCCGGCTCCGCAGGTCAGCGCTTCGCTCAGAAGATGTGCGCTGACCTCGGCGTGCCCTTGAGCTCTGCGGAGATCAGCCGCTTCGCCAACGATTGCCTCCAAGCGCAACTCATGGAGAACTGCCGCGAGCGCGACGTGTTCCTCGTGCAGCCCGTCATCACTCCCACGCAGGAGAACCTGATGGAGCTGCTGCTCATGATCGATGCCGCGAAGGGCGCCTCAGCGGGACGGATCACGGCGGTCATGCCGCACTTCGCCTACGCGCGGTCCGACAAGAAGGACGCGCCGCGCATCTCGATCGGCGGACGTCTGGTCGCGGATCTGCTGGAGACGGCGGGTGCCGGGCGCATCCTCACCATGACCTTGCACGCGCCGCAGGTGCACGCGTTCTTCCGCGTCCCGACGGATCAGCTCAACGCGTTGCGCGAGCTGGCCTCCCACTTCACGTCGAACGACCTGTCGAAGACGACGGTCGTCTCTCCCGATCTCGGCAACGCCAAGCCGGCCAGCGCCTTCGCGAAGATGCTCGGTGTCCCGGTCGCGGCGGCGGCGAAGGAGCGCTTCAACGACAACCGTGTGGAGATCACGTCGCTGATCGGCGATGTCGGCGGTCGCGACATCATCGTCCTCGACGACGAGGTCGCAGGAGGCAGCACGATCGCCGCGCTCCTCGATCTGCTCCGCGAGCATGGTGCCCGATCGGTGCGTATCGCCTGCACGCACGGCATCTTCGCCGGCGATGCCCTGTACCGGATCGCGGCCGATCCGGATGTCGTCGAGATCGTCACGACGGACACGGTTCCGTCCACCGAGCTCGTGGCCCATGACAAGCTCACGGTCATCAGCGTCGCCTCGGCCTTCGCGGAGGCGGTGCGCCGCATTCATTCCGGCGAGTCGGTCAGCGCCCTGTTCGACCCGACGCACGTCTGAACCGGCTTCCTCCGCGTCCGCACCCAGCAGCTGTCAGGACTCCCGGTCGGCCCACCACTTCTTGAGTTCCTCGGTTGCGACGGCCTCGCCCAGCGGCCCCCGCTCCATCCGGAGTCCCAGCAGGTGCTGGTACGCCTGCCCTACCTCGCGGCCGGGACCGATGCCGAGGATCTCCATGATCCGGTTCCCGTCGAGGTCGGGCCGGATCGAGTCGATCTCCTCCTGTTCCCGGAGGGCTTCGATCCGCTTCTCGAGGTGCGTGTACGCGTCGGACAGCCGCTTTGCCTTGCGTCGGTTGCGGGTGGTGCAGTCGGCGCGGGTCAGCCGGTGCAGGCGCTCGAGCAGGGGGCCGGCGTCGGTCACGTACCGGCGTACGGCCGAGTCGGTCCACTCCCCGTCGCCGTACCCGTGGAACCGGAGATGCAGCTCGACGAGGCGCGCGACGTCCTTCACCACCTGCTTCTCGTACTTCAGGGCGCGCAGCCGCTTCGACACCATCTTCGCGCCGACCACCTCGTGGTGGTGGAACGACACTCCCCCTCCCGGCTCGAACTTGCGGGTGGCGGGCTTGCCGATGTCGTGCAGCAGGGCTGCGAGCCGCAGGACCAGGTCCGGCGCCGGCACCGATCCGTCCGGGCCGGTCTCGAGGGCGATCGCCTGGTCCAGCACGATCAGGGAGTGCTCGTACACATCCTTGTGCCGGTGGTGCTCGTCGATCTCGAGCTGCAGGGCGGGCAGCTCGGGCACCACGTGGTCGGCGAGCCCGGTGTCGACGAGCACCTCGAACCCGGCGCGCGGGTTCGGCGACATCACGAGCTTGCTCAGCTCCGCCTGCACGCGCTCGGCCGACACGATCTCGATCCGCGCGGCCATCGCGACCAGCGCGGCGAGCGTCCCATGTTCCACGTGAAACGACAGCTGGGCGGCGAACCGCGCCGCCCGCATCATCCGCAGCGGGTCGTCGTCGAACGACCGTTCCGGTGCGATCGGCGTGCGGAGCACCTTGCGCGCCAGATCGGTGAGCCCGTCGAACGGATCGACGAAGGTGAGTTCCGGCAGCCGCACCGCCATCGCGTTCACCGTGAAGTCGCGCCTCGAGAGGTCGCCGTCGAGCGATCTGCCGAACTCGACGAGCGGCTTCCGCGACTCCGGGTCGTAGCGGTCCGTCCGGTAGGTGGTGACCTCGACGACGACATCGCCCTTCCGCGCGCCGATGGTGCCGAACTCCTTGCCGATGTCCCAGTGCGCGTCGCCCCAGGCCGCGAGGAGGCGTTGCGTCTCGTCCGGCATCGCGGACGTCGCGAAGTCGAGGTCGTTGCTCGCGCGGCCGAGGAACGCGTCCCGCACCGGACCGCCGACCAGCGAGAGCTCATGTCCCGCGGCACGGAACACGTCTCCGAGATCGATCGCGGCCGGGGCCATCTCGGTCAGCACGCCGAGCGCGCGGCGCAGGAGGTCCAGCTCGGGCTTGGCACCAGAAGGGGTCGACACGAGCACCGATTCTCCCAGACCCGCCGCACCGGCACGCATCCCGCGGAGATTCCGGACCGCGGCGGCCACGGTGCGTGGTGATCGGGAACGGTCCACGCAGTCGGTAGTGTTGGGGCATGTCCACCCCAGCGCCGGCCGGCGACCGACCCCTCGGTCGCCCCGACGTGCCCACGCCCCCCGGCGGGGCGCCGCTTCGGGTGGATCCATCGCGTATCGCCACGGCACCGGCCGCTGCCGCACACCTTCCGGTCGTGGACGAGACGTCCGCCGGCGGGCTCGTCCTCCGGCCGACCCCGGGCTTCACGTCGACCCCCACCGGGTTCGATGCCGCCGTGCTCCTGCGCCGCAACCGCAGTGGCCGGATCGAGTGGTGCCTCCCGAAGGGACACCTCGAGGGTCAGGAGACCCCGGAGGAGGCCGCGATCCGTGAGATCCGCGAGGAGACCGGCATCCGTGGCTCGATCCAGGTCGACCTCGGCGTCATCGACTACTGGTTCACCGGTGAGGACCGCCGTGTGCACAAGGTGGTGCACCACTTCCTGCTGCGCGCCGACGGCGGCTCGCTCACCGTAGAGAACGACCCCGACGGTGAGGCCGAGGACGTCATCTGGGTCGGCATGAATCACCTACCCGACAAGCTTTCCTACCCGAACGAGCAGCGACTGGCCGCCGTCGCCGCCGAGCGCCTGGGTTCGTCACCCGAACTGCTCGCGGCCCTGCGATCCGGCATGTCCCACCTGGAGACACCAGACCTCCCATGACGCAGCATCACGGTGCCCGACGGCGTCGCGCCCGCACCACCGCAGGAGTCCTCACCGCATGCTTCACGCTCCTGGGTGGCTTCGTGCCCGTGAGCATCGCGTCCGGCACCGCCACGGCCGAACCGGTCGCGGCGGGCTCGGCCGGCGGAACGACGGCGGCCGTCGCCCCGAGGACCATGGCCACGTCCTTCTCCCGAGGCACCACGTCCGCCGTCGTCGGCCATCAGGATGACGAAGTCACCGACCCTGTCTCCGTCGAGCTCGAGTCCCTCTCCCCCACGGTGGCCCGCCCGGGCGATCAGGTGAAGGTCACCGTCCGGGTCACGAACACCACGGACCAGGCGCTCGACGGCCTGTCCGCCGGGCTTGCCGTCAATGCCGTCGCGCTCACGCAGCGCTCGACGCTGTCCGCGTGGGAGTCCCTGTCGCTCGCCGACCGGGTCGCGGCGAGCGGTCCTGGCGCGCGCGACCTGGGCCGGCTCGGCCCGGGGAAGTCGACGAGCCTGCAGCTCACGTTCCCCACCGCCACCTACACCCTGCAGGGCTGGGGTCCTCGCGAGCTGTCGGTCGAGGTCCGCGACGCGTCGGCCCGGGTCGGCGTCCTGCGGACGTTCCTCATGTACGACGACGGCGTGGCGCACGCCGGGCAGGTACCGATGCGGCTCACGGTCGCCGCGCCCGTGACCGCAGGGATCGTCGACCCTGCGGACCTGGAGGGAGCCCGGCTCCGGCTGGCGCAGGAGGCCGCCGAGGAGGGACGGCTCGACCAGATGCTCGAGGTCGCGCGGACGGGCAAGATCTCACTGGCGGTGGATCCGAACGTGATGGGGCTGGCGCGCTCCGCCGACGACGACGAACTGCGGTTCTGGGGTTCCGAGTTCCTCGCGGCTACCCAGGCGACCAGCACCTTCGCGCTGCCCGCCTGGGACCCGGACATCGGCGCGCTCACTCACGCCGACGTCTCGCAGGGTCGCATGCGCGGCTTCCTCAACACGCCGGTGATCGACGCGTGGAAGGTTCCGGAGTCGTGGGAGAGAGGCCTCGCATGGCCGGCGGACGGGGTCGCGGACCGTGTCACCGTGGCGGCCGCCACCTACGCGGACCGGCCGAACGTGGTCCTCGCGAACGGCACCTTCGCACCCACGACGCTGGACGTCGCGGAGAGCCGCGCGGATGTGGGCCTCAAGAACGGGACCGCGCGGACCGTCGTCGCCGACACCACACTGACCCAGGTGTTCACGAACGGGACGGACCTCGCGCCCGCCCTCCGTGCGGCCGAGTCGGCCGAGGCCGACGACTCCGGCTCGAGCGGTGTCGGAGGTCCCACCACACCCGAGCACACGGGCGCGGCCTCGGCGCAGCGGATGCTTGCCGAGACCTCGGCGATCGTCGCCCAGTCGACATCCGGCCGGCCGCATGCCCTCGTCGCGCTCGGCCGCTCCTGGTACCCCGACGCCGACGCCGTCGACACGATCCTCGCCGCACTGGCCGACGCCGCCTGGGTCGAGGTCGCCCCGCTGAAGCAGCTGGTCGCCTCCGACGCGTCCCCGGTCGAACGCACGCCGTTGCCGTACGAGAAGCCGGCGAAGCGGGAGCTCGGCACCGGAAAGGTGAGCCGCATCGACGAGCGCCGCACGAGGATGATCAACTTCTCCTCCATCGCGGACGACCCTGACGAACTCCGCCGGAACTCGTTGTGGCGCCTGGTCAGCCCGTTGTCGGTCGCCTACCGTGCCGACCCCGATCAGCGGCAGGTGGCGGTCGACGAGGGAGTCAGCTACACACAAGATCTGTTCGATGCCGTCACCCTCGTTCCCCGTGAGGGGATCAACCTGATCTCGGACCGCGGCGATCTGCCGATCCGCGTGCGGAATCGCCTGGACACCGCGGTGACGGTGACGGTCAGGCTGCAGCCGGACAACCCGCGTCTGACTGTGGCGCATCCCGTGAGCGGGACCGTTCCCTCGGGCCAGGAGATGGATCTGCCGATCCCCGTCGAGGCGATCGGCTCCGGCGACGTCACGGTGACCGCAGAGCTCCTCGCGCCGTCGGGCGATCAGCTGGGTCCGGAGACCGAGTTCGAGGTGCGGGTGCGCGCGGGATGGGAAGAGGTCGGCACCTGGGTCGCCGCCGGGCTGGTCGGGCTGCTGTTCCTGGCAGGAATCTGGCGTACCGTACGGCGCGGGCGTTCCCCGAACCGGGCCACGGTCGAGGACGTCGAGGCGGCGACCGGTGAGATCGAAGCCACGGCCAGGTCCACGGACGCGGCCGGGCCGACGGCGGCGGGCGCCACGCAGCGGACGGAATGACACCCCGGGGGCAAGCCCCGGGCGGACGGGAGAGAACCCCACATGACCTCACAGGCCACCGGCAGCCGCGGGCTGGGACGCAGTTCGCTGGTGATGGCTGCCGGGACGGCAGTCTCCCGGCTGGGCGGGCTCGTCCGGAACATGGTGATGGTCGCGATCATCGGCAGCACCGGTCTGGTCGCCGACGCGTTCGACGTCGCGAACAAGCTGCCCAACGTCCTCTTCGCCATCCTCGCGGGCGGCATGCTGAACGCCATCCTGGTGCCGCAGATCGTCCGGGCGTTCCAGGCGAGGAACGCCCAGGAACGCCTCGACAAGCTTCTGACCCTCGCCGGCGTCGGCATCCTCGCGCTGACCGCCGTGCTCACCGGGGCGTCGTCGATCATCGTGTGGCTCTACACGGACCGCTGGACGGAGGAGCAGCTCGCCCTGGGCACGATCTTCGCGTTCTGGTGCATCCCCCAGCTCTTCTTCTACGGGCTGTACACCCTGCTCGGGCAGGTGCTCAACGCACGCGAGCAGTTCGGCCCGTACATGTGGGCGCCGGTGGCGAACAACATCATCTCGATCATCGGCTTCGGGTTGTTCTGGGTGATCTACGGCAGCGCACCGGAAGGCGGCATCAACGAGATCGGCTCATGGGACACCCCCCGCACGATGCTGCTCGCCGGCACCGCCACTCTCGGCATCGCGTCGCAGGCGCTGGTGCTCCTCGTGCCGCTCATGCGCTCGGGGTTCGTCTGGCGGTTCCGTCTCGGGTACCGCGGGATCGGGCTGCGGTCGGCCGGGTCGGTGGTCGGCTGGACCTTCGCCGCCGTCGTGCTCGAGCAGCTCGGCGTGCTGTACCTGACGCGTGTCGCGTCCGGGGCCGGCGCGGAGAACGCGGTCACGGGCGAACTCGCCAACGCGGCGGCCGGTAACGCCGCCTACACGCAGGCGCTGATGATCTACCTGCTCCCCCACTCGCTCGTCACGGTCTCCATCGCGACGGCACTGTTCACCGGCCTGAGCAGGGCCGCCGCGAACGGCGAGACCGACAAGGTGCGGTCCGACCTCTCCCTCGGCATGCGGACGGTCGGGGTCTTCACGATCTTCGCCACCGGGGCGTTCGCCGTGCTCGCGGCTCCCCTCACGGCGCTGATCGTGCCCACGGCGGGAGCGGAGGGCACGGCGGCGATCGCACCGGTTCTCGTGGCGCTGTCCCTCGGGCTGATCCCGCTGGGCGCGATGGTCCTCATGAAGTGGGTCTACTTCGCCTACGAGGATGGTCGCGGCGTCTTCTGGATCACCGTCCCGGCAACCGTCGCGCTCGTGCTCGGGCTGATCGCCGCTCAGATCTGGCTCCCGCGCGAGCACTGGGTCACTGCTGCAGGCGCCTCGTTCGCACTCGCCAACTGGGTGACCTGCGTGCTTCGGACGCGGGGCCTGCGCAGGATGCTCGACGGCCGGATGGACGGCCGACGTGTCCTGCTGCTGCATTCCTCGGCGCTCCTCGCCGGCCTCATCGCCGCCTGGGCCGGCTGGGCGCTGTACCAGTGGATCGGTGGGTTCGACGCGCTCGACTTCGAGAGCGGAGTGGGCGCCACGTTCCTCAGCGGCCTGTGGATCAGCGCCGTCTGCGGCCTGGCGATGCTGGTCGTGTACGTCGCGTTGCTGAAGCTTTTCCGGGTGCGCGAGCTGGACACCCTCCTGGTGCCGCTCCGCCGCCGCCTCGGTCGTTGACGGACCTGCACGACGGCGACCGTACGTCGTCGTGCACAGGCTGTGGACGAACCTTGCCGAATCGGCGGATTGCCGCCCGTCGCCGCGTAGCATGGCGGGCAACGAATCCGCCGTCGTCGACGGCCGTCTGAGCAGCGAGGGAGGCAAGAGTGAGCATGCCCGGACCCGGCGATGTTCTTGTCGACCGCTACCGCCTGGGCTCCGAGCTCCGGACCGACCTCGCGGCGGCCGTCGCATGGGAGGCGCACGATCAGGTACTCGGCCGCCAGGTTCGACTGCACCTCGTGAGCGGCCCGTGGGCCGCCGATGCCCTGGACTCGGCACGCCGCGCCGCCCTGGTGGCGGAACCGCGGATCAGCCGTGTGCTGGACGTCGGTACCGCGGTCGTCGGATCCTACGTCGTGACGGAACCCTACCCGGGTCAGACGCTCACCGAGATCGTCTCCCGGGGCCTGGTCGACGAGCAGCAAGCCCGCGCGATCGCCGGCGAGGTCGCATCCGCGCTCGCCGTCGCGAGTGCCCGAGGCGTGCATCACACCGTGTTGCGGCCCGAGGCGATCCGTATCGAACACGACCGGGTGGTCGTGACCGGTCTCGGCCTCGACGGCGGTCTCGCCAGTGGGGAAACCCTCAACCAGACGCCCGCGGCCGGTGACGCGCAGGGCGCGCTCGCACTGCTCTACTACGCCATGACGGCACGCTGGCCCGGCATCGAGCTCGACGCCGACTGGATCACGAAGGACACCGTGATCCCACTCCCCGCACGCCGGGACGAGGACGGCGCGCTGGTCCGCCTGTCGACGCTCGTGCCGCACGTGGACCCGTCGATCGACACCCTGATCAGCCGCGCATTCGACCCTTCCGCAGAGGGGAACGAGTCCCGGACTCCGGACGATGTCGTCGCGGCGCTCGAGCCGTGGGGCGGGCTGTCGGTGCTGGCGTCCCTGCCCGCGTTCGTCCAGCAAGAACCCGAATCGACCGAGCGGCAGACGCCCCCAGCGCCGCCGGTCCGGAGGCCGGTCGTGACCGGCCGGATCGCCAGAGCCGAGGAGGCCTCAGCAATGTCATCCGTCCCGCCCGAGGGAGTTCCCCAGGGGTACCCGCCATCTCACGCGCCGGTACCGCCGCCTCCACCGGGCTACCAGCCCCAGCAGCAGACCGCTCAGCAGACCGGTTATCAACAGCCGCCGCAGTACGCTCCGCAGCAGTACGCCCCGCAACCGGTCTACGACCAGCAGTATCCGCAGGCGTACGAGGCGCAGTACGCGGCGCAGCCTCAGGCGGCCCAGGCTCCGCCGGGCTACGAGCAGCAGTACTACGACCAGAACCAGGGATTCCAGACGCAGCCCGCCCCGAAGCGGGGCGGCGTGAACCCCACGCCGATCGTGCTCGGCGTCGTCGGTGTGGCGGTGATCGCAGGCCTGATCTGGGCGGTCATGGCGATCATGGCCCCGTCGGACCCGACCACGCCCGTCGGGGTCGGGGCGGAGGACGGGACCGAGAGCACCGAGGACGGAGCCGAGGGCGGCCAGGGTGCAGACTCGGGCGAGGGTGAGGAGGACCAGGCGCCTGAGACCGAGGCCCGGCCGGTCATCACCGGCTCCACGCTCGTCGCTACCGGCGGCGCGCCGGTGGAGGGCGACGACGCCGACTACCCGGAGACCGCCTCGCGGGTGTCCGACGGCGACCCGACGACGTTCTGGTACACCCGTACGTTCGCCTCACCGGACTTCGGCGGGTTCAAGACCGGCACCGGCGTAGCCCTCACGCTGCAGGAAGCCGCCGCCGTGTCGACGATCGAGCTGTCCACGAACAGCGAGGGCGGCAACGTCCAGATTCGCGCGACCACGCCCGACGACCCTGCCGGCGGCCAGGTGGTCGCCGAGGGTCCGGTCTCGGCGAACACGACGTTCACTCTGGACGAGCCCGTCGTGGGTGAGTCGTTCGTCATCTGGTTCACGGCGCTGCCGGAATCGGAGCCGCTGCCTGATCTTCCCGACCTCAAGTACCGGATCGAGCTGAACGAGGTCACGCTGAGCTGACCCGCCACGTCTCCAGCTGTCAGGTGAAGGGTCGTCCTCGAAGGGGCGGCCCTTCACCGTATCCGGCGCTCTCGGTCGCCGCTCGCAAGGGGGACGTCGGGCACTCCGGAGGCGGGCTCACCACGACGTCGCTGTATTGACAGACTTCGATATAGTCGGGTGTGCCGCGCTTCACGCGCCCAGGAGCCCGGATCCCGCCGTCGGCTGGAACACTGGAAGCCCCATCTGTGTTGACCCGGGCGAGACTCGAGGAGAAGACGTTGACCGAAGAGCAGACCATCCACGATGTGGTGATCATCGGGTCCGGCCCCGCCGGCTACACCGCCGCTGTCTATGCCGCGCGTGCGGGCCTGGCGCCCGTCGTACTCGCCGGCTCCGTGACAGCGGGCGGTGCGCTCATGAACACCACCGACGTCGAGAACTTTCCCGGATTCCCCGAGGCCGTCATGGGGCCCGATCTCATGGACAAGATGCGCGCGCAGGCCGAGCGCTTCGGCGCCCAGGTGATCTGGGACGACGTCGAACAGGCCGAACTGTCCGAGGACGCCAAGGTCCTGACCACGGGCCTCGGCGATGTGTATCGTGCGCGCACCGTCATCCTCGCGACCGGCTCCGCGTACCGTGAGCTCGGCCTGCCGGACGAGAAGCGCCTCTCCGGACGAGGCGTCTCCTGGTGCGCGACGTGTGACGGCTTCTTCTTCCGCGACCAGCACATCGTCGTCGTCGGCGGCGGAGACTCCGCCATGGAGGAAGCCACGTTCCTCACCCGCTTCGCATCGAAGGTCACCGTGGTGCACCGGCGCGACGAGTTGCGCGCCTCGAAGATCATGGCGGACCGAGCGCTGAACGACCCGAAGATCGAATTCGCCTGGAACAGCGAGGTCATCGGGATCAGCGGTGAGGACAAGGTGGCGTCGGTGACGCTGCGCGACACCGTGACCGGCGAGCAGCGTGAGCTCGACGCGACGGGGGTGTTCGTCGCGATCGGTCACGAGCCCCGTACGGACCTCGTCAAGGGCCAGGTCGAGCTCGACGAGAGCGGGTACATCGTCGCCGAGGGCCGGTCCACGCGCACGAACCTGCCCGGCGTGTTCGCGAGCGGCGATGCCGTGGACCACATCTACCGGCAGGCCATCACCGCGGCTGGCTCTGGTTGCGCGGCCGCACTCGACGCACAGGATTACCTCGACACGCTGAACCACATCGCCAACTCGGCCGCCTGAACGGCCCTCCAGATCCGCAAGATCCAATCATCTGAGGAGAAGACCATGAGCACCGTCAAGGTCACCGACAACACCTTCAAGAGTGAGGTCCTCGAGTCCGACGTCCCCGTCCTCGTGGACTTCTGGGCCACGTGGTGCGGACCGTGCCGCATGGTCGCGCCCATCCTGGAGGAGCTGTCCGAGGAGTACGGCGGGAAGATCAAGATCGTGAAGCTCGACACCGACGAGAACCAGGCCACGGCGATGGCCTACAACGTCGTGTCCATCCCGACGCTCAACGTGTACCAGGGCGGCAAGGTCGTGAAGTCGATCGTCGGCGCACGCCCGAAGCGTGCGCTGACCGAGGAGATCGAGAGCGTCCTCGCGTCCAGCGCCGCCGACGGTTCGGTCTGATCCGACGCGGCTTCGTCTGATCGACGCGGCGCGTTCCGCACGGCAGAAGGCCCGGGTTCCGATCCTTGGATCGGAACCCGGGCCTTCTCTCTGGCACGAAGCGGCTGGGCGGGCGCTGAGCCCGCCGGCGTGGAGCCCGTCGGTGCGGGACGTCAGCGGTCTCGCGCGAACCTACTCCCGGGCAGAGTCGTCCGAGTCGGCGCTCTTCAGCAGACCGGGGTCCTCCGGGGACAGCACTCCCAGAATGCGGTTCAGGTCACTGACGTCCGAGAACTCGATCGTCATGCGCCCCTTGTTCTTCCCGAGTGCAACCTTCACGCGCGTCTCGAAACGGTCGGAGAGCCGCGTGGCGAGTTCGTCCATCGCCTCCGTGCGAGCCCCGGCCCTCGGCGCCTTCCGGGCCTTGCTCCCCTTCTCGGAGCCGTCGGCCATCATGACGAGTTCTTCGGTCGCACGGACCGACAGGCCTTCCGAGACGATGCGCTGAGCGACGCGCTCGATCTCCGCGCCATCGGTGAGCCCGAGCAGCGCACGAGCGTGGCCCGCGCTGAGCACGCCGGCCGCGACCCGGCGCTGCACCAGCGGCGGAAGGCGGAGCAGGCGGAGCGTGTTCGAGATCTGCGGCCGGCTGCGTGCGATCCTCGCGGCGAGTTGCTCGTGGGTGCAGCCGAAGTCGTCGAGCAACTGCCGATAGGCGGCGGCCTCCTCCAAGGGGTTCAGCGCCGCACGATGCAGGTTCTCCAGGAGCGCGTCCCGGAGCATGTCGCCATCCTCGGTGTCGCGAACGATCGCCGGGATCGCGTCGAGGCCCGCGGCCTGCGTGGCACGCCACCGGCGCTCACCCATGATGAGCTCGTACTTACCCGGGTCCTCCCTGTCCGGCCGGACGACGATCGGCTGCAGGACACCGATCTCCCTGATCGAGTCGACCAGCTCGTCGAGTTCGCCGTCGTCGAAGACGGTGCGCGGCTGCCGGGAATTCGGGCGGATGGCGGCGGGGTCCAGCTCGGCGAAGCGGGCGCCGGGGACAGGGACCAACTCCGCCTCGGTTCCACGTGAAACATACGAGTCGCCGTTCCCGAAGAAGGTCGAGTCGAGGGCCGTCTCGCCGGACGCCCCCTCTCCCGACACCGAGAGACGCCCACTCGCGATCGCCGTGTCCCAGTTCTCGGTGCTGTGGCGGCCGATGCCACGGCTCCTGGTTTCCACCGCAGCACCCTGCGCCGCCGACGTCGCAGGAACGGACCCCGAGGACCCATCCGGCGTCGTCGCCCTGCCCCCCGTGCCCTCCGTCAGCCCGACACCCGTGTCCGCCTCGCCGGAGGCCGGCATCGCGTCACTAGCGGGGCCGTCACCTGCCGGCAGCGTCGCGACGGCCGTGGCTGCACCCAGCGCGCCTTCCTCCTCTTCGGGACCCGTCGGGATCAGGGCACCGAGACCTCGGCCGAGACCTCGCCTCTTCGCGCTCATCGCTTCTCCTCGTTCTTCTCCGCCGTGCCACGACCCGCGCCGTGCTCGGGTCGCTCGTGCTCCGCTCCGTTCAGGGCCGCATCTCCTGCATCGGCACCGGCCGGCGTGGGCTCGACGCACCCTGGCCACGCTCGGCGAGCTCGCGTGCCGCTTCAAGGTACGCGAGGGCACCGGTCGACGTCGCGTCGTAGGTCATGACCGTCTGGCCGTAGCTCGGGGCCTCGGAGATCCGGACCGATCTGGGAATAGTCGTCCGGAACGTCTCCGACGGGAAGTGCGACCGAACCTCTCCCGCGACCTGCTGGGCGAGGTTCGTCCGGCCGTCGTACATCGTCAGCAGGATCGACGAAACCCTGAGGTCCGGATTCAGGTGTGACCGGATCAGGTCGATCGTCTTCAACAGCTGGCTCAGTCCTTCCAGCGCGTAGTACTCGCACTGGATCGGGATGAACACCTCACGACCACCTACGAACGCATTGACCGTCAGCAGGCCGAGGCTCGGCGGGCAGTCCACCAGCACGTAGTCCATCTGCGGCTCGCCGGCAGCCTCCCTGTCGGCGAGGTACCTGTCGATCGCCTTTCGCAGCCTCGTTTCACGTGAAACGAGGGAGACGAGCTCGATCTCGGAGCCCGACAGGTCGATCGTCGCCGGTACGCCCCAGAGGTTCTCGATGTCCGGGCACTGCTGGACCGTGTTGGCGAGCGGTTCGTCCTCGACGAGGATCTCGTACACCGAGGGAGTCCCTGCACGGTGTTCGATCCCGAGCGCTGTCGACGCGTTGCCCTGCGGGTCGTTGTCGATCACCAGAACGTTCAGCCCGGACAGCGCCAGGCCGGCCGCGAGGTTTACTGTCGTCGTCGTCTTGCCGACCCCGCCCTTCTGGTTCGCCACCGTGATGACGCGGGTCCTCGACGGACGAGGGAAGGTGCGACCTTGCAGTTCGATGCGACGCCGCGCATCGATCGCCAGCTGCGCCGCCAGGGGGGTGGATTCGTCGACGGCGGGAACCGACGCGATCAGAGCCTCTCGGCGCTCATCGTCGCCGTCGTACCCGCCATCCGTGGACTCTGGTTTCGAGGGCACACCACCGCCGGACGTTTCACGTGAAACGCCCGGGGCATGGAGCCCTTGCACAAAGATCGGATCGGTCACGCTGACACTGTAATCCGTAGACGTGTCGCCGTGGCCGGACTCGCCTGAACTTTCCACAACATCGCCTGAAGTCCGGGCAGGCTCACCACCGGGTTCACGCCCGTGAAGTTCGTCAGGGTGAAACCGCACCGTCGTCACGCCCGCAGCCGCCTCGAGGGCAGCCGCCATGTTCACCCTGTTGGTGGGATCGGGCGCCACGCCGGTCGACTCCGGTTCCAGATCGCCTGGATCCCCGGTGGCCGATCTCGCGCCAGCGTCGGCGTTGATGTCGCTGTCGGCTTCGCTGTCGGCTTCGCTGTCGGCGTCGGCGTCGGCGTCGGCGTCGGCTTCAGCTTCAGCTTCAGCTTCAGCGTCGACATCGGCGTCGGCGTCGGCCAACACGGTCTTCACCGTCAGCAGCGCCGGGGTAGCCGCCACGAGCAGTTCCCCCGCCTCCGTAGCGGCCGCGGCTTTCACAGCGACCGATGAGAACGCCGCGAGTCCAGCCGATCCCGGAAGCCTGCCCGGAGGCAGATCCGCCGAGACTTCGCCGGCGTCGCACGCTGGCCTCGTATCACCCGCCGGCGCCGCGCCTTCCGTGCCAGACACCTCCGCCTGGACTGCCCTGTCGTCCGCGCCAGACACCTCCGCTTCGAAGGCAAAATGCCCGATCGGGAGCTCGTCCGCCGCGGCTTGCGACACCGAGCCCTCGGCAGCCGCCTCCGACGCTTCAGGCCCTGCACCCGGCCGATCCCGGTCCTCGACAGTTTCACGTGAAACATCTCGCGGGACGGACAGATCCATGCTCCGAGCGCCGACAGAGGCCTCATCTGCCGCCGTTCGCACATCCCCCAGACCCTCGACCGAAGCGCCCATTGCTCGCTCCGGGCTTGCCGATCGCTCCGGGTCCGTCGATCGCTCCGCGCCCCCTGATGACTCCCCGTCCACTAGCGGCTCTTCGTCCACCGACGACTCCTCGTCAACCGACGAGTCACGACCCTCCGACAACCCCACATCCTCCGCCGGCATCACGCTTCCTGGCACCGTCGAATCACCGTTCCCCCCTGTCTCGGTCTGACCTGCTCCGGCGACCTCACGATCGCCCTCGACTCCGGATCGCTCGGCAACAGCCTTTGCATCCGGTCCGGCGGAACGTGCAACCAGCCGGCCTGCGCCCTTCGCCGCAGAGGCCGGTTCGACATCGCGCCGACCGAACCGCCGCTTCAACCATCCCCAGAGTGAGAGCACATCGCTCACGCTAAGCAGGTCCGCCGCGCCCGCACCTCCGAAACGCCGATACCAGCGAAGGCCGATAACGCCCCGGGGCGCGTTTCACGTGAAACGGTCGAGCCTCGTCGCCGCCAGCCCTGTTTCACGTGAAACCGTACGACTACTTCCGCCGCTCGATCCGGACCACGGTCGTCGCTTCCACGCCGTCCACGGTCTCCCCCGGGAGCACTTCCGGCTCCCCCGCACCGAACTTGCGCAGCACCTTCCGCGCCCCCTCGAACTCCTCGCGCACGTTCCGCCCCTTCAGCACAACCAGCTCCCCGCCTACTCGCAACAGCGGCATCGAGACCCGGACCAGCTTCGACAACGCGCCCACCGCCCGTGAGGTCACCGCGTCCACCTCGAAAGCCCCTTCGTACTCCTCGGCCCGACCGCGTTTCACCACGATGTTCGACAGCCCGAGCTCTCCCACCACCTCCGTGAGCCACGCGGTACGTCGTTCCATCGGCTCCACCAGGAACACCTCGGCATCCGGCCGCATGATCGCGACCACCACTCCCGGCAGGCCGGCCCCCGACCCGACGTCCGCCATCGAACGAGCCTTGGCGAGGTACGGAACCACCGCGGCCGAGTTCAAGATATGCCGTTCCCACAACCGTGGCACTTCACGCGGCCCGATCAGCCCGCGCAGCTCGCCCTGGTCCGTGAGCATCCGTGCGTACCCGCGCATCGTCTCGTACCGGTCCCCGAAGTACTCCCGCACCGCATCGCTGCTGCCGAGAGTCTCTGCGTCCAGTACCTGATCGTCCATGTTCTCCACGCTCTCAGTCTCCATCACTCGACCGCTCGCCCGCGTCGCGTCCCCGCCCGCGATCGCCGTCGTCCCGAGCCCGACCTTTCCACCGAGACGGCCGAGGGCCGGTGCGTGGTACGCACCGGCCCTCGGCCGTCTCGTCGCCCGGCACGCCCGCCGGGCTCCGCCCTACTCCGCCACGCCGGCTGTCTCGGCCGGCACGTCGGCAGTCGACTCCGCGTGCTCCGTCGCGGGGTGGATCACCACGTACCGGCGCGGCTCCTCGCCCTCGGAATCACTGACCAGCCCGGCCTCGGCGACGACGTCGTGCACGACCTTCCGCTCGAACGCGTTCAGCGGTTCCAGCGCCACCCGCTGCCCGGTCTCCCGCACTTCGGCGACCGCCGACTCTCCGAGCTTCGTCAGCTCGGCACGCCGCGCCGCACGGAAGCCCGCGACATCGAGCATGAGCCGAGAGCGCTCGCCGGTCTTCACCTGCACCGCGAGCCGGGTCAGCTCCTGGAGCGCGTCCAGCACCTCGCCGTCCCGCCCGACCAGTCGATCCAGCTCGTCACCGCCGTCCTCGGAGAGCACCTCGACGGCGGCTCTGCCGAAACGGATGTCCAGGTCGATGTCGCCGTCGAGGTCGGCGATGTCGAGCAGCTCCTCGAGGTAGTCGGCCGCGATCTCGCCTTCTTCCTCGAGGCGGGCAGTACGGTCGCCGGTCTCCGAACCGCCTGCTGTGGACTCGCTCATCGCACTCCTCCTACTTCTTCTTCCGCTTGCCCGACGGCGAACCGCCGGCAGGCCTGGTCTTCGCCTTGCTCTTGTTCCCGGCGGGCGTACCGTTCCGGGACTCCTCCGCCGTCGTCGTACCCGCCGTCGGGGACGCCTCCGACGAGGCTGCCACGGGATCAGGCGCGCCGTCATTCTCCGACGGCTTGCCGGACGGCGCCGCCTGTGCGGTCGCCACCGGCTGCCGGGGCGTGCCCTTCCGGCGGTCCTTGCGCTTGGGCTGGACCCGCTGGCCGCGCGGCTTCGGCTCGAGCACCTCGACGACCTCCTCCGGAACCGGCTCGCCCTTCTTGAGCGCCTTCTCCTTGGCCTTGCGAGCCTTGCGCTCCTGCATCTCCTTCTCGGCACGCGATCCGGGGGCCGGCATCCGCTTGATCGTGTAGTACTGCTGGCCCATCGACCACAGGTTCGTGACCGTCCAGTAGATCAGGACACCCACGGGGAAGTTCACGCCCGAGATCATGAAGATCACCGGCAGCATGTAGAGCATGATCTTCTGGGTCTGCGCCATCGGACCCTCGAGCGCCGCCGGCGGCATGTTCTTCATGGTGAGCTGGCGCTGCGTGAAGAACGTGGTGGCGGACATCGCGATGATCAGCGCGGCGATGACGATCTTCGCCGTAACGGACGAGTCCTGCATGAAGATGTCGGACAGGTGCGCGCCGAACAGCGTCGACTGCTCGATGTCGGAGGCGACCTCCTGCGAGATGGGCGTCAGCGGCTCCGCCGCGCCGTCGGCGATCGGCTTGAGCCCGCGCAGGACGCTGAACAGCGCGAAGAAGATCGGCGACTGCAGCAGCAGCGGCATGCAGGACGCGAACGGGTTGGTCCCGTGCTTCTTGTACAGGTCCATCGTCTCGCGCGTCATGGCCTCGCGCGACGCCGGGTCCGTCTTGCCCTTGTACTTCTTCTGCACGGCCTGCAACTCGGGTTGCATCATCTGCATCCCGCGCGACGCCTTGATCTGCTTGAAGAAAAGCGGGATGAGCAGGATGCGCATCACGATCACCAGCATCACGATCGCGAGCACCCATGCGATGCCTGGGCCGTCCGGCAGTCCGAGGAACGTGAGCAGCTCGTGCGAGCCGACCATGATCCAGGACACGCCTTGCTTCAGCCAGACCCAGAGGAAAAAGTTCTCCATCGGTCTCAGTCACTCCTGATTGTTGCGGAAGTCGGGGGTACCGGGGCCGCTACCCGGCAGGCACGCGTGGCGGCCCAGAGACCGTCGTCGTACGCGGATGTTCTGCACGAGCACTGCTCAGTGCATGTGCGGCGCAGCGTGCGCGACGTCGTCGTCCGAGGCCCTTGCCCGACGACGGCGGTCGCGCGCGGGCGGGACATCGTCGACGCCGCCCAGGCTCCACGGGTTGCAGCGCAGCAGGCGCCAGAGCGCGAGACCCAGCCCCCGGAGCGCACCGTGCCGGCGCAGCGCGATCACCGCGTACCGCGAGCATGAGGGGTAGTACTTGCAGGTGGGACCGCTCATCGGAGAGATGAAGGCCTGATACACGCGGATCATCCCGACCAGCACGATCACAGGGATGTCCCCGAGACGGCTACCGGACGACTCGGGGCGGAGTGCCGCGAGCCGGAAGCCATCGGTCCAGGAGGTCATGCTGTCGTTCCGCCGTTCATGGAGTTCACCGGCTCCGTCACCGTGCCGGTCCTCGGACCGGCTGCGCCGGCTCCCGTCAGAGGCAACGGCCGTCCGGCCCCGCGGGTTCCCCGCGTGGCCTTCCGGACCGCGCGGTCCAGGCACGAACCGAGGTCCTCGTCGAGGTCGTGGTACGACGCCGCGGCCGACGGCGGCAGTGCCCGCACCACCACGCGGACGCCGGGCGGAAGCTCATCCACGTGCGCTGCTGCCGACGCGCGGATGCGCCGCTTGACCTTGTTCCGGTGCACGGCGTTGCCGATCGCCTTGGAAACGACGAGACCGACCTGTGGCGGTTTCACGCTGCCGCCACCGGGGTCGGCGAGGAGATGAACCACCAAGGTCGGTCGTCCCGCACGCGTGCCGCGGCGCACCGTCCGTTCGAAGTCGACGGAACGGCGCAATCGGTGCGCCGCTGGCAACACGATCAGGCGGAAAGCTTGGCGCGGCCCTTGGCACGCCGGTTGGCGAGGATCGCGCGGCCGGCGCGGGTCCGCATGCGCAGACGGAAACCGTGCGTCTTGGCACGACGGCGGTTGTTCGGCTGGAAAGTCCGCTTGCTCACGAGGTACTCCTGAAGACGTCGGGAAGGGCACAACCTGTCCTCGACGAAACAAGTCGATGCAGGGGCGAGTGCCGATGCAGAGTTCGTTCGTCCGGCCGATACTGACATCGGCCGGGCTGCCGACCCGGGGTCCGGCCGCCCAACCCGGCAGATCACCGGCAGCGGGCGCGCGAAAGTACCTGGAACGGCTGTCTGACGTTACGCTTTCGGGCGCCCTTCGGTCAAACGCGCCCGGCGCTTCGTGGTGTCGCACTGGCCACACAGAAGACGCGGGCACCCGCCCGTCGCGACCGTCGAGCGGCCGTCGCATAACCCTCGTCCACATTATCCACAACCTGTGGACAACTGTGTGGACGGTGCCTCATCATGGCAGACTCCAGGAGTCCACCGCGCTACGAGATGAGATCGAGCGGACGGGCTCCGCGCCCCCAGATGCAGTGACCGTCCCGCACCCTCGCGCGACCCGACCCGTAAGGAACGACCGTGGCCGACCCGGACGACAGCCTCACCGATGTCTGGGCAAAAGTCCTGACCACGCTCGAGGCGCGTCCCGACATGAGCCCCCGGCAGCTCGCCTTCATCCGGCTGGCGAAGCCGATGGCAGTGGTCAACGACATGGTCTTCGTCGCCGTCCCCCACGAACAGACGCGCACATACCTCGAGACCGCGGTCCGTGACGAGCTGTCGTCCGCCGTCTCCGAGGTACTCGGACGCGACGTGCGCTTCGGCATCACCGTGGACCCCGAGCTGAGCAGTTCCTCGCTCGCCGGGCCGTCGCAGATCTCGCACGCCCCGACGAGTCTCACGGACGAGGCCCCCGAGCCGGCCGAGGCGCAGATGCCGGTCGCACCTCAGCCGGCCCCGAAGCCGACGGGCGAGCAGACACGGCTCAACCCGAAGTACATCTTCGAGACCTTCGTCATCGGCTCGTCCAACCGGTTCGCGCACGCCGCCGCGGTCGCCGTCGCCGAGGCGCCGGCCAAGGCCTACAACCCCTTGTTCATCTACGGCGACTCAGGGCTGGGCAAGACCCACCTGCTGCACGCGATCGGGCACTACGTCCACAACCTCTACCCGCACATCCGCGTGCGGTACGTGAACTCGGAGGAGTTCACGAACGACTTCATCAACAGCATCGGCGAGGGCAAGGCCGGCTCGTTCCAGCGTCGGTACCGCGACGTCGACGTGCTCCTCATCGACGACATCCAGTTCCTGCAGGGCAAGGAACAGACGATGGAGGAGTTCTTCCACACGTTCAACGCGTTGCACAACGCCAACAAGCAGGTCGTCATCACGTCCGACGTCCCGCCCAAGCAGCTCAGCGGCTTCGAGGACCGGCTGCGCTCCCGCTTCGAGTGGGGGCTGATCACCGACGTCCAGCCGCCCGACCTCGAGACACGCATCGCGATCCTGCGCAAGAAGGCCGCGTCCGAACACCTGGACGTACCCGACGAGGTCCTCTCCTACATCGGCTCGCGGATCTCCACCAACATCCGCGAGCTCGAAGGGGCGCTCATCCGCGTCACGGCGTTCGCCAACCTCAACCGGCAGTCCGTCGATCTCACGCTCGCCGAGATCGTCCTCAAGGACCTCATCACGGACGACGACGACACCGCGGAGATCACACCTGCCGTCGTCATCGCACAGACCGCGGCGTACTTCGGGCTGCCGATCGAGGATCTGTGCGGCACCTCACGTTCGCGCGTGCTCGTCACCGCGCGCCAGATCGCCATGTACCTCTGCCGAGAACTGACAGAGCTCTCCCTGCCGAAGATCGGCCAGCAGTTCGGCGGGCGCGACCACACCACGGTCATGCACGCGAACAAGAAGATCGCTGGCCAGATGGCGGAACGCCGATCCACCTACAACCAGGTCACCGAGCTCACTGCGCGGATCAAGCAGCAGCATCGCGTGTCCTGAGGCGCGTTCTCACCTCTTCTTGACCTATCGGTCCTATTTCCACGACGTCACGCATCACGTCGTCGCGCACGCCTGGTTCACATGCGCTGGCCTGCGTCGATGCGACTCTGAAGCGCCTCGATCCACATCTCCACAGCCCTGTGGATTCTCATGTGGATAACTTCGGGCCGTCTCGGTGACCCCATCTCCACAGGTTTGTGCACAATGAGATCCGCAGAATCTCGCGGTTCGCGACTCTCTATCCCCAGGGGTGTGGACAGGATCTGTGGATAACCACGGTTGGCGGCCCTCCATGCGGAAACCCCCCTGTGGATGAACCTGTGGAAGACATGTGGACAACCTCCCGAAACCTGTGGGCAACGAAGCCTGAACTGTGGATGGCCTGTGGGTAAAAATCGGCCGTCCACATGGACCCCTAGTTTTCCCACAGTTGTACCCACAGGTTGTCCACACCCAAGAACCATGTCTGACCTGCGGAAACAGCGGTTATCCCCAGTATCCACAACCCCTACTACGACGACTACAGATGTCTAAGAAGGGGAAATCAGCACGCCTTCATCAGGCTCGAGGGCCGAATCTAACCCGATCGAACATTAGTGCTAATTGGGGTCGGTGGGCAACTACCTCGCCACGGAGCCCTCCTCCCCGTCGTCAACGTCAGTCACCTCGCGTAGGCTCTGGCAGGTACGGAACGAGGTTCTGCGAGGGAGATGGAACGGCATGAAGTTCAGGGTCGAGCGTGACGTGTTGGCGGACGCCGTCACCTGGACGGCGCGTACGCTTCCCACGCGACCTCCGGCACCAGTCCTCGCGGGTGTGCGGATGGAGGCGGATCCGTCCGGCATCCTCAACCTCGCCAGCTTCGACTACGAGACGTCAGCCCGTTCGGAGCTCCCGGCCGAGGTCGCCGAGCCCGGGACGGTCCTCGTCTCCGGCCGCCTGCTTGCCGAGATCTCTCGCGCACTCCCCAGCAAGCCTGTGGATGTCACGCTTGAGGGCAGCAAGGTGGTCCTCACCTGTGGCGCGAGCCGCTTCACGCTGTTGACGATGCCCGTCGAGGAGTACCCCGCACTGCCGGCGATGCCGGAACTGAGCGGGACCGTACCGGGCGAGGCGCTCACGGCCGCCGTCACGCAGGTGACCGTCGCCGCCAGCCGGGACGACACGCTCCCCCTCCTCACGGGCGTCCGCGTCGAGATCGAGGACGAGAAGATCACCCTGCTGGCCACGGACCGCTACCGCCTGGCGCTGCGCGAACTCACCTGGACCCCGGCAACTCCGGGCTTCTCCGCGGTCGCTCTGATCCGCGCTCGCACGCTGAACGACGTCGCCCGATCTCTCGGCGCCGGCGGCGGTGCCGTGAACGTCGGGCTGTCCACAGGGAGTGGGGTCGACCTGGTCGGCTTCGAAGCCGGCGGACGCCACACCACCTCGCAGCTCGTCGACGGCGACTATCCGCCGGTCCGGCGGCTCTTCCCGGACAGCTCGCCGATCCACGCCGTCGTCGCGACGGCTCCGCTCATCGACGCGGCCAAGCGCGTCAGCCTGGTGGCCGAGCGGAACACGCCGATCCGTCTCTCCTTCAGCGAGGGCCAGGTCGTGCTCGATGCCGGCCAGGGGGACGACGCCCAGGCGTCCGAGGCGCTGGAAGCGGTGCTCACCGGCGAGGACATCGCGGTGGCGTTCAACCCGCAGTACCTGCTGGACGGACTCGGGGCCCTGGGTACAGACTTCGTCCGCCTCTCGTTCACCCACCCGAACAAGCCGGTGGAGTTCACCGGGCAGGACTCGCTCGACGGCGAGGACGACTCGACCTACCGTTACCTGCTGGTCCCGATTCGCTTCACGGGCTGATTCGCGCTCCGGGGCGGTGACGCGCTCTTCCGCCCACTCGTGCGTGCACGATGCCTGTGGAGAACTTTCTGGAGGAATACATGGTCAGCCACATCGGCCTGGTCGGTCTCGGCAAGATGGGCAACAACATGCGGGAGCGCCTCCGTCGCTTCGGCATCGACGTCACCGGCTTCGATCCGCGTCCTGAGGTTTCGGATGTCGCGTCACTCGCCGATCTGGTCGCGGCGCTTCCGGCACCACGGATCGTCTGGGTGATGGTCCCGGCGGGTGCTCCGACGCGGGGCGTGATCGACGAGCTGGGTGGTCTGCTGGCCGAGGGCGACATCGTCGTCGAAGGCGGGAACTCCCACTACGTGGAGGACCAGGAACGCGCCGCCGAGCTGGCGGAGCGCGGCATCGGGTACGTGGACTGCGGCGTCTCCGGCGGTGTGTGGGGCCTGGAGAACGGATACGGCCTCATGTGCGGTGGCGAGGTCGCGCATGTCGAGACGCTCATGCCCGTGTTCGACGCGTTGCGTCCCGAGGGACCGCGCGAAGAAGGCTTCGTGCATGCGGGAACCGTCGGTGCCGGCCACTTCGCGAAGATGGTCCACAACGGTATCGAGTACGGCCTGATGCAGGCGTACGCCGAAGGCTATGAGCTGCTTGCTGCCAAGAAGGACGTCGTCACCGACGTGCACGGCACGATGAAGGCATGGCAGCGCGGCACGGTCGTCCGATCGTGGCTGCTCGACCTGATGGTCAAGGCCCTCGAGGAGGACCCCGGTCTCGCGGGCCTCGACGACTGGGTCGACGACTCGGGCGAGGGACGCTGGACCATCGACGAGGGTGTGGACAACGCCGTGCCGCTGCCGGTGATCTCGGCTGCCTTGTTCGCCCGGTTCGCCTCGCGCCAGGAGTCCTCGCCGGCGATGCGCGCGGTCGCGGCGCTGCGCCAGCAGTTCGGCGGGCACGCGGTGAAGAAGGCCGAGTAGACCGCTGTACGTCTCCCACTTGAGCCTCCTCGACTTCCGCTCCTACGCGAGCGTCGACGTGGAGCTCGAACCAGGGGTCAACGCGTTCGTCGGGGCCAACGGCCAGGGCAAGACCAACCTTGTCGAGGCTATCGGCTACGTCGCGACCCTGGGCTCGCACCGCGTCGCCGCCGATACACCGTTGATCCGAGCCGGCGCATCGCGTGCGGTGGTGCGCACGCGCGTCGTCCGGGGAGACCGGGCGAGTACGGTCGAGCTGGAGATCACGCAGGGCAAGGCCAACCGAGCACGGATCAACCGTGGCCAGCCGGGCCGCGCCCGCGACGTGCTCGGCATCCTGCGAACGGTGCTGTTCGCCCCCGAGGACCTGGCGTTGGTCAAGGGCGATCCCGATGGCCGGCGCCGATTCCTCGACCAGCTCATCGTGCTGATGGTCCCCCGGCTCGCAGGGGTGTTCGCCGACTACGAGCGGGTGCTCAAGCAGCGGTCGGCGCTGCTGAAGTCAGCCAGGGCGGTGCGCCGTTCGGGTGGCTCCGACCCGGCCGCGCTGGCGACGCTCGACGTGTGGGACGGGCGCCTCGTCGAACTCGGCGCGGAGATCGTGTCGCTCCGGCTCCAGCTCGTCGACGCGCTTCGGCCGATCGTCGGGGCGGCCTATGAGGCGGTTAGCGAGGGCAAGGGTGAGGCGCGGATCGAGTACCGATCGTCGTCCACCGTGCCTGTGGAAAACTTTCGAGCCGGCGGTGCGCCCGGCGGTCCTGGAGCGGCCGGATCGATCGACGCGCCGATAGCGTCCGGTGGGTTAACCGCCGGAGACGGACCGCCGTCGGACGAGCCCTCGGACGGGTCCGGAGGCTCGGGCAAGGACCCGTCGTCGGCAACGTGGATCCGAGCGCAGATGACGTCCGCGCTCGCTGGCGTCCGGCAGCAGGAGCTCGACCGCGGTGTGAGTCTCGTGGGGCCGCATCGCGACGATCTGCTCCTCACTCTCGGCGATCTGCCGGTGCGGGGATATGCGAGTCACGGCGAGTCGTGGTCGTTCGCGCTGGCCCTGAGATTGGCGTCATTCTGGCTGTTGGGAGGCGTTGCGGAGCTGGATGCGCCGCCGCCTTCGGTGCCCGCGTTCTGGGACCCGGACCACGGTACGGATGCCGACCCGGTGCTCATCCTCGACGACGTCTTCGCGGAGCTCGACACCCGTCGGCGGGAGCGTTTGGCGGAGCTCGTACTGCCCGCCCGGCAGGTGCTTGTCACGGCCGCAGTGCCGGATGATGTGCCCGCGTCGCTGAGTGGGGTGAGGTTTCACGTGGAACCAGGAGCGGTCACCCGTGAGTGACAAGAATGTGTCTCGCGAGCCAACCAGGGGTGACGACGGAGGCCGTCGTGGAGCCCGCCACGCCCCCGAAAGTTATCCACAGAACGCTGTGGATAACAGTGCGGCGCCGGACGGTTCGGAGAGCTCCGGCGAGCCGTCGCTGACCCCGCCCGAGGAGGTCGCTCGAGCAGCCCTCAACCGCGCCAAGGCAGCGGCCCGGGCGAAGGGACTGCGCCCGGGTTCACCCGCGCGCAGGTCGCCTCTCGCCGAGCCGCGCCAGGAGACGCAGGGCAAGAACGCACGCGACCCGCAACTCCTGGGCTCCGTGGTCGGCCGGCTGCTGCGCGAGAAGGGCTGGACGCAGGACGTCTCGGTCGGCGGGGTCGTCGGGCGTTGGCGCGACGTCGTCGGGGACGACGTCGCGGAGCACTGCACCCCGGTCACCTTCGAGGACCACGTGCTCGTGGTGCGTGCCGACTCGACCGCCTGGGCGACGCAGCTGCGGATGCTGGTGCCCCACCTGCTGCGCCGGATGGCGGAGGAGATCGGTGAGGGCGTCGTCGAGGAGGTCTCGGTGCTGGGACCTGCCGGGCCTGGATTCCGGCGCGGGCCCCGGGCGGTTCGCGGGCCGGGGCCCCGGGATACGTTCGGCTGATCCTCGCCGATAGGCGAGCTGTCCGGCCCCGAGCTGTCCGGCCCGGAGTGGCGTTCCCGCTCCGGGCCGGATCGTGGCGCCGGCGCACGCAGGACCAGGACAACGATCAGGCCCCTCACCCGGAAGGGCGAGGGGCCTGATCGTTGACTGCTGCAGCGGACGGCGAGAGGTCAGTTCTTGGCCATGCGCTTGCGAGCGACGACCAGGGCGATGCCGCCACCGACGAGGAGAAGCGCGAAAGCCGCCGCGCCACCGACGGTGGCACCCGTCGCGGCGAGGACCGGCGGGTCCTCCTCGTCAGCCGGCTCGGACGGCGAGGGCGAGACCTCGGGCGTCTCCGACGGGGACGGAGTCGGAGACGGGGCCTCCTCGCACTCCTCCTCGACCAGGAGGAGTGCGGCGGGGAACAGCACGGAGCCGTCCTCCTGCGGAGTCCAGGCTCCGAGGTCCTCGATCCACTCGTACTCGTCCGACGCGAGCGCGGCGACGACGCCCGTCTCGTTCTTCGAGTAGTTCACGGAGCCGGTGTTGTCGGGGACGACGACGTCGTCCATGGTCACTGCGCAACCGGCGACGACCTCCGGCGTGGCCGGCGAGATGACCTCCTTCGTCGGAGGCTCGGCGCAGGCTTCGACGGTGTCTCCATCGGAGTAGTCGTACTTGTCATCGTCGTATGCGTCAACGACCACAGACCAGGTGTGGTCGACCGTGTCGTCGTCGAACGGGTAGTGCTTGACGAAGTTGCTCCACGTGTTATCGGGGAACTCGGTCGATTCGACCACTTCTCCGTCGATGGTGACCTCGACGGAGCCGCCGTAGTACGACTTGAGGTCGACGTAGAGGCCGGTGCAGTCGGCCTTGGTGTCGGGGATGTGAGCAGATGCGGCGGGGGCCATGGCGACCATCCCACCGAGTGCGACGGCGGTGAGAGCACCACCGGCGAGGAACTTCAGGGCTCCGGCAAAGTCATGACTGGAGGAGTGTGCGGACGGGTCGGTTGAGGTCTCTGGA
>NZ_BAAGRL010000018.1:0-80722 GCF_054782975.1 Myceligenerans halotolerans
GCCGCCATCATTCCTCAACTTCCGGGTGTTCGATGTCTCCATCTAACCCGGGGCGAGACAGTACTGCTGGGCGTTGTGGTGCAGCCCGGAGTCCCACGCCATGGTTGCCGCGGTTCCGGCGAGTTCCGCCATGAGTTGGAACAGCCCTTGTTCCACCTGGGGCGACTGGTGCTCGTGCAGGAAGCCGGCGACCACGCTCAGCTGCCCGAGGACCGCCTTGCGGTGCAGGCCTCCGCCCACGCGGCGGTCCCAGGCACGGAACGCACGCGCCGATGCCTCGAACTCCTCGACCTCGCGCATGCCCAGCCTGCCCAACTGGCGCGGCCTGGCCATGAGCGTGGCGGGTCCGAGCCATCCGTCCATGCTGTCCAGGAGCCGTCCGCCGGACAGCGGGCGCTGCGGCAAGGGCTTGTCCCGGCCGAGGTCACTCGTGGTGAGCTTGGAGGCCAACGCCACACTGGCGTCACCGGTCCAGCCAGCCGTTCCGGCGTTGCCGGAGGCATTGGAGCCGACGACGCCGCGTGCCGGTCCAGCATCGTCGTCTTCCCACTTGCGTGGTGCCAGACCCAGCATGTGCCCCGGGATGCGCAGCCCGTCCGCGATCCGGCAGACCACTTCGAAGCTGGTGACCTGCGCGCGCCCATGGACGATGAGCGACACCTTGCCCGGCGTGAGCTGACAGGCGGAGGCGATGCGGTTCTGCGAGATGCCGCCGTACTTACCGAAGAGGGCGAACGCCGCAGCAAAGTCATGCTCGGCGAGAGCGAGGCGCACATCCTCACGGCGCAGCACATCGGCCGGCAGCGCCGCAACGGATGGCTCCATCATGGCCCTAATTTCCCACGACGCATGCAGACGGACAAATGGTGTACCCACAACCGTCGAGGTCGCCGGGGTTACCGCCTCGGTAATCCTCGACGGGGATGGGCGCGGAACTCGCGATCAGTGAGAGTCGAGTCCACCCAGGGGATACGCCCGGGGAGACAGCGGGCCGATCGAGGGGACTGTGACCATGGGCACGACAACCACGGACACGATGACAACAACGGCGGGTCTCATCGCGTGCGATGTCGACCACACGCTCTTGCGCACGGGACACGATCCGTCACGGCGGGTGGTGGAGGCGATTGCCGACGTGCGCGAAGCGGGCCACCACCTGGTGCTGGCGACGGGGCGTTCGCTGGCGGGCGCGTTGGTCGCGGCGGTGCAGCTGCGGATCCGGGAGGGATATGTGGTTGCCTCGAACGGCGCGGTCACTGCCTGGATCGCCGAGGGGAAGTGCCGGGTGCTGGAGAAGCGTCCGGCTCCGGCGGAGCGGGCGTTGCGGCATGTCGCGAGCGGAATCGTCGCGGGCCGGTTCAAGGCCGCCGCGGAGATCGTCGGGGTCGGGTACCGCGTGACGTCGAGGTTCCCGGACGACGAGCTGCCCGGCGCGCAGGTGCCCTCCAACCTCGATGGCCTGTGGAAGGAGCCCACGCCGAGGATCGTGCTGCGCGGCCAGGACGTGGCCGAGCGAGTGCTGAGCCTGCGCGCGCTTGGTGTGACGGCGCACGCTGTGGGCCGGAATTGGGTGGATGTGACGGGCGCCGGCCTTTCGAAAGCCACGGCGCTGGAGCAAATCCGCGAACGCCTCGGGGTGCATCCTTTCCGCACGGCGGCAATGGGCGACGGGGGCAACGATGTGGAGATGCTGGAGTGGGCGGCTGTTCCGGTCGGGATGGGGGATGCCGCCGAGGCTGTGAAGGCCGTGGTCGAGGCTCGCCGTGGTGAGATGACCGGCTCGGTGTTCCAGGACGGTGCCGCCCACGCTCTCGGGCATGCGGCGGCCTGGATGACCGACTCGGCCCGCTGCCAGCGGTCCAGGACCCCGGACGGACGCCAGCGCTGTGACCGCCCGGCGGTAAACCGGCTCGGCGCGTACTGGCGGTGCCAGGCGCATGCCGACGAAGAACTGCGGCGACGCAGCAGAGTGCGGTGAGGTCGTCCGCGGAGTCTCGTCCGCCGTCGTGCCGCTACGCGAGGAACGACCACCACAGCACGGCCGAGCAGAGCACGAACATCCCCACGGCGCTCGCGAAGAAGATGCCGAAGTCGCGGGCCCGGACGTGGAAGCCGAGCGCCAGCACGAAGTACACCACCAGCGCCACCGCGGTCACGGCCCCGAGCCCGGGCACCCAGATCCCGGCGACCAGCCCGAGCGCCGCGGCCGCCTTGATCCACGGGAGCACCCACCACCAGTGCTCCGGGAAGTTCACGCCGCGCAGGCACTGGCCCACGGGCCAGTCGCGGGGCTTGACGCAGATCGCGGCATCGACGGCCTGGGCGACAGCCAGGAGCACCACGGGCCAGACCGGGTCGGGCAGAAGGCTCATACGGTGACGCTACGCCGGGCGTCCGTGCTGTTCAACGGGCTGTGAGCCGTTCAACAGCGCGGCGCCGCGCCTGCCTCAGAGGGCCTCGCGGGGGTCCAGGACCTGGGCCACGATCGCCTCGATCGCGAAGGCGCTGGACTCGGCGAGGTCGACCTGGTCCGGGTCCAGGAGCCACTGGACCTGCAGGCCGTCCATCACGGCGAGGATCGAGGCCGCGGCCCGGTCCACGGTCGCGGGCTCGTCGATGCCGCGCTCGTCGCAGATCACGCGGAACGCCTCGCCGACCTCGCGGCGCAGCGTGCGGTAGCGCTCCACGAACCAGTCCCGGGCCGGATGACCCTCGGTGACCGACTCGGCCGAGAGGACGACGTACGCCTGCACGAGCCCGGCGCGCCGGGCGTTGAGCAGCGCGGTGCGCACCAGGTGCCGGAACAGGTCGATGCCGCCGGGGATGTGCTGCCCCTCCAGGTCCTTGACGTCGCTCTCGTCGCGGTACCGGAGCACCTCGAGCAGGAGCTGGTCCTTCGACCCGAAGTGGTGCAGCACGCCGGCGTGGGTCATGCCGACCTGTTCGGCGATCTCCGTGAGCGGGCCCTTGTTGTATCCGCGCGCGCCGAAGGTCGTCATGGCGGCCTCGAGGATCCGCTCGCGCCGGGCGAGGGTCTCCGGGCGTGAGCGTCGGGGCTGTCGCGTCGTCGAGTTCATCGGGGGTCGTTCACACCTTTGTCCTACGTCGTCGTGGTGCGTCGAGTGTAAGCGGTGCGCCGTCGCCGGCGATCGTGACGACACCGTGACACCCCGGCGTTTCACAAAGTTACTTACCGAGTAGTAAGTTGCTCCACGACAGCCACTCTCGATGACGAGGAGTACCGAACGTGACACCGACGTCCCGTCCGAGGCGTAGTGCCTCACGCTCCGTCGCGGCCGCCGCCGCGACACTTGCCGCGACACTGCTGCTCAGCGCTTGCGCGGGCGGCGCCGGCGGCGACGAGTCCACCGCCTCCGGCGACGGCTCGCTCACGATCGCGAAGCCAGACGGCGCGATCACGACCGAATCCAACAACCCCTGGGTGGGCGACTCGTCGGCGCTCACGCTCGGGTACGTCAACGCGATCCTCGAGCCGCTCGCGTTCGTCAACATGGTGAACCCGTCCGACGAGGTCCGCCCGTGGCTCGCCTCCGAGCTCGAGTGGAACGAGGACTACACCGCGCTCACCGTCACGGCGCGCGAGGGCGTGACGTGGAACGACGGCGAGGCGTTCGGGGCCGACGACATCGCGTTCACGTTCGGCCTGCTCCAGGAAAAGCCCGAGCTGGACACCGCGGCGCTCGGCATCGAGGAGGTCACCACCGAGGGCGGCCAGGTGACGATCGCCTTCGCCGGCTCGATGTACGCCAAGCAGGACAAGGTCCTGCACCGGCACATCATCCCCGAGCACGTCTGGGCCGGCGTCGAGGACCCGACGACGTACGAGAACCCCGAGCCGGTCGGCACCGGCCCGTACACCCTGACCGAGTTCACGACGCAGTCCGTCGAGCTGTCGGCGCGCGACGACTACTGGGGCGGTGAGCTCGCCGTGCCGACGCTCTACTACGTGTCGTACAACGACAACACGGCCCTGACCACGGCGCTGGCCAACGGCGAGGCGGACTGGGCGCAGGCGTTCATCCCGAACGTGCAGTCGGCGTACCTCGACGAGGACGAGGACAACGTCTACTGGGCCGCGACCGGCCTCGGCATCGACGCGATGTTCGTCAACACCACCGAGAAGCCGTTCGGCGACGTCGCCTTCCGCCAGGCGATGAACATGGTGATCGACCGCGAAAAGCACGCCGAGATCGCCCGCGAGGGCGGCGTCCCGCCCCTCGCGTCGGTGACCGGCCTCCCGAGCCCGGCGGGCGACGAGTTCCTGGCCCCCGAGTACGCCGGCCAGGCGTACGAGGTCGACGTCGAGGGCGCGATGTCCGTCCTCGAGGACGCCGGTTACACGGGCGTGGGGGAGGAACTCGTCGACCCCGACGGCGATCCGGTCGAGTTCGAGCTCAGCGTCCCGCAGGGCTGGAGCGACTACGTCACGGGCATCAGCCTGATCTCCGACGCCGCGAAGGAGCTCGGCGCCACGTCGACGCTCGACACACCCGACGCCGACTCCTGGTGGGCGGCCAAGATCGAGGGCGACTTCCAGGCCATCCTGCACTGGACCGACACGGGCGCCACCCCGTACGACCTGTACAGCGACACGATGGACGGCCGCTGGCTGGAACCCGTCGGCGAGGCCGCGGACTACAACTTCGGCCGCTTCGACAGCCCGGAGGCGACCGAGGCGCTCGACGCGTACCTGACCGCCACCGATGACGCCGCCCGCGCCGAGGCGCTGGCGGAGGTCCAGGAGATCTTCGTCGAGCAGGTCCCGGTCATGCCGGTGGGCAACCGCCCGTTCATCGGCGAGTACAACACGCGCACCTACGTCGGCTGGCCCGGTGAGGACGACCCCTACACCAGCCCCGATCCGACGCAGCCGTCGGCCGTGCTCATCCTGACCTCGCTCGAGGCCAAGGGCTGACCCTCACCCCGATCCCCGGCCCTGGCGTCGTGTCGCGGCAGCATCGCCCACGACGTCGGGGTACCGCGGACGCAGACAGGAGTTTGTGCGTGAAGAGCGATCCCGTGCTGAGCGTGTCCGGGCTCAGCGTGACCTACGACGTCGACCCGCCGGTCGAGGCCGTGCGCGACGTCTCCCTGACCGTCGGCCGGGGAGAGGTGCTCGGCCTCGCCGGCGAGTCCGGCTGCGGCAAGTCCACCCTCGCCTACGCCGTCCAGCGGCTGCTGAGACCACCCGCGGAGATCACGGGCGGTCACGTGGTGCTGCACGACGTCGACGGCGCCGACGTCGACCTCACCACCCTGCCGCCGGCCGGGATGGACCGGCTGCGCTGGGACCGGATCGCCATGGTGTTCCAGGGCGCGATGAACTCCCTCAACCCCGTGCTGACGGTGGGCGACCAGCTCGCCGACGTGTTCACGAGGCACCGGCCGGGCATGCGCCGGGCGGAACGCACCGAGGCGTGCGGAGCGCTGCTCGACATGGTCGGCGTGGGCGCGGCCCGGCTGCGGTCCTACCCGCACGAGTTGTCCGGGGGCATGCGCCAGCGCGTCATGATCGCGATGGCGCTGGCCCTGCGCCCGCGCCTGCTGGTCATGGACGAGCCGACGACGGCGCTGGACGTGCTGGTGCAGCGGGAGATCCTGCAGGAGATCTCGCGGCTGCGCGAGGAACTCGGGTTCTCGGTCGTGTTCATCACGCACGACCTGCCGCTTCTGCTGGAGATCAGCGACCGCATCGCGGTGATGCGCGCGGGGCGGGTGGTGGAGGCAGCCTCGGCGGCGGATCTCTACCACCGCCCGCGGCACGAGTACACGAAGCGCCTGCTGGCCTCGTTCCCGAGCCTGACGGGCGAGCGCGGCGACTTCGTCCGGAAGGGGGCGGCGGTATGACCACGCTCGAACTGGCCGGGCTGACCAAGCGGTACCGCGTGCGCGGCGCCGGCCACATGCTCGCCCTGGACGACGTCGACCTGGCGATCGCGTCCGGCCGGACCGTGGCCCTGGTGGGGCAGAGCGGCAGCGGCAAGTCCACGATCGCGAGGATCATCACGCAGCTGGAGCGGGAGACGTCCGGCCGGGTGCTGCTCGACGGCGAGCCGATCCCGCGCCACGGCAAGGCCCTGCGTTCCTACCGCCAGCAGGTGCGGATGGTGTTCCAGGACCCGTTCGCCTCCCTGAACCCGTACCACACGGTGCACCACCACATCGCGCGGCCCCTGCTGCTGGACCGGGTCGTGCCGCGCGACGAGGTCGACGACGAGGTGGCGCGGCTGCTGGAGCGCGTCCGCCTGGAGCCCGAGCTCGCGTCCCGGCGCCCGCACGAGCTGTCCGGCGGGCAGCGCCAGCGCATCGCCATCGCGCGTGCGCTCGCCTCCCGGCCGGCGCTGCTCGTGGCCGACGAGCCGGTCTCGATGCTCGACGTGTCGATCCGCCTCGGCGTCCTCAACCTGCTGGCCGAGCTCCAGGAGGCCGACGGGCTCGGCGTCCTCTACATCACCCACGACCTGGCCACCGCCCGCCACTTCAGCGACGAGATCGTCGTGCTGCACCACGGGCGGGTGGTGGAGCGCGGCCCGGCCGACGACGTCATCCTGAACCCGCGGCACGAGTACACGCGCGCGCTCCGGGACGCCTCGCCCGACCCGGAGCGGCACTTCGGCGGCGGCCGGCAACCCGAGACCACCGGGAGCCGCTCATGAGACTCCTCCTGCGCCGCGCGGCGTTCTACCTGTTCACCGCCTGGGCCGCCATCACGATCAACTTCTTCCTGCCGCGCATGCTCAAGGGCGACCCGGTGAGCGCCTACCTGCAGAAGAACCAGGGCCGCATCAGTCCCGAGGCGACCGACGCCCTGCGTACCCTGTTCGGGCTGGACAGCGACAAGTCGCTCGCCCAGCAGTACGCGGACTACTGGGTCCTGCTGTTCAGCGGCGACCTGGGCCGGTCCTTCTCCCACGGCCTCGCCCCCGTCACCGACGTGATCGGTGTCGCCCTGCCGTGGACGGTCGGGCTCGTCGGCATCGCCACCGTGCTGAGCTTCCTGCTCGGCACCACGCTGGGCACGCTGGTCGGCTGGTTCCGCGGCGGCCGCGGCGACGTCATCGTGCCCGTGGCGACGTTCTTCTCCGCCGTCCCGTACTTCTGGATGGGCCTGATCGCCATCGCCGTCTTCGCCACGGGGCTGGGCTGGTTCCCGGCGTCGCACGCCTACTCCAAGGGAACGTCGCCCAGCCTGAGCCTCGAGTTCGTCGGCGACGTCGTCGCGCACGGCACCCTGCCGGCGCTCACGGTCGTGCTCGCCTCGCTCGGCGGCTGGGTGCTGGGCATGCGGAACATGATGATCACCGTCCTCGACGAGGACTACGTCACCGTCGCGCAGGCCAAGGGTTTGA
The DNA here is from genome assembly GCF_054782975.1 of Myceligenerans halotolerans. Lineage (NCBI taxonomy): Bacteria > Bacillati > Actinomycetota > Actinomycetes > Micrococcales > Promicromonosporaceae > Myceligenerans > Myceligenerans halotolerans. Next base: position 7,371 of record NZ_BAAGRL010000018.1, read on the forward strand.
GCCGGCGCCGCGTCGTGTTCGCCTACGCGGCCCGCAACGCGGTGCTGCCGCAGCTGTCGAGCTTCGCGCTCGCGCTCGGCTTCATCGTGGGCGGCACGCTCGTCATGGAGCTCGTGTTCTCCTACCCCGGCGTCGGCAAGCTCCTGCTCGACGCCACCACCGCCAAGGACTACCCGCTGATGCAGGGCCTGTTCCTGGTCATCACCTTGACCGTGCTCGTCGCCAACCTGCTGGCGGACGTGGCCTATGCCGCGCTCGACCCGCGCACCCGGCAGGGGGAGTCCTGACATGCTGACCAACCGCAAGTCCGTCGCGGGCCTCGTCGTCCTCGGCCTGTTCGCGCTGCTCGCCGCGCTGGCCGACGTCGTCGCCCCGTACGGCCCGCTGGAGAAGGACTACACCGCGCTCAAGCAGCCGCCGTCGGCCATGCACTGGCTCGGCACCACCCACCTCGGCGAGGACATCTTCAGCCAGATCGCCTACGGGACCCGCGGCGTGCTGCTCGTGGGACTGACGGCCGGTGTGCTGGCCACGGTCGTCGCCGTGATCGTCGGCGTCAGCGCCGGCTTCCTCGGCGGCTGGCGCGGCGAGTCGCTGTCCGCGCTGTCGAACGTGTTCCTCGTGCTGCCCGCGCTGCCGCTGATGATCATCGTCGCCTCCCAGTACGACGACCCGAGCCTGTTCCTCGTCGCCGCCGTGCTGGCGATCACCGGCTGGGCGTGGGGCGCGCGCGTGCTCCGCGCCCAGACGATGTCGCTGCGCAGCCGCGACTTCGTGCAGGCGGCCCGCGCCAACGGGGAGCCGCTGTGGCGGATCATCACCGTGGAGATGCTGCCCAACCTCACCGCCGTGATCGCGTCCAGCTTCGTCGGCACGGTGACCGCCGCGGTCCTGGGCCTGACCACGCTCGCGTTCATCGGCGTCATCCCGATCACGAACCTGAACTGGGGAACCATCCTGTACTGGGCCCAGCAGAACGGCGCGTTCCCCGACTTCTGGTGGTGGTACGTGCCGGCGGGCCTCGCGATCGCGCTGCTCGGCGCGGCGCTGAGCCTGATCAGTTTCGGCATCGACGAGTACGTCAACCCCCGCCTGCGCTCGGCGGGCGAACGCACCCGTGCCAGAAAGCGCCTGCAGAAGAAGCGAACGAAGAGGAGTCCTGCGTGACCAGCGTCATCGACGTGCCCTATCTCGACACCGCCCTGACCGTCGCCGAGCGGGTCGACGACCTGATCGCCCGGATGACTCCCGAGGAGAAGGTCGGGCAGATGCTCCAGCTCGACGCGCGGGACGACCTCGACGACCATGTGCTGCGGCGACAGGCCGGCTCCGTCCTGCACGCCTCGCCCGCGCGGATCCGGGCCGCGCACGAGCTGACCGACCGCACCCGGCTGCGGATCCCGCTGCTGGTCGCCGAGGACTGCATCCACGGCCACTCCTTCTTCGAGGGGGCCACGATCTTTCCCACCCAGCTCGGCATGGCCGCCACCTGGGACCCGGTGCTCGTCGAGCGGGTGGCGCGGGTGACCGCCGTCGAGGTGAGCGCCACCGGCATCCACTGGACGTTCTCCCCGGTGCTGTGCATCGCACGCGACCTGCGCTGGGGGCGCGTGAACGAGACCTTCGGCGAGGACCCGCACCTGATCGGCGAGCTCGCCTCGGCGGCGGTCCGCGGCTACCAGGGCGACGGCCTGACCGATCCGACGGCGATCCTCGCCGCGGCCAAGCACTTCGCCGGGTACTCCGAGACCCAGGGCGGCCGCGACGCGTCCGAGGCGGACCTGTCCCGGCGTAAGCTGCGCGCCTGGCACCTGCCGCCGTTCGAGCGCGTCGCCCGCGAGGGCTGCCGCACCTTCATGCTCGGCTACCAGACCATCGACGGCGTGCCGATCACCGTGAACAACTGGCTGCTGTCCGACGTGCTGCGCGGCGAGTGGGGCTACACCGGCACCCTCGTCACCGACTGGGACAACGTGGGCCGCATGGTCTGGGAGCAGCGCGTCCAGCCCGACCTCACCGCCGCGGCCACCGCCGCGGTCCGCGCCGGGAACGACATGGTGATGACCACGCCCGGATTCTTCGAGGGGGCGCTCGCCGCCATCGAGGAGGGCCGCCTGGCGTCCGCCGACCTCGACGACGCCGTGCGGCGCATCCTCACCCTCAAGTTCGAGCTGGGCCTGTTCGAGGACCGGCGCCGGCCCGCGCCCGAACGCATCGAGGCCGTCGTGGGCGCCGCCGCGCACACCGAGCTCAACCTGGAGGTCGCCCGCCGTTCCCTGGTGCTCCTGCGCAACGATGGCACGCTGCCGCTCGCGACGGTCCCCACGCCGTCGGGCACGGCGCGCGACCACGCCGTTTCGGGTGATGGTCACGCTCACATCGAGCAAAACGGCGTGGTCGGCGCTGGTACGACGGCGGGCTCCGCCGTGACGCCTGCCGCTGGAACCGCTCCCACGCGGCGGATCGCCGTCGTCGGACCGCTCGCCGACGACGCCGGGACGCAGCTCGGCGACTGGGCCGGGAACTCCGGGCAGGCCGGATGGATCCCCGACGGGCATCCGCGCCACCTGACCACCACCGTGCTGGACGGGCTCCGCGAGCGGGTGCCGGACGGCTGGTCGGTGGCGCACGCCCGCGGCGCCGAGATCCTCGAGCTCACCCCCGACCCCGAGGGCGACACGTTCCCCGACGGGCAGCCGCGGCCCCCGGTCGTCACCTCCGCACCCGTGGACGAGACGCAGCTCGCCGAGGCGGTCGCCGCCGCGCGCGACGCGGACTACGTGGTGGCCGTGGTGGGGGACCGCATCGAGCTCGTCGGGGAAGGCCGGTCCACCGCCACCCTCGAACTGCTCGGCGGGCAGAACGCCCTGCTGGAAGCGGTCGCTGCGACCGGCACCCCGCTGATCGTGGTGCTCCTGGCGTCCAAGCCGCAGGTGCTGCCGCCCGTCGTGGAGGAGTCCGCGGCCGCCGTGATCTGGGCCGCGAACCCCGGCATGCGGGGCGGGCAGGCGTTCGCGGAGCTGCTCCTGGGCGAGATCGAGCCGTCCGGGCGGCTGCCGATCTCGTTCGCCCGGCACGTGGGGCAGCAGCCCACGTACTACAACCAGGTGCGGGGCCAGCACGGCGACCGGTACGCGGACCTCACGCAGCGGCCTGCGTACGCGTTCGGCGAGGGGCTGAGCTACACCACGATCGAGTACGACCGGCTGCGTGTGGCCGACCCGCGGCTCCGGCCCGACGGCGTGGTGCGCGCCGAGGTGAGTGTGCGGAACACGGGCTCACGGCCGGCGCTGGAGACGGTGCAGGTGTACGTGAGCGACCTGGTCACGTCGGCGAGCTGGGCGGACCAGGAGCTCAAGGCGTTCCGCCAGGTGACGGTGGCACCGGGGGAGGAGATCACCGTGGACCTGGAGATCCCGGCCGCGGACTGCACGATCGTGGACGCGGCTGGAGCGCGCGTCGTCGAACCGGGCGACTTCGAGCTGCGCGTCGGCCACTCGTCCAGGCGGGAGGACCAGCTCACGGCTGGCTTCACGATCACCCGGTAGCCCACTGCGCCGGGGGGCGCCGCTCCGGTGAGGTCGGCAGTTCGTCGTGTGATCGGCAGTTCCAGCTGCCGATCACACGACGAACTGCCGACCATGCCAGCGTCTGAGCCGCCACACCGCGGAGAGTCAGCCGAACCAGCGCATCGAGCGGCCGTGCGGGTGCGACCAGGCGACCGCGCGGCCGTCCACCGCGAGGGCGAGCGTCGTTCGGTCCGGCGGTTCGGGCGCGCCGTCCAGCACGCTCGGGATGACCTTCAGGCCCTCGTTGCTCACCCAGCGGCAGGCGCCGTCGGACACGAGGCGGCGCATCATCGTGTCGAAACGCTCGCGGTCCTCGGGCGGGAGATACGCGACGACGGCGCTGTGGAACACGACGACCTCGCCGTGCCGGGACGCGTCGGCGACCAGGAGCGGCAGGTCCGTCAGGATGTCGCCCCGCTCCAGGTGCGGCGGCTCCGCCCGCGCGATCTCGATCGCGTGGCGCAGGCGCTCGCGGCGGTCGTCGTGCTCGGGCCAGACGAGGATCTCGAGCCAGGCCATCTGGTCCTTGTCGCGGACGTCCAGCGGGTTGAGGTCGAGGCCGCCGCGCCAGGTGATCTCAGGCAGGGCGGTCGGGAGCGCGAGGTCGCCGCGGACCGGGCAGGCGAGCCGTGGTTCGGGGCCGACGACGGCGGTCCGCGCGTTCCGCGTTCCGGTGGCGGTCCAGTCGTAGCCCCACCGGTCCGGGTAGAGGCACAGCCCGGCGCTCGCACCCGCCTCGACGAGGGCGAGCGGCCGCCGCCCCGCCTCGATGGACAGCCGGGCGAAGACGGGGGTGAGCGTCGCCAGCCGCCCGGCCTCGTTGGTCTGGGTGGAGCGTTCGAGGATCGTGGCGCGGATCGTGCCGTCGTCGTCCAGCAGCGCCGACCGCAGTGCCTCGTACGGACCGGGCGCCTCGACGCCGTGGAACCGGGCGGCCGCGAACACGAGATTGGGCTGCTTCTTGATGCCCGGCAGGCCCGAGATCCATCTCAGGACGTCCTGGTCGGCGGCTACCGCGTGTCCCCACTGCTCGAAGCAGTGGGAGGCGGACGCGGCGGCGTACTCGGCGAACTCGGTGTACTGGGCGGCGACGTCGGCGTACAGATCCAATGCGGTCTCCTGCGGCTCGGCGATGCGGGGTGGGGGCGCTGTGGCCTGCCTCGATGATCCGGGGGACGAGGGTGATCCCGTGCAGCCTAACGCCACCGGGCGAGGGCGATCACAGGTGGTGCGACGTTGTCGGCCGTGCCGACGGGCCCGGTCCGCAGCCGTCGATATCAGGGCTGGAGCGTCAGGACATACTTCCGATCTGCGGGGGTGAGGGCTCGCTCCAGTTTTCCGTCCAAGGCGACCAGGACACCGTTGTAGTGGGCGCGCCTCGCTCGGGAGAGGCGGGCCGGGAACCCCGCGGCGTCACCCCTCCGCGAGGCGAGCCGGGAAGCCGCCCGTGGCGACCGGGCCCCAGCGGTCGACGGTGATGCGGATGAGCGACTTGCCCTGCGTGACCATGGCCTCGCGGTACTCGTCCCAGTCGGGGTGCTCCTTGCCGGCGGCGACGCGGTAGTACTCGACGAGCGGCTCCACGGACTCGGGGATGTCCAGCACCTCGGCGGTACCGTCCACCTGCACCCAGGCGTCGCCGAAGTCGTCGCCGAGCGCGAGGAACGAGGCCTCGGGCCGGCGTCGCAGGTTCGCGACCTTGGCCCGGTCCGGATAGGTCGAGACGACGACGCGTCCCGCGCCGTCCACCCCGAACGTCACGGGCGACAGCTGGGGCCGGCCGTCGGAGCGGGTGGTGACGAGGACGCCGTTGTGCCGCGAGCGCAGCACATCGAGGAGCTCGTCGCGGCTGACCTTGGTGTTCGTGGCGATGGTGCGAGGCATGGAAGCAGCGTACGTCGCGGAGGAGGGCCGAGGCGTGCCGCCGTCGTGACGCGGACCTCTCGGCCTGGAACCCCGGCGGCCGACGCCCGCGACCGGGTGAATTCCGGCGCGAGGCGGGTGAAGAGTGTCCGATATGGGGCCAAGGCGGCGGATCCGGGTATCACGCCCTGCTAGGTTCTCCTGGTTTGGCGCGGCGCCCGGCCGTGCCGATGGTGTCGATGGATGGTGGAAACATGGGTTTCTGGGAGCCCGGACCCTTGGTGCGGGCCGCCGAGGAGGCGGCCGCGACGAAGCAGTGGCCGGCGGTCGAGAAGGTCGTCCTGGACGCGGCGCCGGCCGAACGGCGGTTCGGGATCGGCGCGCTCGCGGCTCTGGACGGCGTGGAGGACGTTCTCGAACCCGAGTATGCGTCGGTGCCGTCGTCCCTCCTGGCCGCGTGCCTGGCCTGGCGGAACATCGAGAAGGGCTGGACCGCGCGCTCGACGGCGCGGGCGAAGGACGTGTCCGCCCGGCAGTTCCGGGCGTTCTTCGAGTTCCTCCGGCGGGCCGAGGGGGTGGCGTTCGAGTCCCACCTGCGGGACCCCGCCGACGTGAACGTCGGTGAGGCCCGGATCGTCTGCGCGCGGGCGCTGCAGATGGGTGCGGACGAGACGCTGCGGCGCTACGACCTGCTGGCCGAGCACGCGCCGGAAGGCACAGACCTGCTCAACGCCCAGGAGCTCGTGCTCGAGACCTTGTCCCCGTGGTGGGCCGGTTCACGGTCCCACGTGGACGAGTTCACCGACCGCTGTCTCGCTGTCGCCCCGCCCGGCACGCCGTCGGCAGGTCTCGACGTCCTGCGGGTGGCCCGCCATTTCCGCGCGCCGCTCTACGAGGACGCCTCCGACCGCGAGGCGGCGAGGTATCTCACGGCGCCCGAGGTGCGCGACCGGCTCGTGGCGGCCGCCGCGGTGTCCGTGCTGCATCCCGGGTTCCCCGACGGGCCCTCGCGGACGCACCTGCATCACGAGCTCGCCGTCCTGCTGTCCCTGGGCGGCCACCATGCCGCCGCCCGGCCGCACTTCGAGGCGCTCGGCGAGACGGAGCCCGCCACGGGATCGCTGCTCGCGGTCGGCGGCCGGACCTACGCCAGGTATCGCAAGGCCGCGATGAGGGCGGCAGGGGAGGGAACCCGATGACCACCAAGGACCTGACGTTCGAGCGGACCACGGTCTGCGGCCTGGACGCACTTGTCGCGCCCGGTGACGGCGAGCTGCGCGCCGGTCTCGTCTTCCGCGTCGGAACGGCCGACGAGACCTGGGCGACCAGCGGCATCACGCACCTTCTCGCGCACGTGGCGCTGTACGACGCGGGGGCCCCGCACGACGTCATGGACGTCGGCGCCACCACGACGGGGTTCCTCTTTTCCGGAACTCCCGGCGAGGTGGTCACGGCGATGAACGACGTCGTGCGTCGGCTGCGGGAGATCCCGCACGACCGGGCGCCCGTCGTCCTGCCGCTAATCGCCGCGGAGACGGCGTCGAACGGTCCTCTGGCGGCTGCCCGTGCGGAGCGGTACGGCAGCAGGACGCACGGCCTGGTCGAGGAGGCCGGGCTCGGCCAGATGGATCCTGCGCGTGTCGAGGCATGGGCCCGCGGCCGGTTCACTCGCGACAACGCGGTGCTGTGGGTCGCCGGCGAGGTGCCGGACGGGCTGGATCTGTCCCTGCCGGACGGCAACCGGGTGCCGCCCCCGGAGCCGGAGTCGGCGCTGCGGGAGAGTCCGGCGTGGTTCAGGCTTCCCGGGCGGCACGTCATCTGGGACGCCGTCGTGAGCAGGACGCCCGCACTCGGGGTGTTCGCCGCCGTGGCCCAGGAAGCCCTGTACCGCGACCTGCGGGTGGAGGGCGGATGGACCTACGACGCCGGCGTCGTCGACGGGCCGCGCGATGCCAGCACCTCGCACATGACCCTGTACGCCGACGCGCATCCGGAGAAGGTCGAGGTGGTCACCGGTGCCTTCTGCGAGGTCGTGGGGCGCCTTCGCGCCCACGGGGTCGCGGTGGAGGATCTGGAACGGGCGCGCGCCCGGCTCCTGAGGTCGCTCGACGAGGCACCCGGCGAGCACGTGCTGCTCGGCACCCATGCCGTCGACCTGTTGCTCGGCCGGGAACTCCGGGACCTGGGCAGGCGCCGTGCCGAGATCCGTGCCGTCACCGCGGAGGCGGTCGACGCCGTGGCCCGGCAGGTCTGGGAGACGGGGCTCCTCGGCGTGCCGGGCGAGGGGCGCGGCTGGGCGGGGCTCCCCGAGACGCCCCAGGTGTCCGGGCACGCGGTCGCGGGACAGCGGTTCGACCGCCTCGACCTCGACGCCACCCTGGTGATCGGTGAGGAGGGTGTCTCGATGCTCCTGCCCGAGGGACCGGTCACCGTGCGCTACGACGACTGCGTGATGCTCACGGTCTACCCGGACGGCGGGCGCCGCCTGGCAGGCGGCGACGGGTTCGCCGTCCCGGTGGAGCCCGTGCTGCACGACGGCCTGTGGCCGGGGACGGTGGAGCGGATCGACGCGAGCGTGAGCCCGGAGGTGATCGTGCACGCGCCCGCCCGGCACGAGCCGCCGGTACGGCCGGACCCCGCGCGGATCAAGCAGGTCAAGGAGGCCCGCCAGCAACGTGAGGTGTCGCAACTGCTTCCGGTGGACGGGACACGGGCGGGACACGAGACGGCGTCCAAGGAGCTCTCCCGGCGGGGGACCTACGCACTGCTCGTCCTGATCCTGACCCTGGGCGGACTACTGCTGTGCCTCGGGGCCCTGGTGGCCTCGATCCTCGTGAAGACCGGCGTGCTCACGGGCGGCGCCTGGCTGATCCCGGCCTGGATCGTCCCGGCCGCGGCCGTCGTGGTCGGGACGATCCTCGGGCTCCGAATGGCGGAGGCCGACAAGGACGGTGCGCCATGAGCACGCTGACACGCCTTCCGTTCGACCCGTGGGCGCGCGCACCGCACCTGACAGCCCTGCGGGACGCGGTGCTGTCCGGCGACGTCGCGAGGCTGTCGGCGGGCCTGGACGCGCTGAAGGGCGACGAGCTCTCCTTCGCGATCAGCATCCTGGCGGATCTGGGCATCCTGGAGCGGCGGCTGGCCCCGCACCTGGAGACCGGGCACGCCACCCCGGCCGTGGAGGTGCTGCTGGCACAGCATCACGTCGTCGAGGGCTGGCGGATCCGTTCCGCGTCCAGGGCCGAGCAGGTGTCCACCGACCAGTTCGCACGCTTTCACGCGCGGCTGCGCCTCGCCGAGGGGCACCTGCTGGAGGTGTGCGCACGCCATCCGGAGTTCCTGCCGGCCTGGGAGGTTCGCATCACCACGGCCCGCGGGCTCGAACTGGGTCTGTCCGAGGGGCGGCGGCGCTACGACCGGGTCCGGGCGCTGGACCCGTGGTGCTATTCGGCGCAGGCCGCGTTCCTTCAGCAGATCTGCCCCAAGTGGGGTGGTTCCTGGCAGGCCGCCCATGCCTTCGTCGCCGAGTGCCGCGACGGGGCACCACCCGGGACGCTCAGCCCGGCGGTCGGCGTGGACCTGCACCTGGAGCACTGGATCGACCTCGACGGCGGGCGGTCCGGCATGCACTATCTCCGGCAGCCCGCCGTCCTGGAGGACCTCAGGACCACAGCCATGGCCACCGTCTGGCACCCGGACCACGTGCCCGGCCCGTCGACGGCGACCGTGCACGCGAACCTCGCGATGGCCTTCGCGCTCGCCGGGATGCCCGACCTGGCGGCGCCCCACTTCCGCGCGCTCGGGGACACCCCGGCCGAGGGCCTGTGGGCCTACACCGCCGATTCGGCGGGCGAGTACCGGAAATACCGCGCCGCGGCGCTGGGAACGGAAGGTGGACGATGACCGGGACGACCGACGCGCCCATCACGGCCGGCGGGACGAACACGGGGACCGGTGGGACGACAGCACCGCTCCGGGTCGCCGACCTGATCTCCACCGGCGAGGTGGACGGGATCCCCGTGCTGTACGCCCCGTGGCGCGAGAACCAGGTGACCGGCGGACTGGTGTTCCGCGTCGGGCAGGCGGACGAGACGCTCGCGACGCGCGGGATCACCCACCTCGTGGAGCATCTCGCCCTGCACGGCCAGAACCTCGCCGAGACGCACCACAACGGCGTCACGAGCGACATCACCACCACGTTCCACGTCAGCGGCACGCTCGACGAGGTCGTCGACCATCTCAACCAGGTGTGTGCCGCCTTGCGGGACCTGCCCGTGCACAGGATCGGGACCGAGAAGGAGATCCTCCGCACCGAGGCGGCGGGCCGCCAGGGCGGGATCACGCAGGCCATGCGGATCGAGCGCTACGGCGCCTCGGCCTACGGCCTGCCGGGCTACGCGGAGCTCGGGCTCGACCGGCTCGGCCCGGACGAGGTGCTCGACTGGGCGCGCACCCGGTTCACCCGTGACAACGCCGTGCTCTTCCTCACCGCGGACGACATTCCGGAGGGCCTCGACCTGCGCCTTCCCCAGGGCCGGCGCCGGCCCGCGCCCGACCCGTCGTCGGCGCTCGCCGGCGGCTCACCCGCGTACTTCTGCGGTGCCGCGGGAGGGGCCGTGCTCGACGCGGTGGTCCCGCGAAGCCCCTCCGCGAGCCTCTTCGCCCAGGTCGCCGGCCGGGCGCTGTTCAGCGACCTGCGGCAGGACGGCGGCTACTCCTACCGGCCGGACGCCGACTACTCCCCGCGGGACGGGAGCTCGGCGGTGGTCACCCTGTCCGCCGACGCGCTCCCGGACAAGCAGGACGCCGTCGTCGGCGGCATGATCGACACGCTCGCCCGGCTCCGGCTGGGGACCATCGAGCCCGAGGAACTGAAGGCCGCCAAGGAGAGGATGCGCAAGCTGTACGACGTCCCCGACCGCGGAGCGAAGATGCTGCCCCGGGCGTGCGTGGACGTCCTCCTGGGCCTGCCGGTCCTGGACCCGGAGCAGCACCTGGCCGAGGCCGAGGCGGTGACGGTCGAGGACCTGCGGGCAGTGGCGCGGCAGGTCTGGGAGAGCGCGTTGCTGCAGATGCCCGCGCGAGGCGCCGACTGGGCCGGAATGGTCTCGACCCCCCAGTGGTCGGACGCGCCGGTCGCGGGGACCTCCTTCCGGGCCGAGGAAGGGGAGACGACGCTGCGTATCGGGACCGACGGCGTGTCGCTCGTGACACCGGACGGCCCGGTCACCGTCCGTTTCGCCGAGACGGCCGCGATGATCGCGTTCGCGGACGGCGGCCGGACGCTGATCGGCCTCGACGGTTTCCGTGTCGCGGTGGAACCCACGCTGTTCCGCGGGTTGACACCCGAGACGGTGTCCCGGCTGGTGGACGGCGGGGTCCCGCCACACCTGGTGATATCCCGGACCCGCGATCCGCAGCGCGTGCCGCAGCCGCTGCCGGTGGACAAGCCTCGGCCCGATCACGGCGCGCGACTGGCGCGCCTCGGGATCGCCATGGTGCACGCGGTCGGCTGGGCGATTCTCGCGTTCCTGGCCTTCGTGGTCGTGACGGTGACGTTCGGCGTCGTCGAGAGAGCGGTCGGGCAGAGCCTCACTGTGCCATGGCTGGCGACGATGGGCCTGATCGTCGCCGGCGTGGTCGCGTGGCGCGTCCTCCGGCGCCGCCGGCGCCGGAGGTGAGCCCGCGGGCACCGGCCCGCCTGTGGAAATCGGAAGGTTCCGTGCCTGCCTCAGCGACTAGACTCGCTTTCGCGTACCGCGCGTACGCTCACTCGTCGTCGCCCGCGGTTCATCCCCGGCGCGGCGGTACCACACCTTCCGTACGAAAGGACTTCCTCCGTGCTCCGCACTCACACGGCCGGCTCATTGCGGGCCGAGCACATCGGTCAGACCGTCACCCTCTCGGGCTGGGTCGATCGCCGTCGTGATCACGGGGGAGTGGCCTTCATCGATCTGCGGGACGCGTCCGGCATCGCCCAGGTCGTCATCCGCGACGAGGAGACCGCGCACCCGCTGCGCTCCGAGTACGTGCTGCAGGTGACCGGTGAGGTCGCCCGGCGTCCCGAGGGCAACACGAACCCGAACCTCGCCACCGGCGAGATCGAGCTCATCGCGAGTGACGTCGTCACGCTCAACGAGTCGGCGCCGCTGCCCTTCCAGGTCTCGACGGCGCTCGCGGACACCGAGCAGATCGGCGAGGAGGCGCGTCTCAAGCACCGCTACCTCGACATGCGCCGCCCGGCGCAGGCGCGCGCCCTCAAGCTGCGCGCCCAGCTCAGCCGGGCCGCCCGGCGGGTGCTGGAGGCGCACGACTTCACCGAGGTCGAGACACCGACCCTGACGCGTTCGACGCCGGAGGGCGCGCGCGACTTCCTGGTCCCGGCGCGCCTCGCCCCGGGCTCCTGGTACGCCCTGCCGCAGTCGCCGCAGCTGTTCAAGCAGCTCCTGATGGTCGGCGGCCTGGAGCGGTACTACCAGATCGCGCGCTGCTACCGCGACGAGGACTTCCGCGCCGACCGGCAGCCGGAGTTCACGCAGCTCGATGTCGAGATGAGCTTCGTGGACCAGGACGACGTCATCGCGCTGACGGAGGAACTGCTCGCGGAGATCTGGAAGCTGATCGACGTCGAGGTGCCGCGTCCGATCGAGCGCATCACCTACGCCGAGGCGATGCGCCTGTACGGCACGGACAAGCCGGACCTGCGGTTCGGGAACCCGATCACGGAGCTCACGGACTACTTCCGGGCGACGCCGTTCCGGGTGTTCCAGGCCGAGTACGTGGGCGCCGTCGTGATGAAGGGCGGGGCGGGCCAGCCGCGCCGCCAGTTCGACGCCTGGCAGGAGTGGGCCAAGCAGCGTGGCGCCAAGGGGCTGGCGTACGTGACGTTCAGCGACGAGGGCGAGCTCGGCGGTCCCGTCGCGAAGAACCTGTCCGACACGGAGCGCGAGCACCTCGCGAAGGTCACCGGCGCCGAGCCGGGCGACGCCGTGTTCTTCGCCGCGGGCAAGACCGCCGCATCCCGCGGGCTGCTGGGCGCCGCCCGCCTGGAGATCGCGAAGAAGACCGGCGAGCTCGACGAGGACGCCTGGTCCTTCGTGTGGGTCGTGGACGCGCCGCTGTTCAAGCCGGCCGGCGAGGACGACGACATCGACGTCGGCCACTCCGCCTGGACCGCCGTGCACCACGCGTTCACCTCGCCCAAGCCGGAGTGGCTGGACCGCTTCGAGCAGGACCCGGGCAGCGCGCTGGCCTACGCCTACGACATCGTCTGCAACGGCAACGAGATCGGCGGCGGGTCCATCCGTATCCACCGCCGCGACGTGCAGGAGCGCGTGTTCGACGTCATGGGCATCGGCCATGAGGAGGCGCAGGAGAAGTTCGGCTTCCTGCTGGAGGCGTTCAAGTTCGGCGCCCCGCCGCACGGCGGTATCGCGTTCGGCTGGGACCGTATCGCGGGCCTGCTGGCGGGTGTGCCGTCGATCCGCGACGTCATCGCGTTCCCGAAGTCCGGCGGCGGCTACGACCCGCTGACCGACGCGCCCGCCCCGATCACGCCGGAGCAGCGCAAGGAGGCGGGCGTGGACGCCGTGCCGGAGCCGCGCGCGGGCTCCACGGCGGAGCCGGTCGCTGCCGTGAAGTGACGTGACGGCGACCGGTTTCGGTATGGTTGGACCACTTTGCCTGCGAGCTGAGAGGCCTTTTTGACCATGTCGACCAACTACCCCGGCGGCCCGTCGTCCCCGTACGAGCCGCAGGGCGGCGGGCCCGAACAGCCACCCGGGTCTCCCCAGCAGCCGGGGCAGTATCCGTACCCGCCCTCCGGGCCGGCGGGGCCCGCACCGGGTCAGGCCGCCGTGCCCTACGCCGGAGCGCCCTATGCCCAGTACGCTCCTGCCCCGCCGAAGAACGACCTCGGGACCATCTCCCTCGTGTGCGGGATCCTCAGCTGGATCGTGTGCCCCCTCGTCCTCGGCATCGTCGCGATCGCCACGGGCAACGCGAGCAGGAAGGCCATCCGGGAGGGGCTGGCGAACAACCCGGGCTCGGCGACCGCCGGGCTCGTCCTGGGCTGGCTCAACGTCGGCCTGGTCGGCGCGTTCCTGCTCATGTGGCTCGCCTGGGTGGTGTTCGCGGTCCTGTTCGTCGGTGCAGGCGTGGTGAGCGGCAGTTGATCACGCATCCCGCCGGCATCCCGGCCGGCCCGATCCGCCCGGAGCGGGTCGCGGACGCGACGTGACGGCGCTGGCCGACGGCGGCCGTGGCGGGACCGATCAGGCCGGCCGCGACCGCCTCCGGGCAGGGTCCGGGCTCGCCCACCCCTTCCTGCGGACGCTCGACAGCGGCCTGCCCGTGGTGGGGTGCTGGACCGAGGACGGGCGGGTACGCATCCCGCCCGGCGACCGGGACGCGCCCGCCGGCGACCGGGACGATCAGGGTGCGCCGGCCGTGCTCGAACTCGAGCGGGGCTCCGGCGGTTCCGTCCTGACCGCGGTGGGGGAGCCGGTCCGGCTGGCGCCGGTGCTCCAGCGTGTCTCGGGCGACCTGACGACCTCGCCGCGCGCCGTCACGATCACCCGGGGGACCGGTGAGCACGCCCTCGCGACGCTGGACGCCTGGGGGCTCGCGAAGGGCGGCGAGTGGGACCGGCTGGCGACCGTGGAGGCTCCGCGGACCCCTGTCGAAGCGGTGGTGGAGCGTCTCGACCCGGAGCGCGACCACGACGCGATCACGGAACTGCTGGCCGTCGCGAGCCCCACGACCGATCACAGCGCCGACCAGCCCGGGCACACCTGGTACGGCGTCCGCGCTCCCGACGGCACGCTCTCCGCGGTCGGCGGGTCCGTCCTGCGGGACGGGCCCGACGGGTCGTTCGCCCATCTCGGCGGCATCGCGACCCGGCCCGCGCTGCGCGGCAGAGGGCTCGCCTCGGCCGTGACCACCCGTCTCACCGCGGAGGGGATCGCCGTGCACGGCATGGTGACGCTCGGGATGTATGCGGACAACACGGCAGCACGCCGCGTGTACGAGCGGCTCGGATTCCGGGTGATCCACGAGGTCGAGACCTGGCGGCCGCGCGCGTGACGCGGAAACGCCCGGTGATACACCGGGCGGAGTGCCGTCCTCGTGGCTAGGGTCGGAAGGGCCGGAACACTGCGAGCGAGAGGCGGTCGCGCATGTCGACCAACGAGCCGGGAGCACAGCACCCGTACGACCCGCCGTCGGGCGGGGACGACTCGGGCCGGGCGCCCGAGCAGCCCGCGAGCCGGCCGCCGGAACGGCCCGGAGGCCCCACGTACCAGCCCGGAGCGCCGACCCCGCCGCCGGGGGCGCCGCAGCCCGGACAGGCGTCGCCGTACGCCGCCGGCGGAGTCCCGCCGTCGGCGTACCCGACCCCGGCGCCGGGCATGCAGTACGCCGGCCAGCACTACCCGAAGAACAGCCTGGGCGTGTGGTCGCTCGTGCTGGGCATCCTGAGCTGGTTCGTCTGCCCCGTCATCGCGAGCATCGCCGCGATCATCACCGGCCACATGTCGCGTCGCGCGACGCGTGAGGGCCTGGCCGACAACGGCGGGCTGGGCCTCGCCGGCATCATCCTCGGCTGGGCGTCTCTCATCCTCTCCGTGGTCGCGGTCATCATCTTCGTCGTGGCCTTCGGCGCGGTGATGAACGACCCGGCCTTCCAGGACTTCCTCGACGACCCGTCCGCCTGGCCCACCATCGACTCCTGACGGCAGCGACACCACGGGGCCGCCCGAGCCCGCCCCGGAGCCCGCTCCCCGGGCGGGCTCCCGGCGGAAAACTTCGACCGCACCCGGCCCGGTTCGGTAGGGTTCAGACTGCTTCAAACGGATACTTCTGATTCTGAAAGAGGACACTGCCACCATGTCGACGAACAACCCCGGCGGCCCGTCGCCGTCTCCGTACGACCCGTCGGGGAGCGGCCAGCAGCAGCCGTCGCCCTACGAGCCCGGGCAGGCTCCGCAGCAGCCCGCGTCACCGTACGAGCAGCCGGGACAGACCCCGCCGCCGGCGTCGCCGTACCAGCAGCAGTCGCCCTACCAGCAGCAGGCCGGCGCCACGCCGTACCCGGCGGCGCCCGGCTACCCCGCGCAGTACGGCGGCCAGCCGTTCCCCAAGAACGACCTGGGCGTGTGGGCACTCGTGCTCGGCATCGTCAGCATCGTCATGTGCGGTTTCCTCGCCGGCATCCCGGCGATCATCGTCGGCAACAAGTCGCGCCAGGCCGTCCGCAACGGCGAGGCCAATAACGACGGCATGGCGCGCGCGGGCATCATCACCGGCTGGATCGGCACGGCGCTCAGTATCCTGGTGGTCGTCTTCTACGGGATCATCATCGCCATCGGCGTCAGCGGGGGCTTCGACTCCTCCCCGTCCAGCTATTCCTACTGACGTGGCGCTTCCGGGGCCCAGTGACCGCCCCGGCGAGCGCCTCAGCGGGGACGAAGCCGCTCGGCCGGGGCCTGTAGACCGCCTTGTCCCTCTTCCGGCCAGCCCTGTAACCAGGCAAGATGTGCCCCATGGCTGCTGTTGACGCTAACATCGTCGTCGTCGGAGCGGGACCCACCGGGCTGCTGCTGGCCGGAGATCTCGCTGCCGCCGGTGTGCGCACCACGCTCGTGGAGCGGCGGCCCCGGCAGATCAGCAACTTGTCACGGGCGTTCGCCGTGCACGCACGCGCGCTGGAGCAGCTGGACGCGCGTGAGCTCGCCGAGCCGATCATCGCCGGGGGGCAGGTGATCCGGAACCTGCGGCTGCTGAACCGGTTCGCGCTGGACCTGAGCGTCCTGCCCAGCCGGTTCCCGCAGGTCATGGCCGTCCCGCAGTACGAGGTGGAGCGGGTTCTCCTGGAGCGTGCCGAGGCCGAGGGCGTCACCTTCGCTTACGACACCGAGCTGGAGCGCCTCGACCAGGACGCCGACGGCGTCACCCTGCGGATGGCCGGACCGGACGGCCCCCGCACCCTGCGCGCCGGCTACGTCGTGGGCTGCGACGGGCACCATTCCGCCGTCCGCGACGCCGTCGGGCTGCCGTTCCCCGGCCGGGCCGTGATCCGGTCCATGGTGCTGGCGGACGTGCGGCTCGCGGAGCCGCCGTCGGACGTCCTCACGGTCGCCGTGCGCGACGAGTCGTTCTGCTTCATCGCCCCGTTCGGCGACGGGTACCACCGCGTCATCGGCTGGCGGTACGGCCGCGACGTGCCCGAGGACACCCCCCTCGACCTGGACGAGGTGCGCGAGACCATGCGCGCGGCGTTCGGCACCGACTTCGGCATGATCGACGCCCGCTGGACGTCGCGCTTCCACTCGGACGAGCGGCAGGCGCCGCACTACCGCGTGGGCCGTGTCTTCGTCGCCGGCGACGCCGCCCATGTGCACTCGCCCGCGGGCGGTCAGGGCATGAACACGGGCCTGCAGGACGCGGCGAACCTGTCGTGGAAGCTCGCGCAGGTGGTGTCGGGGCAGGTGAGCGGCGGGGCCGCCGAGGCACTGCTCGACTCCTACGAGTCCGAGCGCCATCCCGTCGGCACGATGGTGCTGCGCGCGAGCGGCGCGCTGGTCCGCGCGGCACGCGGGAAGGGCGTGGTCGCGCGGGCGCTGGGCGTGCTCGTCGTGGGAGTGATCGGGAACCTCCCGCCGGCCCGGCGGCGCGCGATGGGCATGATCTCCGGCGTCGGGATCAACTACGACCGTCCGCGCGGCGGGCACCGGCTGGCCGGCCGCCGCGCGCCGGACCTCCCGCTCGTCCCGGAGGAGTCCGGGGGCGCGACACGCCTCTACGAGGCGCTGCGCTCGGGCGGCTTCGTCATCGTCCGGGGAGCCGACGACGGCGCGACGGGCGCGGCCACCGCGGACCCGCCGCCGGGCAGCCAGTACGCGAAGTGGGCGGCGGGCGCCGTCGAGGTCCGGCGCGCGGACGGCGAGGCCACCACCGTCCTGGTCCGCCCGGACGGCTACATCGCCTGGGCGGCGTGACCGCATGGTCGCCGTCAACAGGCACCGGCGGCGCCTGGCCGACGCCGGGATCAACCGCGTGCTCGAGGTCTCGGGAGTCGGCCGGGAGCGGCTCGACCGGTGGGAGGAGCTCGGGGCGGCCACCTACAACACGGCCTACCGGATCCGCCTCGACGACGGCACCGGACTGGTATTGAAGGTCGCGCCGGACCCGGCCGCGCCCGGGCTGAGCCACGAGCGCGACCTGATGCGCACCGAGGCGATGTTCTACGACACGGCCTCGGGCGTGCTCCCGGTGCCCGGTGTGGTGCGGGTGGAGTTCTCCCGCGAGGTCGTGGACGGCGATTGGCTGCTCATGACCGAACTGCCCGGGCGCAACTGGCACGAGCAGGCGGGCGAGATCTCGGACGGCGACCGGCGGAAGCTGCGCCGCGAGTGCCGGGTGGAGCACCGGCGGTCGCCCGCGTGTAGTGGGTGACCATCGCGTAGTCCTTCGCGGGTCCGCGCACGTCCCAGCGGACCACCATGCGGTTCTTCGCGGACCATGCGGTTCCTTCCGCTTCCGGGCTCAGAGTGGAAGGAACCGCATGGTCCGCGAAGAACCGCATGGTGCCCTCGTAGAGGTCGCGCCCGCACACGTGCTCGACCGGTCGGGCGGTCCAGGGGTGGAAGTCGCGGCCGTCCTCGAACGTGACCCGCCAGTGGCTTGCGGGGGCGCCGGCGGCGTCGTCGTTCCCGGGCTCGTCGTTGCCGGGGACGACGCCCGACCGCCCGCGCACCAGGAACAACGTGCGGCTCACCGGCGTGCTCCGGTCCGCCCCGCGCAGCGTGCCCTCCTCCGCCCACCGGATCCGGCCGTCGGCCTCCGGCGCGAACGTGGCGCGGCCGGAGGCGACGTACTCCGTACCGTCGAGGTGGTCACGCACCTCGCGGCGGAACTCCCACGCGCCCAGGAGTCGTGACGGATCCACGGCCCCACTGTAGAGGCCGCGCGGCAGGGTGTGATCGGCCGGTTGTCGTGCGGTCGGTCAGAGGTCGAGAAGTCGGTCCCCCGAGCGACCGACCGTACGACAACCGGCCGACCACACCTGCACCAGCGGGAAAGCCGTCCTCACCAGGCGACGGCCAGGCGAGAATGGACGCATGACGATCCCCGACGCCGCCACCGCGGCCACCCTCGATCCCGCCAACCCGTACGCCGCACCCTCCACGCTCCCGTACGAGCTGCCCGACTACACCGCCATCCGCGAGGAGCACCACGAGCCCGCGATCGTGGCCGGGATGGCCGCCCAGCGCGCCGAGATCGAGGACATCGTCACGAACCCCGCCCCGGCCGGCGTGGAGAACACCCTCGAAGCGCTCGAACGGTCCGGCGCCCTCCTCGGCCGGGCCCTGCGCGTGTTCGGGAACCAGCTCGCCGCGGACGCCACACCCGGCCTGGAGGAGATCGAGGCCCGCCTCGCCCCGCAGCTCGCCGCCCACGAGGACGCCATCTACATGGACGCCCGCCTCTACGAGCGGGCCCGGGCCCTCCAGGAGCAGGCCGACGCCGGGACGCTCACCCTCGCACCCGACGCCGCCTACCTCCTCGACAAACTCCTCACCCGCATCCGCCGCTCCGGCATCGAGCTGTCCGACGCCGACCAGGACACCCTCCGCGACATCAACGCCCGGCTCACGACGCTCCAGGCCGAGTTCGGCCGCAAGCTCCTGGCCGGCGCCAACGCCGCGAGCGTCCGCATCGCCGACGAGGCCGAGCTCGACGGGCTGCCCGACGCCGCCAGGGCGGGCGCCCGGGCCGCCGCCGAGTCCCGCGGCAGCCAGGGCTGGCTGCTCGAGATGCAGCTCTTCAGCCACCAGCACGTCCTCGCCTCTCTCGCCCGCCCCGACGTGCGCGCCCGCGTCCAGGCCGCCTCCGAGAACCGCGGCCGCGACGGCTCCGAGCACGACACCCGCGCCACCCTGCTCGAGATGGTCCGCCTGCGCGCCGAGCGCGCCCGCCTGCTGGGCTACGAGCACCACGCCGCGTACGTCGCCGAGGAGGCCACCGCCGGCACCACCCGCGAGGTGGACGCAATGCTCACCCGGCTCGCCCCGCCCGCCGTCGCCAACGCCCGGGCGGAACACGCCGACCTGGAGGCGCTCGCGGGCGGCCCCGTCACGGCCGCGGACTGGTCCTACTACGCGGAGGCCGTGCGCAAGGAGCGCTTCTCGCTCGACGACGCGCTGCTGCGCCCGTACCTGGAACTGGGGCGCGTCGCGCGTGACGGGGTGTTCCGCGCGGCGAACCTGCTGTTCGGACTGTCCTTCACCGAGCGGGAGGACCTGGTCGGCTACCACCCGGACGTGCGGATCTTCGAGGTGTTCGACCAGCCGGAACCGGGGGAGCGGGACCAGGGCCTGGGCCTGTTCGTCGCCGACTGGTTCACCCGCGAGTCCAAGCGCGGCGGCGCCTGGATGAACAACCTCGTGGACCAGAACCACCTGCTGGGCCAGCGGGCCGTCGTCGTGAACAACCTCAACATCGTCCGTGCGCCCGCCGGCGAGCCCACCCTGCTCTCCTGGGACGAGGTCACCACGATGTTCCACGAGTTCGGCCACGCGCTGCACGGCCTGCTGTCCGACGTGCGCTACCCGTCGCAGTCCGGCACCGACGTGCCGCGCGACTTCGTCGAGTACCCGTCGCAGGTCAACGAGATGTGGGCGTGGGACCCGGAGATCCTCAGCGGCTTCGCGGTCCACCACGAGACCGGGGAACCCATGCCGCGCGAGTGGATCGACACGATGCTCGCCTCCCGCCAGTACGGCGAGGGCTTCTCCACCACCGAGTACCTCGGCGCCGCCCTGCTGGACCAGGCGTGGCACCAGCTCGCCCCGGAGGACGTCCCCGTGGCGCCGGACGACGTCGCCGGCTTCGAGCAGGCCGCCCTCGCCGCGGCAGGCGTCGACTTCGGGCCCGTCCCGCCGCGGTACCGCACCACCTACTTCAACCACATCTTCGGCGGCGGCTACGCGGCCGGGTACTACTCGTACATCTGGTCCCAGGTGCTCGACGCCGACACCGTCGAGTGGTACGGCGAGAACGGCGGCCTGACCCGCGAGAACGGGGAGGCGTTCCGGCGGCGGCTGCTGGCACGCGGCGGATCGCAGGACCCGGCGCAGTCCTTCCGGGACCTGCGCGGCCGCGATCCTGAGATCGCCCCGCTGCTGGCACGCCTCGGCCTGGACGGCTGATACGGGATAGCACTGATGCGCCGCCGGAGCGCACGGTCGTACGTTCTCCTTACTTACTCGTCGGTTGGTTGGAGATGACCATGCAAGCACGGCTCCGGCGGCGCACGAGCGCCGCCATCACCTCGTTGTTCGTCGCGCTCGTCACCGTCGCCGGACTCGGCGGGATCGTGCCGGCACAGGCCGCCACGGGCGCCATCGTCGGCTACGCCGACAAGTGCGTCGACGTCGACGGCGGGAACAGCGCGGACGGCACCCAGGTGCAGTTGTACACGTGCAACGGCACGGCGGCGCAGACCTGGGACGTCCGCGCCGACGGAACGATCCGGGCGCTGGGCAAATGTCTCGACGTCGCCTGGGCGGACCCGGCGAACGGCACCAGGGTGCAGATCGTCGGCTGCAACGGCAACGCCGCCCAGCAGTGGACGCACCATGCGGACGGCACGCTGCGCGCGCTGGGCAAGTGCCTCGACGTCGACGGCTGGAACAGCGCCGACCGCACGCCCCTGATCATCTGGGACTGCCACGGCGGCGCGAACCAGCAGTGGACGCTGCCCACCGGCGACGGCGGAGACGGCGACCCGCAGCCGGGCCGCATGCCCGGAGCCCCCTACCTCTACCTCGGCTGGGGCGACCCGCAGAACGCCGTGACCGTCATGAACCAGACCGGCATCCGGGCGTTCACCATGGCGTTCATGCTGTCCTCGGGCGGCTGCAACCCCGCGTGGGACGGCTCGCGCCCGCTGACCGGAGGCGCCGACCAGCAGACGATCGACGCGATCAAGGCCGCCGGCGGGCAGGTGCAGATCTCCTTCGGCGGCTGGTCCGGGAACAAGCTGGGACCGAACTGCGCGACGCCGGAGGCCTACGCCGGAGCCGTGCAGCGCGTGATCGACGCGCACCACCCCGACGTCGTCGACTTCGACATCGAGAACACCGACGAGTTCGAGAACGAGGTCGTCCAGGACCGCATCCTGCGCGGGCTCGCCATCGTCAAGCAGAACAATCCCGGCACCAAGGTCGTGGTCACGTTCGGCACCGGGCAGAACGGCCCCACCTGGTGGGGCACCCGCCTGATCAACCGCGCCGCGGAACTCGGGACGCCGATCGACAACTACACGATCATGCCCTTCAACTTCGGGGGCGGCGACATGCACGCCGCCACCGTCAGTGCCGCGCAGGGCCTCAAGGACCAGCTCATGGCTGCGCACGGCTGGTCCGAGGCCGAGGCGTACGCGCACGTCGGGATCTCGGGCATGAACGGGATCTCCGACGTCGGCGAGACCACCACGCCCGCACAGTGGACCGCCATCCGCGACTGGGCGGACGCGCGGGGCGTGGGCAGGCTTGCCTTCTGGTCCGTCAACCGGGACAGGCCGTGCCCGGGCGGGGGCCTCGCCAGCAACTGCAGCGGCATCGCCCAGGCCGACCTGGAGTTCACCAGGATCACCGCGGGCTTCTGACCGGAGCCCCCGCCGGATCCCGCTCCGCCCGCTCCTGCGTTCCTGCCGGAGGCGTGGACGGAGCGGGTACCGTGTCCGACGTGACCGAGACTGCGCGACCCGCTACCCCAGCCCCTCCCGCCCTCGCCGCCCAGGACGAGGTGGTCGGCATCTGCCGCGACCTCATCCGGTTCGACACCTCGAACTACGGCAACGGCGAGGGACCAGGGGAGCGGGCCGCGGCCGAGTACGTCATGGAGCTGCTCACCGAGGTCGGCCTGCAACCGGAGATCTTCGAGTCCGAGCCGGGCCGGGCCTCCGTCGTCGTGCGGCTCGAAGGGGTCGACCGGTCACGGCCCGCGCTCGTGCTGCACGGCCACCTCGACGTCGTGCCCGCGGCCGCCGGTGACTGGACGGTGGACCCGTTCGCCGCGGAGGAGACCGACGGTCTGATCTGGGGCCGGGGCGCCGTGGACATGAAGGACATGGACGCCATGATCCTGTCCGTCGTGCGGCAGATGGCGCGCGAGGGACGCAAGCCCGCCCGCGACGTCGTCGTCGCCTTCTTCGCGGACGAGGAGAACGGCGGCCGGCTCGGCGCCGGCTACATGACCGCCGAGCACGCCGAGCTCTTCGAGGGCGCGACCGAGGCGGTCAGCGAGGTCGGCGGGTTCTCGGTGGACGTCGGCGGCCACCGCGCCTACCTGCTGCAGACCGCCGAGAAGAGCCTGTCCTGGATGCGGCTGCTCGCCGACGGCCGCGCGGGCCACGGCTCCCAGGTCAACCACGACAACGCGGTCACGGCGCTCGCCGAGGCCGTCGCCCGCATCGGGAGGTACGCGTGGCCGTACACGCCGACCCCCACCGTGGACGCGCTGCTGAGCGGCGTCGCCGAGCTGACCGGCCTGCCGTACGACGCCGCCCGGTTCGCCGAGGATCCCGGGATGGTCGACGACCTCGTGGCCGCGCTCGGGCCGGCCGCCAAGTTCGTCGGCGCCACCGTGCGCAACACCTCGAACCCCACCCAGCTGGACGCCGGGTACAAGGCGAACGTCATCCCCGGCTCGGCGTCGGCCGCGATCGACGTGCGACTCCTGCCGGGGCACGAGGCCGAGGGCATCGAGACGCTGAAGGAGCTGGCCGGACCCGGCGTGCGGGTCGAGCCGATCCATCAGGACGTGTCCCTCGAGGTGCCGTTCACCGGCTCCCTCGTGGACGCGATGGTCGACGCGATCGACGCGGAGGACCCGGGCGCCACCGTGCTGCCGTACACGCTGTCGGGCGGCACCGACAACAAGTGGATGTCCCGCCTCGGCATCACCGGCTACGGCTTCGCCCCGCTGCGGCTGCCCGCGGACCTCGACTTCGCCGGCATGTTCCACGGCGTCGACGAGCGCGTGCCGACGGACGCGCTGAGGTTCGGCACCCGGGTCCTGGACCGCCTCCTCGCGACCTGCTGACGGCGCCCCCGCCCGGCTGACGGCACGCTCGGATGATCGGTCCGTGCGTGAGCGGTCGGCACGTTGAGCTGCCGATCACTCACACGAGGACCGATCACGCGGGCGGCGGCTCGCCGGGCCCGCCGCTGCGCGGCGAGTCAGGCCCTCCGCAGGCCCGCCGCCGTCAGCAGGCCGAGGACCAGGCCGTACACCAGGTGCTCGATCGTGAACGTGCCCCAGCCGGCCATCGTGGCCATGTCGGCGATCGGGTTGCCCATCTCGGTGTCGCCCACGCCCAGGAGCGCGGCCACCACCGGCAGCGCGACGAAGGCGCTGACGACCAGCACCACCGCGCCCCAGACGAGCCCGAGCCCGCCGAACAGGAGCGTCGCGGGCCGTAGCCGCGCCACCAGCAGTCCGAAGATCGCGCCGTAGACGGCGCCGGTCACCATGTGGATGACCAGGCCCAGGACCGCCACCCCGCCGGAGATCACGAACGCGTCGCCCGCCATCGCGCCCTCCATCGAGCCCGTCATGGCGTCCGGACTCGCGAACAGCGTCGCGATGTGGTGCAGCGGCGTGAAGAAGCCGGTGCCGCCGGCCCACATCGCGATCATCGCGTACATCCCCATCACCACCGAGGCCAGCAGCCCGGCCACCGCGCCGGTCACCGCGGCCCGGCCGAGCCCCACCCGGTGCTGTGTCTCCATCGTGGTCATGGTTGTCTCCTCGTGTCGTCACCTCTCCCGGCGTCGCCCGCCGGGGCCCGGCGATCGACGCCGGACATCTTCAGCCAAGCCGTGCCGCGGACCGGCGTCCGTGAGCGCGATCACAGAAGGGGTGACAAGCCGCGCCTAGCGTGTGAAAACATGAGGTACGACGCGATCGACCCGGACAGCCCGGCGGAGGGCTGCGGATGCGTGCCCGATGCGGGGTTCGTGCGGCTGGTCGAACGCACGCCACCGTGGGCACCGCAGCCGGGGGTGCCGCAGGAGAGAGAGCGCATGACGACCTCGGGCACGACACGACCGGGCGCGGCCAACGACCCCGAGCGCCTGTGGTGCATGGCCGAGGTCGACATCTTCGCCGACCTCGACGAGCGCGAGATGGACGCCATGGCGCAGGCGGCCCCGATGACGCGCTATCCCGCCGGCACCCTCGTCTACACGCCGCACGAACCCGTCCAGACGCTGTTCATCCTCAAGAAGGGGCGCGTGCGGATCTTCCGGCTCTCCGCCGACGGGCGCGCCCTGACCACGGCGATCATCTCGCCGGGCACGATCTTCGGCGAGATGGCGGTGCTCGGGCAGCAGATGCACGGCAGCTTCGCGGAGGCGATGGACGACGTCGTCGTCTGCGTGATGACCACCACCGACGTGCGCCGGCTCCTGCTCGGCGACCCGCGCATCGCCGCGCGCATCTCCGAGACCCTCGGCCGCCGGATCGGCGACCTCGAGCGACGGCTGTCCGACGCCGTGTTCAAGTCCGTCCCGCAACGGGTCGCGGGCACCCTCGCCACGCTCGCCGACTCGGGGCAGGCGCGCCCGCTCACGCGTGGCGTCCAGGTGCGGCTCACCCACGAGCAGGTCGCGGCGCTCGCCGGGACGTCACGGGAGACGACGACGAAGGTCCTGGGCGAGCTCGCGGACCGGGACCTGATCACCCTGGGCCGGGGAAGGATCGTGGTCCTGGACCGCGAGCGCCTGGCGCTCCTCGCGGAGGGTGCCTGAGAGGCCGCGCGGCGCGGCCCCGCGGCCTGTCGAGCTTCAGTCCACCGGCTCCAGGAGGAACAGCGGGATCAGCCGGTCCGTCTTCTTCTCGTACTCGGCGTACGTGGACCAGGTGGCCACGGCGATGTCCCACCACTCGGCGCGTTCGTCGCCCGACAGCTCGCGCGCCACGTACGTCTTGCGCACGGGCCCGTCCTGGAGCTCGACGCGGGGGTTGGCGCGGAAGTTGTGCACCCAGACGGGGTTCTTCGGCGCGCCGCCCTTCGACCCGACGGCCAGGTAGGAGCCGTTCTTCTCGACGCGCATCAGCGGCGTCTTGCGGATCTTCCCGCTCTTCGCGCCGCGGTTGGTGATCACGACGATGGGGTCGCCGCTTCCGCGCAGCGTGTTCGCCTCGGCGCCGTCCGACGCCTCGAACGCCTCCACCTGGTCGCGCACCCATCCGGCCGTGCTCGGAACGTATTCGCCCTGGAGTTCGGTCATGCTCCTGCCAACCGCGGAGGTGCGCGGATATTCCCTGACACGCCGCGGACACGCCGCGGACACACCGCGCCACGCCACGGGCGAACGCATGCCGGAGCGGCAGGCGTACCCCATAGGGTGGGAGGATGACCGACGCCCAGTCCGAGCCGAACGACCAGGCCCCGACCTCACGAACGGTCCGCAGGACCGTCCTTCTGGCTGCTTTCGAGGGCTGGAACGACGCCGGTGGCGCGGCGACCAGTGCCCTGACGCATCTGTGCGAGGTGTGGGGTGCGGAGAAGGTTGCCGAGCTGGACCCGGACGAGTATCACGACTTCCAGGTGAACCGTCCCACCGTCGCGTTCGACGACGACGGCAAGCAGTTCATCACCTGGCCGACGACGTCGGTCTGGGTGGCGCACCTGCCTCAGCGCACCGTCGTCCTGGTGCACGGCATCGAGCCGTCGATGCGCTGGCGCAAGTACTGTGCCGAGTTGCTCGGCATGGCCGGGGATCTGGGCGTGGAGTCGTTCGTGACGCTCGGCGCGCTGCTGGCGGACGTGCCGCACACGCGGCCGATCCCGATGACGGCGACGTCGGACAGCACGGGCGTGCAGGCGGTGCTCGACATCGAGCCCAACACCTACACGGGCCCGACCGGCATCGTCGGCGTGATGCAGCACGAGGCGGCCGAGCGCGGGCTGCAGTCGGTCTCGTTGTGGGCCGCGGTGCCGCACTACGTGGCGAACCCGCCCTCGCCCAAGGCGGCGCTGGCGATCCTGACGCGTATCGAGGAACTGCTGGGCGAGTCGATCGACATGGGCGACCTGCCGGACGACGCCGCCGCCTGGCAGCAGGGCGTGGACGAGCTGGCGAGCGAGGACACCGAGATCTCCGAGTACGTCGCGCAGCTCGAGGAGGCGAAGGACACCGCGGAGCTGCCCGAGGCTTCCGGTGACGCGATCGCGCGGGAGTTCGAGCGGTACCTGCGCCGCCGTGACATCGGTGGCAAGGACGGCAAGGACCCGGGGAGCGCCGGTTCGATCTGACGCGTCGGGTCAGAGACGGACGCCCAGGAGGGCGTTGACCGCGCGGGAGAGGACGCCCGGGGCGCCCTCCTCGTCGTCGGCGGTGTCGCGCGCCGGGTCCAGGGCCGCGGCCGCCCAGTCGTCCACCGCGGCGAGGGCCGCGGGGGCGTCCAGGTCGTGGGACAGGGCGGCGCGGACGGCGGCCAGGGTGTCGTCGGCGGACGGACCGCCGTTGCCGGACAGGGCCGCGCGCCACCGCTCGAGGCGTTCGGTGCCCGACGCCAGGTCGGCGTCCGTCCACTCCCAGGTGGTGCGGTAGTGGTGGGCGAGGAGGGCGAGCCGGATCGCCATGGGGTCGGCGCCGTCGGCGCGGAGCCGGGAGACGAGCACCAGGTTCCCGCGCGACTTGCTCATCTTCTCGCCCTGGTAGGCGATCAGTGCCGCGTGCACGTGCGCGCGGGCCGTCCGGACGCCGAGCGCGCGCAGGTGGGAGACGGACATCTCGTGGTGCGGGAACGCGAGGTCGGCGCCCCCGCCCTGGATGTCGAACGTGCCCGCGCCGGACAGGTCGAGCCCCGCCCGCGCGATCACCGTGCACTCGATGTGCCAGCCTGGCCGTCCCCGGCCGAGGGTCCCGCCGTCCCAGGCGGGCTCCCCCGGGCGCTCGGCGCGCCACAGCAGCGGGTCGAGCGGGTCGCGCTTGCCGGGCCGTTCGGGATCGCCGCCGCGCTGGGCGAACAGGGTGCCCATCGTGGCCGCGTCGAGGCGGGAGACCGTGCCGAAGCCGGCGTCGGCGGACAGGTCGGCGTAGATGTCGTCGCCCGTCACGCCGTCGTCGGACGGGGGGACGCGGTAGGCGGCACCGGCCTCCAGGAGCGCGGCCACGGCCTCGGCGACCTCCGGGATGGACTCGACCACCCCGCTGTACACGTCCGGCGGGACGACGCCGAGCGCCGTCATGTCCTCGGCGAACAGGGCCACCTGGTCGCGCGCGAGGTCGCTCCAGTGCACGCCGGTGGCGGCGGCGCGTTCCAGCAGCGGGTCGTCGACGTCCGTCACGTTGGACACGTACGTGACCTCCTTGCCGGCGTCGCGCCAGGCGCGGACCAGCAGGTCGAAGGTCACGTACGTGTTCGCGTGGCCGATGTGGGTCGCGTCGTACGGCGTGATGCCGCAGACGTACAGCCCGGCCGTCGCTCCGGGCGCGGCCTCGGTGAGGCCGCCGGTCGAGGTGTCGTGCACCTGGATCTTGTCGGAGCTGCCGGGGATCGCGGGGATCTGCGGGAAGGGCCAGGAATGCACCCGCACAGCCTAGACGGTCGGTACGACACGCCAGGACGGCGGGCGCCGTTCCCGACGCAGGTCACACCGCCGGGATCACAGGGTCGGCTGCACGCGGATGATCTTGCGCCGGAGCCACACCCGGCGCTCGCCGCCCAGGTAGATGCGGGTGCGTGCCAGCTCCCAGCGTCCGTACTCGGCCTCGTCGGTGAGGAGCTTGCGAGCGTCGGGCACGCTCGTGGATCTGTCGATGGTCAGGACCCGGTACTCGTACTGGCCGTGCTTACGCCATGTGGAGCCGTCACTCGCCATGTGTCACCGTCCCCGTCACAGACGACAATTCGTCCGACTATTGTGTCCCATCCGTTGCGGGGATCAAGGGGTTTGGGTCACGTCCTGGGGATCGAATGGCGCTGACCGATACCGCAGGCCAGCGCGCGGCAGTAGAGTTCGATGCATGACCGTTGACCCGCGCGCCGCACTCGACCGCCTCGTGGCCGCACTCGAGGCCCACTACAACGCGGTCGCCACGAGACGGAGCGACGACGACCCCGCCGTCGACGACGCCTACGACGTGCTCGCCGACGCCTACGAGGTGTACGAGGACGCCCTGGCCACGCGCTTCGGCGAGGTCACCCCGTTCTACCTGGCCGAGGATCTCGACGACGAGGACGACGACGGCAGTGACGAGGACGACGACGATCTCGACTTCGATTTCGAGGACGAGCTCGCGGATGTCGACGACACGGAGTCCGCGGCGCCGGCGGGCGAGCCCGCGCGCTGAGGCGCCGGGGGAACGCCTACCAGCGTTCCGGATAGCCGATGGGCGGCGCCGAGACGTCGTCCAGCGCGGACAGCACCTCCGCGGGGAGCCTCAGGTCCGTGGCCCCGAGGCTCGTGCGCAGCTGCGCGGGGGTGCGCGCACCCACGATCGCCGACGCGAGCCGGTCCCGTTCCAGCAGCCAGGACAGCGCGACCTCCGCGGGCGTCCGGCCGAGGCCGTCCGCGGCGATGCCGACGGCATCGACCACCGACGCCGCATCCCCCTCCAGGTAGGGCGCCACGAACCCGGCCAGATGGTTCGACGCCGCCCGCGAGTCCGCGGGGGTGCCGTGCCGGTACTTGCCGGTGAGGACCCCGCGCCCCAGCGGCGACCAGGCCAGCAGCCCCATGCCGAGCGCGTCGGCGGCCGGGAGCGCCTCCCGCTCCGCTCCGCGCTGCACCAGGGAGTACTCCAGGGAGAGGGCGGGCAGCCCGATGTCGCCCTCCAGGAGCGAGGCGGCCCGCGCGGCCGCCCAGGCCGGGTGGTTGCACAGCCCGGCGTAGCGGGCCCGGCCCGACGTCACGGCCAGCCGCAGCGCCGAGCAGGTCTCCGCGAGCGGGGTGGCGCCGTCCGGGCAGGCCACGAGGAACAGGTCCACGTGGTCGGTGCCCATCCGCCGCAGCGAGGCGTCCAGGGAGTCCAGGAGCGCGCCGCGGGACGCGTCACGGCGGGTGCCGGCCTTGGTCGCCAGCACGACGTCGTCCCGTGCCACCTTTCCGGCCAGGAGCGTGCCGATGACGTTCTCGGCCTCGCCCTCGCCGTAGGCGGCGGCCGTGTCGATCAGCGTGCCTCCGGCGTCGAGGAAGTCGCGCGCCTGCTCGGCGGCGTCGAGTTCGTCGGTGTCCCGGCCCCAGGTCATCGTGCCCAGTCCCAGCTCGGACACGCGCAGTCCGGAAGCCCCCACCCTGCGGTGATCCATGCTCGCAGGCTACCTGGCAGCGGGTAAGGTTACCGCCCGTGACGTCGTGGCAAGCCATCTTCCTGGGTCTCGTCCAGGGTCTGACCGAGTTCCTCCCGGTTTCCTCCAGCGCGCACCTGCGCATCACGAGCGAGCTGATCGGTGCCGGTGACGCCGGGGCCGCGTTCACCGCGATCACGCAGCTCGGCACGGAGACTGCCGTCGTCATCTACTACCGCAGGAAGATCGGCCAGATCCTCGTCGCCTGGTTCCGCGCACTGACCGGCGCGAACGGCCCCGACTGGCGCTCACGGCTGGGACTCGGCCCGGCGTCCGGCTCCATCAGCGTCCGGCACGCCAGGCCCGGGATCAGCATCGCCGACCCGGACGCCGCGATGGGCTGGTACATCATCCTCGGCTCCGTCCCGATCGTGGTGCTCGGCCTGCTGTTCCAGGACTACATCGAGACGAGTCTGCGCAACCTGTGGCTGACCGTGGCGATGCTCGCCGGGTTCGGGGCGATCATCCTGTGGGCCGACCGGACGGCCCGCCAGGAGCGCGAGCTCGAGACGCTCACCACACGCAGCGCGCTCGGGTACGGGTTCGCGCAGTCCCTCGCGCTCGTCCCGGGCGTGTCGCGCTCCGGCGGCACGATCGCCGCGGGCCTGTTCATGGGCTTCAAGCGCGGCGCGGCCGCGGACTACTCGTTCCTCCTGGCGCTGCCCGCCGTGTTCGGGTCCGGGTTCTACCAGCTGCTGAAGACGATCGGCGAGCCGATCCCCGAGGGGGCGCCCGGCTGGAACGCGACCATCATCGCGACGATCGTGGCGGGTGTCGTCGGCTACTTCGTCATCGTGGCGTTCCTCAAGATCGTCAAGCGCTACTCGTTCGCGCCGTTCGTCTACTACCGCTTCGCGCTCGCGGCCGTGGTGGCCGTGCTGCTCGTCACCGGCACGATCGACGCCACCGGCGGGGTGGGCTGACCCCGAGGGCGCCCCTGCCACGAATCCGGCCCCCACGCCGAGACCGATGATCGCCGTACCGGGCGTCGTCACCACCGGCCCGGTCGCCACCACCAGCCCAAGCTCCACGATCGGCGTGAGCGC
Organism: Myceligenerans halotolerans; assembly: GCF_054782975.1. Taxonomy (NCBI): domain Bacteria; kingdom Bacillati; phylum Actinomycetota; class Actinomycetes; order Micrococcales; family Promicromonosporaceae; genus Myceligenerans; species Myceligenerans halotolerans. The sequence continues at coordinate 38,221 of NZ_BAAGRL010000018.1, forward strand.
GGCCAGGATCTCGTCGACGGCAGGGCCGAGCCGTGGGCTCGTCCGCTCCCTGATGCATCGTGGATAAGGGTAGGTATGCCTAAGTTCTCTTGCTAGGATGCGGCAACGTCGTGACACATTGTCACTACGATGAACCGCATGCCGCTCGCCCGGGCGGCACCCGCACCCTCGGAGGTCCCATGAGCGCACTCCCCGCCGACACCGCGCCCACCCTGTCCACCCTCCTCCGCGACGGCACACGGGCCGACCACACGGCCGCCGAGACCGAGCCGTTCATCGAGCACCTGATGTCCGGGGACCTGGACCGGGCCGCCTACGCGGACCTCGCCGCCCAGCAACTCGTCGTCTACGAGGCGCTCGAGGAGGCGAGCGCGGCGGTGTGCCGCGACGCGCGCGGCCGGCCGCTCGTGTTCGACGAGCTGACCCGGGTTCCGGCGATCGAACAGGACCTGACGTTCCTCTACGGGCCCGCCTGGCGCGACGAGATCCGGATCCTGCCCGCCACGCACGACTACGCCGCGCGGGTCCGCGAGGTCGGGGCGAGCCTGCCGCACTACGCCGCGCACGCCTACACGCGATACCTGGGCGACCTGTCCGGCGGGCAGATCGTCCGGCGCATGCTCGAGCGCCACTACGGGCTCGACGGCGACGGGCTCGCGTTCTACGCGTTTCCCGACATCCCCAAGGCGAAGGTCTTCAAGGACGTCTACCGCGAGCGCCTCGACGCCCTCGCGCTCGACGACGCCGAGATCGACACCGCGCTGTCCGAGGCGCGGCTCGCCTTCCGCCTGAATCGCGCGGTGTTCGCGGCGCTCGCGGAGGTGCACCGGCCGTAGGGGTCGCGCCGGGGCCGTCGTGCCTTCCGGCCCGGCAGTGGCTCTAGCCCGTTTTTCTCGGGAGGGACCCCGCCTGATCTTGGCGGGCCCGGAGCCTTTCGCCCGCCTGGACGCCTGTCCAGGATGGGCGGCATGGCCACTCGACCTGATTCACCCCTGCCTGCCACCGTTGCCCCGGTGTCCGAGCCCGCGGTCAGCCTCTCCCTCTTCGGCTTCACCACGGACGGCCAGGACGGCGTCTACGACCGGCTGCTCGACCTCGTCGAACTCGCGGAGGCCGAAGGGCTGGAGAACGTCTGGCTCCCGGAGCGGCACTTCGACGACTTCGGCGGCTTCTCCCCGAACCCGGCCGTGCTCGGCGCGATGGTCGCGATGCGCACGACGCGGCTCGGGATCCGGGCGGGCAGCAGTGTCCTGCCGCTGCACTCGGCCGTGTCGGTCGCGGAGGACTGGGCGATGGTGGACGCGGCCTCCGGCGGCCGGGTCGGCATCGGCGTGGCGTTCGGCTGGATGCAGCGGGACTTCGTCCTGTCGGACGCCCCGCATGCCGAGCGGCGCGAGCTCCTGCGGACGCGGATCGGGCAGCTGGAACGCCTCTGGAGGGGCGAGGCGCTGGAGCTCGAGGGGCACTCCGGTGAACGGGCGGCGGTGCGGCTGCACCCCCGCCCGGTCGGCGACCTGCGGCTCTGGCAGGCGTGCCTCGGGAACCCGGACTCGTACTACGAGTCGGGTCGTGGCGGCCGCGGGGTGCTCACCAACCTGATCATGCAGGACCTCGGCCAGCTCGCCGCCAACATCGAGCGGTACCAGCAGGGACGCATCGACGGCGGGCTCGGCCGCGGCGGTGACATCACGGTGCTGGTCCACGCCGCGGTCTCCGACGGGCAGGCCTCGGAGGAGCGGAACATGGAGGCGCTGGAGCGGTACATGCTCTCCACCTTCAGCAGCTCCAGCGAGGACCCCGAGTCGGTCGACGCCGAGGTGTGGAAGCCCCGGATGGTGGCGGCCGCGGAACGGCTCCGCGACGGGCTGTCGCTCGTCGGCCCGGAGTCCGAGTGGCCCGCCTTCACGGAGAAGCTCGCCGGGCTCGGCGTCACCGAGATCACCTGCCTGGTCGACTTCCTGCCGCACGGCGACGCGTGGACCGACACGGTGCGAGCGCTCGGCAGGCTCCGCACGCGGTCGAGCGAGTCCCATGCGTGAGTTCATGAGCGGGTTCCCGACCGGCGTCGCCGTCGTCACCACGACGAGCCGCGACGGTGAGCCCTACGGGCTGACCTGCACGTCCCTGACGAGCGTGGCGCTCGACCCGCCGACCCTCCTGGTGTGCCTGCGGCAGAACTCCGGCGGCACGCTGTCGGTCCTGCTCGGCCGGGGCGCCTTCGCCGTCAACCTGCTGCACGACGGCGCCACGGGCACCGCCAGGCTGATGTCGCGCACCGCGGCAGACCGGTTCTCCGACGTCAGATGGAATCCCTCCCCGCTGCTGGGGCTGCCCTGGCTCGAGGACGACACCCACGCCAACGCCGAGTGCCGTGTCTCGGGAACCGTGGCACGCGGTGACCACACCGTCGTCTTCGGCGAGGTCGCCGGCACGTCGAAGCGCGAGGGCGACCCCCTGCTCTACGGGTATCGCCAGTTCTCCTCGTGGCGGGGCGCCGAACGGTTCTCGGCGGAGCCCCGCAACGCGGAGCCCCGCAACCGATGACTCTCCCCGTCGACCCGAACGTCACAGCCCGTCAGAGGGAGCACGCAGGCATGAATGTCGTCCCGATGTCATCGTCGCAGCGAGGAATGTACTTCGACGCCCAGCTCCGGGACGCGTCCGACTACCACGTCGCGCTGCGCCTGCGGATCGAGCAGGTCGCGCCCGAGCGGTTCGGCGACGCGGTCCGGCGCGTGATGGCCGCACAGCCCGCGCTGCGCAGCGGCGTGCGGAACGTCCGTGGCGGCGTCTCGTACGCCGTCGTGCCGGCCGGCGACGTCGAGACGCCGTTCACCTCCCACGACCTGCGTGGGCGCGAGGACGCCCCGGCGGCCTTCGACGCGATCGCGGCCGAGGCGACGGCAGCTCCCTTCGCCCTGGAGGCCGCGCCGCTGTTCCGCGTCGTCCACGCCCGGTTCGACGGCGAGGACCAGGCCCTCTTCGTCTGCCACCACCTCGTCGCGGACGGACTGTCGGTCAGCTACCTGGTCGAGCAGGTCATGGATCTCGCGCTCGGCGACGACGAACCCGCCGGGGACGCCGAGGAGGACGCCGGGTTCGCCGTCTACCAGGAGAAGCAGGCCAGGCAGCCCGGCGAGCGCAAGGCCGCCCGCGACCAGGAGTTCTGGGCGGGCACGCTGGCCCGCCAGGAGGTCCCGGACCTGTCGCACTGGCTCGAGCCCGCCACGGGCGACGTCGTCGGACGGGAGCTCCGCGTGCCGCTGGACGCCGAGCTGGCCGCCGCGCTGCGGTCCTGCGCCCGGGACGCCGGGGTCTCCGAGTACACCGTCTATCTCGGCGTGTTCGGCCTGCTGCTCGCGCGGTACGCGCACGCCGACGCCGTCGCCGTGTCGATGCCGTTCACCGACCGGCCGGCCCTCGAGATGGAGCACAGCATCGGCTGCTTCATCCGGACGCTGCCCGTCCACGTCGACGCCGCGCCGACGGCGACCCTCCGGGAACTGTTCGGCCGGCTCAGCCAGGAGGTGCTGGGCACCTGGAAGCACGTCGACCATCCGGTGACGAGCCTGCTGGGCGACTACCCCGCCCTGGCCCGCGCGTTCGACGTGACCTTCATCCACGACAGCTTCGCCTACCCCGACGGCGTGCGCGGCGCCGTGCGGCAGGACCCGGTTCCCTTCCCCGGCACGTTCACCGTCATCGTGGAGCAGGTCGACGGCGGCACCGAGCTGGTCCTCCAGTACAAGGAGCCGGTCCTCACCGAGCAGAAGATCCGCCGGTTCGCCGACCGCTACGTGACCCTCCTCGAACAGCTCCCCACCGCGCTGGACGAGCCCGCGGCGTCGCTGCGCGAGTCGTCGCCCGCCCACGACGCCGCGCTGCTGGCGGACCTCTCGCGAACCCACTTCGCCGACTGGACCCCGACCCACCTCGGCGACCTGTTCCTCGCCAGGACGACCGCGGACCCCGCCGGGATCGCCTGGTCCGACGCGTCCCGCGAGTACTCGAACGCCTGGGCCCACGACGCGGCCGCCGTCGTGCAGCGCCGCCTGCTCGACGTCACGGGCGGCGAGAAGAAGCGCGTCGCCGTCCTGCTCACGCGCGGTGCGGAACTGCTCGCCGGCGTCTTCGGCACGGCACTCGCCGGCTGCGCCTACGTGCCGCTGTCCGCGGGCACGCCCGCCGAGCGGCTCGCGCAGATCTTCGCCGACGCGGACATCGCGGTCGTCCTGACCACGTCCGACGCCGACGCCGCGTTCCCCGACGGCGTCACGCGCCTCGACGTCGACACGATCGACGAGCTCGCCGCCCTGCGCGACGACGAGCGGACCGAGACCGGCGTGCGGCCCGCCGACGTCGACGTCTCCCCGGACGACGTCCTCTACATCGAGTACACCTCGGGATCCACGGGTGTCCCCAAGGGCGTCGTCATCACCCACGCCAACATCCAGAACACGGCCCTCGACCTGGAGCGCCGCTTCCCGCTGGAGGCGCAGGACGTCTACCTGCTGAAGACGGCCTTCACGTTCGACATCTTCGGCACGGAGGTCTACGGCTGGCTGGCCGGCGCCGGCCGCCTGCACATCCTGCCGCCCGGCCACGAGGGCGACGTCCTCGCGGTGATCGACGCGATCCGTACCGCCGGCGTGACGCACGTGAACTTCACGCCCACCATGCTGCGCCTCCTGCTCGGCGCCGCCGAGTCGGACGACCGCGCGGACGCCCTCGCGTCACTGAAGTTCCTGTTCAGTGGGGGCGAGGCGCTGACCGCGGACATCGTCGAACGGTTCTGCGCCCTGCCGCTGACCTGCTCCCTGGAGAACGTCTACGGCCCGACCGAGGCCACGATGTGGGCCACCCACAGCACCATCACCTCCGCGGGCACCACGCGCATCGCCCCGATCGGCACGCCCCTGAACGACTACCGCGTCTACGTCGTGGCGGGCTCCGGCGCGCTGTGCGGCGTCGACCTCCCGGGCGAGGTGTGCATCGCGGGCGCGGGCGTCGCCGTCGGCTACCTGAACCGGGACGAGCTCAACGCGACGCAGTTCGTCGAGAACCCGTTCTTCGACGACGCCTCCGACCCCGAGCACATGCGCCGCATGTACCGCACCGGCGACCTCGGCCACTTGCGCGAGGACGGCCGGTTCGCGTTCGTCCGGCGCATCGACCGCCAGGTCAAGGTCGGCGGCGTGCGGATGGAGCTCGGCGAGATCGAGCACGCGCTGCTGCGCACCGAGGGCGTCGCCGAGGCGGCGGTCGTGATCGACGACGACGTCGTCCCGCCCCGCCTGGCGGGCTTCTACACGACACGGGCCGCGACGGGCACGGCCACCCCACTCACCGCGGCCGGCGTGCGGGCCGCGCTGGCCCGCCGCCTCGAACCGCAGATGATTCCGCCGGTGCTGGTCGCGCTGGAGGCGCTCCCCACGTCGACGGCCGGCAAGCTGAACCGCAGGGCGCTCAAGGAGCAACTCGCAGAGCTGCGCCAGGAGCTGGGCGCGGGCGGCGCTCCGGACCAGTCGGCACCGGGAAACCAGGCGGCGACATCCGCCGACGCGCGGGCCCCCCGCGGCTCAGCGGCGGACGGAAACGCCGCCGCACCCGGTGGCCCTTCCGTCACCGAGCGGATCGCGGCCCTCTGGCGGACCGTGCTCGCCACGACCACTCTCGACCCGCGCGCCACCTTCTTCGAACAGGGCGGCAACTCGCTGAGCCTGATGACCCTGCAACTGGAACTGAAGGAAGAGTTCGGCCGCGAGCTCCGGATCACGGACCTCCTCAAGCACACCACCATCGAGGCACAGGCGGGGCTGTTCGCTGATCTCGAGGAGCCCGCGCACCAGGAGCCGACCGAGTCCGCCGAGTCTCCCGCTGCCCCGGCCGCCGCAACCCGCGACATCGCCATCATCGGCATCGGCATCCAGGTCCCGGGCGCGAGCGACGTGCACGAGTTCTGGTCGAACCTGCGCCGCGGCGCCGAGGGCATCACGTTCTACGACGACGACGAGCTGCGCGCGCTCGGCATCCCGGAGAGCGACATCGCCGCCCCGGGATACGTCAAGGCCGCCGGCCGCCTCGACGGCGTCGGCACGTTCGACCACACCCTGTTCGGTATCCCGCCCGCCGAGGCCGGCGACACCTCGCCACAGCTGCGCCTGCTCTACGAGACCTTCTGGCAGGCCTGCGAGGACGCGGGCTACGACCCGACCGCGCTGCCCGGCCGGGTCGGGGTGTTCGCGGGCGGCAACGACGACTTCGCCTGGTACCAGGACAAGGTCATCGGCGCCGAGCGGTACGGCGACGCCTACCAGAACTTCACCCTGGCCACGAACCACTTCCTCAGCACGCGGCTGTCGTACCAGTTCGACCTGACGGGACCGTCCCTGTCCGCCCTGACCGGCTGCTCGACGTCGCTGCTGACGGTGCACCTGGCCGTGCAGTCGCTCCGCCTCGGGGAGTGCGACCTGGCCGTGGCGGGCGGCGTCACCATCGAGCTGCCCAACGACGCCGGCTACCACTACGCCGACGGCATGATGTTCTCCCCGGACGGCCACTGCCGCCCGTTCGACGCGGGCGCGGCGGGCACCATGTTCTCCAACGGGGCGGCGTTGCTGCTGCTCAAGCCGGTGGACGCGGCGGTGCGGGACGGCGACCAGGTCTACGGCGTCATCAAGGGCTCGGCCGTGGGGAACGACGGGCGGCGGAAGCTCTCGTACACGGCCCCCAGCGAGGACGGCCAGTACGAGACGATCCGCGCCGCCTACGAGTCCTCCGGGATCGACCCGGCGACCGTCACCTACGTCGAGGCGCACGGCACCGGCACCCTGCTCGGCGACCCCATCGAGGTCGCGTCGCTGACCCGGGCCTTCGACGGCGTCCCCGCGGGCGAGGTCCTGCTCGGCTCGGTGAAGGGGAACGTGGGCCACACGGACTCCGCCGCCGGATCGGTGGGGCTGAGCAAGGTCGCGCTCAGCCTCCGGCACCGGTACGTGCCGGGAACGCGCAACTACGCGAACCCCAACCCCAACATCGACTTCCGGACCACCCCGTTCCGGGTCACGAGCGAAGGCGAGCCCTGGCGCGGGCGCGAACGGCGCGCGGGGATCAACTCCTTCGGTGTCGGAGGGACCAACGTGCACATGATCGTCGAAGAGGCCCCCCAGGAGGGGACGACACAGCCCGGGCCGACCCAGGACAACGCGTACGAGGTGCTGCAGTTCTCGGCGGCCGGCCCCGAGGCGCTGGACCGGACGGCGGACGCCGTCGTCCGGCACGTCGCGGGCAACGAGGGCATCTCGGTGAGCGACGCCGCCCGGACACTGCGCCAGGGGCGCGCCGAGCTGGCCTACCGCAAGACGATGGTGGTGTCGGCGGCCGAGCCCCGCGACCCGGAGCGGTGGGCCGAACGGATCGGCGCCGCCCGGACCGTGCGGGCCGGGACCGGCGCGCGCACGGCGCTGCTGTTCTCCGGGCAGGGGAACCAGTACCACGCGATGGGGCGCGACCTGTACGGGAGCGACAGCCCGTCGGGCGCGGTCTTCCGCCGGTGGATGGACGAGATCATCGGCCACCTCGCCGACGACGAGGCCGCCGAGTTCCGCGACGTGCTGTACGGCGCCGAGGCCGACGGGCGGATCAACCGCACCGAATGGTCGCAGCTCGCGCTGTTCGCCTCCCAGTTCGCCGCCACGAAGGTGCTGGAGTCGTTCGGCGTCGTCCCCGACGTGATGGTGGGACACAGCATCGGCGAACTGACCGCCGCGGCGCTCGCGGGCGTGTGGGAACTCGGCGACGCGGTGCGGCTGGTCCGCGAGCGAGGCCGGCTCATGCAGGCCCAGGATCCGGGCGTGATGATCGCGGTGCTCGCGCCCGCGGCACAGGTCCGGGGCGTGATCGAGGGCATGGACGGCGTCTGGCTGTCGCTGGACAACTCCGCCGAGCGGTCCGTGGCCGGGATGCGGAGCGAGGTGTTCGACGACGTCGTGCGGCACCTCGACGACGCCGGCCTGGCGGGTATCCCGCTGCAGACGTCGCACGCCTTCCACACGCCGATGATGAGCGACGCCGCGAAGGCGTTCGAGGCCGCGGTCGCCGGCGTCGAGACGCGCGACCCGGCGGTGCCGATCATCTCGAACCGTACGGGCCGGGTCGCCGGGCCGGGCGAGATGACCGACCCGGCGTACTGGGGCGACCACATCACCGGCGAGGTCCGGTTCGCGGAGAGCCTCGCGACGCTGCTGGCGGACGGGCCACTGTGCGGCATCGAGCTCGGGCCGGGCCCGAGCCTCTCGACCTTCGCGGCGCACGCCCCGGGCAAGCGACCCGACCACGTGTTCGTCAACGTGCTGAAGCACGCCGCGGAGCAGGACCCGGACGAGGCATGGCTGCTGAACGCCCTCGGCACCTTGTGGAGCGCCGGCCTGGCCGTGGACTGGAGCCACCACACCACGGGCCGGCGCATCTCGCTGCCGACCTACTCCTTCGAGCGCCACCCCCACCCCGTCACCACGTCGACCCAGGTGGCCTCGGGCGGCGCCGCGGCGGCCGGCCGGCCGCAGTCGCCCGCATCGGTACGGGACGGCGTCACCGCCCGTGAGGCCGCACCCCCCGCGGGCGACGGCACGCCGTCCCGGCACGCGGCTCCTTCCGGCTCCGCGGGTGGAGCGTCCGCCTCGGGTCCGTCACCGCGTGACGCGGGGGCCGGGGATGTGCTCGGAGCGGTGCAAGAGGCGTTCGTCGCCGTGCTCGGGTACGCGGAGATCGACGCCGAGGCCGACTTCTTCGCGCTCGGCGGGGACTCGCTCAAGGCGACGGGACTCGCGGCGCAACTCGGGTCGCGGCTCCGGGTGGGCGTCACCGTCGCGGACGTCTTCGCGGCGCCCACGCCCGCGGCGCTCGCGGAACGGTTCGGCCCGGCGGTGGGAGCCGGGGCGGACGGCGTGCCGACGTCGGACGGGCACCGCCTCACGGCCGCGCCCGAGCAGGACGACTACCCGATCAGCGCCGCCCAGACGCGCATGTACGTTGCGGCGCAGCTCGACCCCGCCACGCTCGTCTACAACATGGCGTCCGCCACCTGGCTCGACGGCACGCTCGACCCGGCCAAGCTGCGCACGGCGGTGGAACGGCTGGTCGCGCGGCACGAGCCGCTGCGCACCACGTTCGCGCTGCGCGACGGCGAGATCCGCCAGCGGATCGCGGCTCCCGGCACGACCGGGCCGCTGCCGCTCGCCTTCTCCACCGCGGCCCATGTCGGCCAGGACGCCGTCGACGGGCTCATGGACCGCTTCGTGCGGCCCTTCGACCTGGCGGCGGGCCCGTTGTTCCGCATGGAGTTGGTCGACCTGGGGCGGACGCCCCCCTCCGAAGGTCCGGAAACGCTACGTCACGAAGCTGGCGGCGGCAGCGGCAGCCTGCTGCTCTTCGACATCCACCACATCGTCGGCGACGCGGTCTCCGCCGAGATCATCGCCCGCGACCTCGGGGACCTCTACGCGGGGGAGCTCCCGCCGCTCGCCGTGCACTACAAGGACGTCGTCATGCACGACGACGACACGCGGGCCCGCGCACTCGCCGATGCCGAGGCGCACCTCCTCGACACGCTGCGGGACGCGCCGTCGGCGGAGCTGCTCGCCACGGACCGGCCGCGGGGCGCCGCGCAGGACGGGGCCGCCGGACGCGTGAAACTGCACCTGGACCCGGCCCGCATGCGGAGCGTGCGAACCCTCGCGGAGGAGCACGCCGCGACGTCGTTCATGGTGCTGCTGTCCGCCTGGGGCGCGACGCTCGCCCGCACGGCCGGCCGCGACGACCTCGTGATCGGCGCGCCCGTGACCGGCCGGACCCTCGCGGAGACGCAGGAGATGGTCGGCATGTTCGTGAACATGATGCCGATCCGGCTCCGCCCGGAGCCGGTCGCGTCGTTCGGCGACTACCTCGACGCGAGCCGCGGCGCGGTGCTCGACGCCCTGAAGCACCAGGACGTGCCCTTCGACCGGCTCGTCGACGGGCTCGGCCTGGAGCGGATCCCCGGCCGGCACCCGCTGTGCGACGTGTCGTTCGACTACCACAACATCGAGCGGCACGACGTCGCGATCGACGGGATCGCGGCCCGCGAGCTCGAGGTGATGCCGGCGGGCGTCGGCATGGACCTCGTCATCACGTGCACGGAGGCCGCCGACGGTCTCGCCGTCGAGCTCGACTATGCGGCCGGGCTGTTCGACCGGGACACGATCGAGCGGCTGGCCGCGCGCTTCGAGGCGCTCCTGGCGGCCGTGTGCCAGGACGAGAGCCTCCCGGTCGGCCGGATCCCGCTCGGCGCCGGTACGGGAGCCGGCGCCTCGACCGGGACCGACGCCGGGGACGCGGCGGAGACGGTCCTCGGCCGTCTGATCGCCGCGCCGTTCACCCCGGTCCACGACATGATCGCGCGGCGGGCGTCCGAGTCCCCGGACGCGACCGCCGTCATCGACGGCAACGGGGACCGCTACACGCTCGCGCAGCTCGACGGCATGGCGAACGCGCAGGCCGCGCGGCTGATCGACGCCGGGCTGCAGCTCGGCGAGCACGTCGCCCTGTTCACGCGGCGGGACGTGAACCTGCTGGTCGCGCAGCTCGCCATCCTCAAGGCCGGCGGCGCCTACCTGCCGATCGACCCGCAGCAGCCCGTCGCGCGGCAGGAGCGGATCCTCGCCGACGCCGCGCCACGGTTCGCCTTCGCGGAGCCGGGCCTCGCGGCGGCGCGCGGCTGGTCGGTGGTCGACGGAGAGATCGCCGGTTCTGCCCGTGCTCTCGGGAACGGGCCGGCCGCGTCGCCGGCCGTGTTCGACCTCTCGCGGTGCACCGAGCTGATCGCACCCGCTCCGACCGGGCGCGTCGTCGGGCCGGACGTCCCCGTCTACGCCGTGTACACGTCGGGCTCCACGGGCCGGCCCAAGGGCATCTCCGTGAAGCACCGCGGCGTGACCAACCTGTGGCACGACCACGCCGGGCGCGGGATCTTCGCGCCGGGCGACGTGATCATCAGCCTGGCCGACCCGACGTTCGACATCTTCACCTTCGAGAGCCTGCTGCCGCTGGCCTCGGGCGCGGCCGTGCACATGTGCCCGGTCAGCGACCAGAAGGACGCCGCCGCGATCGCCGGACGCGTCGAGGCGTACGGGGTGACGCACCTCCAGGTGCCGGTGTCGAAGATGGCGGCGCTCTGCGGCAACCGGTGGTTCCGCGCCCAGCTGCCCGCGCTGCGCGTGGTGGTCTGCGGGGGCGAGCACTTCTCCGAGAACCTGCTGACGCTGCTGCTCCAGGAGAGCGGCGCGCGGATCTTCAACATGTACGGGCCCACCGAGACCACCGTGACCGCGACCGTCAAGGAGTTCGCGCCCGGCGACGACGTGACGATCGGCAGCGCCGTGTCCGGAGCCGCCGTGATCGTCGTCGGCGACGACGGGACGATCCTGCCCGACGGCGAGACCGGCGAGCTGTGCATCGCGGGCGAAGGGCTCGCCGCCGGCTACATCGACGACCCGGAGAAGACCGCCGCGGCGTTCACCGCCCTGCGCGAGCTGCCCGGCGTGCGCGTCTACCGGACCGGCGACGCCGGATACCGGCGGCCGGACGGCGAGATCGTGCTGTCCGGCCGCCTCGACCACCAGGTCAAGGTCAACGGCAACCGCATCGAGCTCGGCGAGATCGAGAAGACCGCGATGCGCGCCGACGGGGTGGAGTACGCCGTCGTCACCGTGTCCGACGGCGACCTGGTGCTGCACTACACGACGGAGGGCACGACGACAGAGGGCGCGACGTCGAACGGCGCCGCGCCGGACACCCCGGCCGGGGGTGCCTCCGACCGGTCGACGGCGATCCTCGCCGAGATCGACGCGGCCCTCCCTGCCTACATGCGCCCCACCCGTCTCCGCCGGCTCGCGGAGATGCCGACGCTCCCCAACAAGAAGGTCGACCGCAAGGCGCTGGAGGCGGCTGCGGCGAGCGGCGGCGAGCCGGCCGCCGACCACGCCAGGACCGGCGGCGACGTGCTCCGCGTGATCCTCGGGGTGTGGGCGGAGGTACTCGGGCGGACCGTCTCGGCCGGCGACAACTTCTTCGACGCCGGCGGGAACTCCTACAAGCTCATGCTGGTCAACAACCGCCTCGGCGAGGAGCTCCAGCAGGACATCCCGCTCGTCCGCCTCTTCGAGAACCCGACGCCGCAGGCCCTGGCCGAGGCGCTGGGCGACACGCCCCCGGCCGTCCGCGGCAGGGAGTCCGCGGAAGCCACCCCGGCGGATTCCGCCTCGACCGCCTCGACCGCCACCGGGATCTCCGTCGACGCCGTGCCCGCAGCCGCCGGAGCCCGCGGGGCAGCCGCGGGACGCGCCGCAGCCGCCGCGCGCGTGGTCGAGGGACGCGACGCCGCCCCCGACTCGTCGTACTTCGAGAGTCTCGGCGCCGAGCTGGCCGGCGAGACCGGCACCATCGCCGCCGTCGACATCGCGGGGATCACCGCGTGGGCCGACCGGCGGGACGACGCCGAGGCGCGGGACCCGAACCGCAAGATCGCGGTGATCGGCATGGCCGGCGTCCTGCCCGGCGCCGCCACCGTCGCCGAGTACTGGGACAACCGCTTCGCCGGCCGCGACAGCATCTCCCTCTTCACCCGCGACGAGCTGCTCGCCTCCGGGTTCGACGAGGCCACCGTCGACGACCCGCGCTACGTCAGCGCCCGCGGGTACGTCGCCGCCGACACCTTCGACGCGGACTTCTTCGAGTACTCCGCCCGCGAGGCCGAGACCATGGACCCGCAGATGCGGCTCCTGCACCAGACCGCCTGGCACGCCCTGGAGGACGCCGGCTACGTGCCCGGCGAGTTCCCCGGCGACATCGCGCTCTTCGCCGGCAGCGGCACGAACTTCCCCTGGATGGCCGGATTCCTCCGGCGCAAGGACGACCCGATCGGGGCGTTCGAGGCGATGACGATGAACGAGAAGGACTTCCTCACCACGAAGGTCGCCTACAAACTCGGCCTCACCGGCCCCGCCGTGAACGTGCAGACGGCATGCTCGACGTCGCTCGTCGCGATCCACGAGGCCGTCAGCTGCCTGCGCCAGGGCGCGGCCGACATGGCGCTCGCGGGCGGCGTCGCCCTCAACTTCCCGCGCAAGGAGGGCTACACCTGGCACGAGGGGATGATCTTCTCGGCCGACGGCGTGTGCCGCCCCTTCTCGCAGGATGCCAACGGCACGGTGGGCGGCCAGGGCGCCGGCGTCGTCCTCCTCAAGCCGCTCGACGCGGCACTGGCCGACGGCGACCACGTCTACGCCGTCATCGCCGGCAGCGCGACGAACAACGACGGCCGCGCCAAGGTCGGCTACACCGCTCCGAGCGTGCGCGGCCAGGAACAGGTGATCCGCACCGCACTCTCCGACGCCGGCGTGAACCCCGACGACGTCGCCTACGTCGAGACCCACGGCACGGGCACCCTGCACGGCGACCCGATCGAGTTCCAGTCGCTCTCCAAGGTCTACGGCAAGAACCGCCCGGTCGCACTGGGCGCGGCCAAGGCCAACGTCGGTCACCTCGACGCGGCCGCGGGCGTCGCCGGATTCTTCGGCGCGGTCGGCGTCGTCAACCGCGGCATGGTCCCGCCCATGGCCAACTTCACGGCCATGAACCCGAGCATCGACGGGGACGGCTCGATCTACGTGCCGACCCGCGCGACGGCCCCCGTGGGAGGCGTGGCGCTCGCAGCCGTGAGCTCCTTCGGGATCGGCGGCACCAACGCGCACGTCATCCTGGAGCCCGCGCCGGCGCGTCCGGCGTCGTCGGACACGGACGACGACGGCGAGCGGATCCTCCCGGTCTCCGCGCGCACCGGGAACTCCCTGCGCCGGATGCGGGACACGCTGGCGGACTTCGTCGGCGAGGGCGGCCCGGTGCGCGACATCTCGGCCACCCTGGCCCGGGGCCGCGCGGAGTTCGAGCACCGCGCCGCCGCGATCCGCGTGCCCGGCGGGGCCCTCGAGTGGATCGAGCCGGGCGCGCACGCCCTCGCCATCGACGCGTCCGACGGGGTGCGGCTGACGGTCCCGGCCGACCTGCCGGACGACACCTCCCCGGCCGGGCAGGCGTTCGTCCGGGCCCTGGACCGCGTGCTGCGCGTCTTCGAGGACGGCCTGCGGGCGCGGGTGCGCGCGGCGTTGTCCGAGGCCGTCACGCCGGAGGACCTCCCGGTCGACCGCATCTCCCAGTTCGTGGTCCGGGTGGCGATCGCCCGCTTCGCCGGGTACGACGGCCTGCGGGCGCGCGGCGGGGACGACCGGCTGCTGCGCATCGCCCTCGGCGTGGCGAGCGCCGAGATCAGCTCCGGTGACGCGATGCAGCACCTGCGGGCCGGGACGGCTCCGGACCGGGCGCGGCAGGCGGTGCCGACGGCGGTCACCCCCGTCGGGGCCGGTGGCGTGGTCACCCCGGACGTGCTGCGGCGCGTGCTCGCCTCCCGCTGGGTGCGCGGCGGCGACGTCGACCGGACGCTGTTCTGCGCGGACGGCCGGCGTGTCCCCGCCCCGGGCTACGCGTTCGAGCCGCGCCCCTTCCCATCCGACGTCCGCTGGGACGAGATCGGCGGCGTCCCCACGGCGCCGGACCGGCAGGCCTCCGCCCCCGCGACCGTGCCGGCCCCTGCGACCGAGCCCGCCGTCGCGGCCGGGCCCGCGGCGGCCGCGGCCGGACTCGACCTCGACGCCGTGCGCGAGGCCTGGGTCGAGGTGCTCGGCTCAGAGCCCACCGACGACGCGGACTTCCTCCGCACGGGCGGCGACTCCCTGACCGCGGTGCGGTTCACCGCCCTCGTCGAGAAGCGCACCGGCATCGCGATCACGGTCGGCGAGATGTTCGCCGACGCGAGCTACGCCGCGATCCGCGACATCCTGGCCGCCAGGGCGCAGGCAGCGCCCGCCACCGAGCGCACCGTCGAGCGGCCGGCCGAGTCCTCCGCCGAGCCCCCCGCCGAGTCCGCGCCCCCGCCGCCCGCCGAGATCGTCGAGACCCCGGCGTCGCCCGCGCAGCGCCGGATGTACGCGGTCTGCGCGCTGCGCGACGACGACACGGCCTACAACCTCGCCCTCGCGTACCGGGTGACCGGCCGGCTCTACGTCGACCGGCTGCGGGACGCGTTCCGGCAGGTCGTCGGGCGGCACGAGCAGCTGCGCACGTCGTTCCACCTGGCCGCCGAGGGCACGCTGGTGCAGCGCGTGCACACCGAGGTGCCCGACGTCGTCCGTGTCACCGCCGTGACCGCCGCCGACGTCGAGGCCCGCCTCGCGGCCGGACCGCGGCCGTTCGACCTCGCGACCGCCCCGCTGCTGCGGGCCGAGATCCTGAGCGTCGACGACGACCTGCACTACCTGCTCCTCGACATGCACCACATCGTCGGGGACCAGGCGTCCCTGGGGATCATCGCCGACGACCTCGCCCGCGCGATGCGCGGCCGTTCCCTGGGCGCCGCGCCCCTGCCGTACGCCGACCACGTCGCCGCGCAGGCCCGGCTCGAGGAGACCGGCCGGCTCGACGCGGACGTCGAGTACTTCGCCACCCGGCTGCGCGGCGACGTGCCGCGGCTCGAGCTCCCGGCGGACCGCACCCCGCCGGAGCTCGCCACCCTCGACGGCGACCGGCTCGGTCTCACCTGCACGGCGAGCCGCCGGGCCGTGACCGACCTGGCCCGGGAGTGCGGCGCGACGCCGTACATGGTGTTCCTCGCCGCGCTCACCCGGGTGCTGGGCCTGTACAGCGGCCAGCGGGAGTTCCTGCTGGGCACGGCCGTCTCCGGGCGCACCGTCCCCGGGAGCGAGCACACCGTGGGGATGTTCGTGAACACCCTGCCGCTGCGGGTCGCCGACCAGTCGGAGCGCGCGGTGCGCGACGCGGTCGCGGCGGCGAAGGACAGCGCGGCGGCCGTGCTCGGGCACTCGAACGCGCCGTTCGAGGCGGTGCTGGCCCGGCTCGGCATCCAGCCCGGGGGTGACGCGAACCCGCTGTTCGACGTCCTGTTCAACTACGTCAGCACCGGCACCGAGGAGCTCGAGCTCGACGGCGTCCGGATCGATCCGCTGCCGCACGGCCGGATCAAGAGCCGCTACGCGCTCTCCGTCAGCGTCGCGGAGCGTGCGGACGACTTCACCGTCGACATCGAGTACCGCACGGAGATGTTCGACGACGCCACGATCGCGCGCCTCGGCACCCAGCTGGACCAGCTGCTGCTCGCCATGACGCAGGACGCCGGGCGCAGCGTCGCGGAACTGCCGCTGGAGACACCCGCCGAGCGGGAGCTGCGGCGGGCGGAACTGACCGCCGCGGGGCCCGCGATCACCGGGTCGCTGCTCGCCCGGATCCAGGGCTCGTTCGCCGAGCACGCGGACCTGCCCGCGCTGCGCTGGAAGGGGCAGGAGTGGAGCTACGCGGAGCTCGGCCGCCTCACCGACGACCTGGCCGGAGGGCTGCAGGACGCGGGGGTCCGCGCCGGTGACTTCGTGCTCTGCCTCCTGGAGCGCGGGCCGTGGCAGGTGTTCACCCGCGTCGCGCTCATGAAGTGCGGCGCGATCGAGGTCCCGCTCGACGCGGGCCTGCCGGACGAACGGGTCGCCGGGATCCTGGCCGACAGCGGCGCCGCCGTCGTCCTGGCCACGACGCCGGAGGCGCGGGACTGGCCCGGCGCCGTCGTCGCCCACCGGCCCGAGGACCTGACGGGGACGTACGCGCCGCCGTCGGACGTCACGGCCGACAGCCCGCTGGTCATGATCTACACGTCGGGCACGACGGGCACGCCCAAGGGCACCCTCGTCACCCACGGCGGTGTGCTCAGCACCTGCGCGGACAACGGCTACATGGACTACGCCCCCGGGATGCGGGTCCTGCACCTGACGGGATACACGTTCGACCCGTCGCTGCTCGACGTCCACAGCGCGTTCCTCGCCGGCGCGACCCTGGTCATGGGCGGCCACGAGCACAACATGGACATGAACCTCCTGGCGGAATTCCTCCGCGAGGAGCGGGCCGACGCGGGCATCCTCATCACCGCGGTGTTCCACCTGCTGATGGCCGAGCGCCCCGAGGCCGTCGCGGGGATGTCCGCGCTGTACGTCGGCGGCGAGGCGATGCAGCCGTGGGCGGCGCAGCGCGCCTTCGACCAGCTGGGGGCCGGAAAGCTCTACAACCTCTACGGGCCCACGGAGGCGTCGGTCTGCACGACGTACTTCCGCGTCGACGAGTACCCGGACTTCGCGCGGATGCCGATCGGTGTCCCCGCCCGGAACCGTGACCTCTACATCGTGCACCCGGACGGCTCCGACGTGCCGCGCGGGGTGCCCGGCGAGCTCTGCGTGGGCGGCCCGAGCGTAGCGCTCGGCTACCACCGGCGGCCCGAGCTGACGGCCGAGAAGTTCGTCGACGGCCTGGCCGGGGACGCCGGTCGCGTCTACCGCACGGGCGACCGCGTGGTGCTGGACGAGGCCGGACGCATCGTCTACCTCGACCGCATCGACCGGCAGATCAAGCACGCCGGGTACCGGATCGAGCTCTCCGAGATCGAGCTGGCGCTCCAGGGCTGCCCCGGGGTGTCCGACGCCGTCGTCCTCCACACCAAGGACGGCAACGACAGCCGGCTGACCGGGTTCTGCAAGGCGGAGCCGGCGACGGACGGCGCACCGACCGAGGCCGGGCTGCGCGAACGGCTCGCCACGAAGCTGCCGCGCTACATGATCCCGCAGCGCGTGATCGTCCTGCCGGAGTTCCCGCTGACCGCGCACGGCAAGGTCGACCGCAAGCAGCTGGCCACCCTGATCGACACCCCGGCGGGCGCCGCTCCGGTCGCGCCGGCCCCGGCCGAGCCGGAGGCCGACGTGCTGACCGTGTTCCGGGAGGTCCTCGCGGCGCCGGGGCTCACCGGGGCCGACGACTTCTTCGCCGCCGGCGGGCAGTCGCTCCAGGCGATCGCCGTGGTGCGGAAGCTCCGCGAATCCGGCGTGGAACTGCAGGTGAGCGACCTGTACCGGAACCCGACGGCGGACGGTCTCCGCGCGCTCCGGCAGCCCGCGCCCCCGGCCGGCGCGGCGCCGGAGCCCGCGAGGATCCCCGAGAAGCCGCGGCGCGTGGTCCCGGCGGAACAGCTCCGCAAGATCGTGTCCTGGGCCGCCGACGACGCCCGCCGCGTCGCGGAGTCCTACGCCGGCGAGCCCGCCGCGCACGGCTTCGACATCGGTGCCCTGGCCCGGCTGCACCGCGCGAGCGGCAGCGAGACCGGCGGCTTCATCCAGACCGTCACCGGCGTCGGCGTCGAGGACCTGCGGGACGGCATCGCGGCGACGGCGATCCGCCACGAGGCCCTCCGCGCCCGCCTCGCCGGGGACAGCTTCGAGATCGTCGGCCCCGGCGCGTTCGGCGACCTGTCCGGCCTGATCGCGGTCCAGGACGCCCGCCGGATCGACCGGGACCAGGCCGCCGCCGTCGTCGGCGACCTGGCGCATGCCCTGCAGGAACAGCCCTTCACCGACGGCCTGCTGTGGCGGTGCGTGGCGGTCCGGGTCTCCGACGACGAGCTGCGGCTGGTCTGGGCCTTCCACCACGGCGTCTTCGACGGGTTCAGCGCCGGGATCCTGCGGGACGAGACGGTGCGTGCCGCCCGGGGCGCCGAGCTCCCCGCGCCGCGGCAGTTCGGCGCGTACCTCGCGGCCCTCGGACAGGACCCGGACTGGCAGGCCGGCCTCGAGGACTTCGACCACGCCGCCTGGCTCGCGGCGAACCGGGCGCTGGGACACGCCGAGGCCGAGGACGCCGCGGCGTCCGGGGAACCGCCCCGGCGGTACAGCGCTCCGCTGGTCGACGGCGAGAACCCGCTGGACGCGGCCCTCACCCTCGTCCACGCGCAGCTCGCCCGGCTGAGCGGCGCAGAGCAGGTCGCCGTCGGCTTCGTGAACAGCTCGCGGCGATGGGCGGGCGAGGACTGGTCCGACTGCGTGGGCGAGTTCCTCGACGTCGTCCCCGTGCTGCTGACCGGCGACGGCGACCAGGCCGCGGTGGCGGACCGCCTGGCGCGGGCGCAGCGGGCGGGCCTGCACTTCGTCCACGCCCTGGCCGGCGGGCCCGAGGACCCCGGCGGGGCCGGACCCCTCGGAGCCGAGGACGCCCACGCCCTCCGCGCCGCCTACCGCAACGACCCGGGGAGGCTCGACCTGACCCTCGTCAACTTCCAGGGCCACATCCCCCCGCACGAGATCCCCGAGGACGCGCCGGGCGGGGCACCCACCCTGGCGCGCACCCACATCAACGTCTGGCACGACGACGACGCCCTCCACCTCGAGTGGATCAGCGCCGTCCGGGTGCCGCAGGAAGCGGGAGAGCCGCGATGACCGCCGTCACCTCCACCACCTCCCCGTCCACCGCACCGGTCGTGATCACCGGCCTGGCGCTGCGCCTGCCCGGCGCCGCGAACCAGGACGACTTCTGGCAGCTCCTGATCGACGGCGTCGACCGCACCGCCCCCGTCAGCGACCGCCGCCGCGCCCTCGCGCGCGCGCCGTGGTGGGACGACATCATCGGCGAGGTCGAGGGCATCGAGCTGTTCGACGCCGGATTCTTC
This sequence comes from Myceligenerans halotolerans, assembly GCF_054782975.1. Lineage (NCBI taxonomy): Bacteria > Bacillati > Actinomycetota > Actinomycetes > Micrococcales > Promicromonosporaceae > Myceligenerans > Myceligenerans halotolerans. The sequence continues at coordinate 57,854 of NZ_BAAGRL010000018.1, forward strand.
GGCGTCGACGAGGACGAGGCGCGGTTCATGGACCCGCAGCACCGGGTCGGCATGGAGGTCGCGTACGACGCCCTGTGCGACGCCGGCCTCGCCGAGTCGGGCGAGCGCACGGCCCGGCGCTACTCCGTGCACATGGCGATGACCGGCAACCCCTACTACGGCCTCGTCTGCCGCTACCTCGACGAGCACGGCCCGGCCGGCCTGCCCCCGCGCACCATCATGAACACCTACCACGGTGCGCTGGCCGCGCGGATCTCCCACCAGTTCGACCTCACCGGTCCGGTCATGGCCGTGGACACGGCCTGCTCGTCGTTCCTCTCGGCACTGGTGCAGGGCATCGACTCCATCCGGAACGGGGGCTGCGACGGCGCCGTCGTCGGCGGGGTCAACCTGCTCAGCGCCGCGTACACGACGATGCTGTGCAACGCCGGCGGCATCACGACCTCCCACCCGCACACCCGCGTGTTCGACGAGGCGGCGGACGGCACGCTGATCGGCGAGGGCGCGGTCGTGGTCGTCCTCGAACGGGAGGACGTCGCGCGGGCGGGGAACCGCCGGATCTACGGGCGGATCGCCGCGCACGCCATCAACAACGACGGCTCGGCGCTGAGCATCATGGCGCCCAACCCGCGCGGCCAGGGCGACGTGATCCGCGACGCGTACGCGGACGGCGCCGTCGACCCCACCGCGATCGGCTACATCGAGACGCACGGCGCCGGCACGCGGGTGGGCGACCCGATCGAGGTGAACGCGCTGTCGAAGATCTACCGGAAGGAAGACCTCGGCGACGCGACGATCGGCCTCGGCTCCGTCAAGTCCAACATCGGGCACCTGCTGAGCGCCGCCGGCGGCGCCGGCCTCGCGAAGCTCCTGCTCAGCCTGGAGCGCGGGCAGCTGGCGCCGAACGTGCACCTCACGACGACGAACCCGCTGCTCCGGCTGGAGAAGACCCCCTTCGACGTGGTGACCTCGGCCAGGTCGTGGCCGCGGACGGACGGACGGCCGCGAGCGGGCGCGATCACCTCGCTCGGTCTCGGCGGGACGAACGTGCACGTCGTGATCCAGGAGGCCGGCGACGGCGGGCGCCCGCGCGGTGTGCTGCCGGAGCCGGTGGTCTGTCTCTCTGCGACGTCCGAGGACGCGCTGCGGCAGATGATCAAGGAGGCCGAGCGGCACGGCGCCGACGGCGCCGACCCGTACGACCTCGCGATGACGCTCGCCCGCTTCCGCCCGGCATACGACTGGCGGGCGACCGCCGTCCTCGACCCGGCGACCGGCGCGATGACCGACGTCCGCGTGAACCATGTCGCCAGGCCCGACCGCCGGCCCAAGGGCGAACCGCCTACGACGCTCGGGGCCGCCGCGGAGCGCTTCCTGGACGGCGGCGCCGTCGACTGGACGCAGTTCTTTCCCGACGGGACCGGGACGATTCTCCGTCTCGACCCGTACCCCTTCTCCCGTACGCCGTACTGGCTGGAATTCTGACCCACCGAAAGGAAACAGACATGACGAAGGACGAGATCAAGGCCGTTCTCATCAAGGAGATCGCCGCCGAGTTGTCCATCGCTCCCGCCGACGTCGAGGACGACGAGGGCTTCATGCAGCTCGGTGTGTCCTCCGTGCAGGCGCTGAAGATCGTGAACCGCCTGCGCAAGGAACTCGGCATGGACATCAACCCGGTCGCGCTCTTCGAGTTCAAGACGGTCGACGACATCAGCGCCTACCTCGCGGAGGAAGCGGAGGAACACGCCTCATGACGGCGACCCTGGGAACGAGCGTCGCCGGAAGCGGCAGCGAGGACGCGACGAAGGAGCGGCTGAGCCCGGCGACCGCGGGAAGCTCTGCGAACCGTGCCTACCACGACCGGGTCAAGAAGATCCTGCCGGGCGGTGTGCACTACAACTTCAACATGCCCTGGGAAGAGGTGCCGATCCACTTCACCGGCGGCCGGGGCAGCCGTCTGTTCGACATGGACGGCAACGAGTACCTCGACCTGTACGCGCGGTTCGGCGCGATGATCCTCGGGCATTCCAACGAGGAATATCTCGAGGCGCTCGGAACCGCGATGCGGGACGTGCTGTGCGCCAGCCACACGGACTTCGACGCCGACGCGCTCGAGCTCATGAACCAGCACATCCCCTGCGCGGAGATGATCCGGTTCGGCGTGTCCGGCTCGGAGATCCTGCAGGCGGCGCTCCGCCTGGCCCGCGCGTACACGGGGCGCAACCGGTTCGTGCGGTTCGAGAACCACTTCCACGGCAGCTACGACAACATCATGGGCGGCCGCGTGCCCGACCGCGACAACCCCGTCCCCGTGGACTTCCGCGGCGACTTCAAGGGGACCGCGGGACGGGCCACCGACATCATGGCCGACCAGTCGTACATGCTGCCGTGGAACGACGCCGAGGCGCTCGAGGCGTTCCTCGCCGAACGCGGCGAGGAGATCGCCTGCGTGCTCACCGAGCCGGTGTGCGTCAACGGAGGATCCGTCGAGCCCGCCCCGGGATACCTGGAGCGGGTGCGCGAGCTGTGCACGCGGTACGGCGTCGTCCTCATCTTCGACGAGATGATCACCGGCATGCGGATGGGGCTCGGCGGCGCCCAGAAGGCGTTCGGCGTGACGCCGGACCTGGCCACCTTCGGCAAGGCGGTCGCCGGCGGCGGCGTCCCGATCGCCGCGCTGGCCGGCAAGCGCTCGATCATGCAGCTGCTGGAGAGCAAGAGGGTCGTCCACGCGGGCACGTTCAACGGGTACTCGCTGGGCACGGCCGGCGTGCGGGCGACGTTCGAGATCCTCGGCCGCGACGACGAGGCGGCCCTGACCGGCATGCGTCGCCGCGCCGAGGCCATCCACGAGATCCTCCGCGCCGAGGCGGAGCGGGTGGACCTGCCGCTGATCGTGCAGGGCCCGCCGGGCCTGGCCTCGTTCCACTGCTGCGAGAAGCCGCTGGAGGCGCCCGCCCAGTACGACTTCGACCTGATGGGCAAGGACATCATCGTCACCACCGCGCTCCAGCGGCACGGCGTCCTCGTGTCCACCATGTCGCGCATCTACACCAACGCCCAGCTGTCGGACGCCGACGTCGAGTTCTTCGCCGAGCGCGCGCCGAAGGCCCTCGACGAGGCCGGGCAGCAGATCCGCGAAATCTACTCGTGAGCACGGAAGGAAAGATCGTGTCAGAGACCACTGTGTCCGAGGCGGCGGAGCCGGGGGAGACCCGGTCCGAGGCCACCGAGCCCGCGACCACGTCGCCCGCCCCGAAGCGGCTCGGCCTGAAGGGGTACCGCAAGTACCTCTGGCTCTTCATCGTCCTGACCGTCGGTTCGCTGTGGGGCGTCGTGACGCTCTACATCATCGACTACGAGCTCATGGCGTCGATCCTGGGTTCGCTGGAGGCGACCACCAGCCCCGTCGTGATCATCGTGCTGCACACCCCGGCGATCGCCGCGCTCGCCGTGCTGCTCTGGTACGACGGCTGGCGCGGCGTGGCCAACTACCTCCGCACGTGGGTGCCACGGAAGAAGGACCTCCCCTGGATCCCCGTCCTCATGGGCCTCATGCTGCTGTACATCTTCGTGGTCCGGTGGGTGTGCCAGCTGTTCGGCATCGAGGTGCCGGCCGAGCCGATGACCTTCGTCGACGGCCTGGTGCGGTTCCTCGAGCTGTTCTACATGGAGATCGGCATGGTCGCCATCGCGATCGGCTGGTTCGGCTTCTTCCTGCCGCTCATGCACCGCGCCACGGGCAGCCGCATCGGGGCCGGCGCCCTGACGGGCCTCGGCATCGGCATCTTCATCGCGCCGGGCTACCTGCTCGAGTCGTTCGAGCAGGCCACCGCGTGGACGGTGTACACCGCGCAGCTGTGCGTGCTGGGCATCGGGATGGCCCTGCTGCTGAGCAGGATGAAGGGCAACACGCTCTTCTTCCTGCTGCCGTTCTGGGTGTCGGCGTCGGGCAGCCACTTCGGGCTGTACATCTTCATGGTGGACACGCAGTACGTGCAGATCGCGCTGTTCACCCTCCTGGTCTTCGTCCTGTACTTCGTGCTGAGGGCGCAGGGCGGCGGCAGGCTCGAGCCGATCCACACCTTCCCGGAGTACCTGGAGAACGAGTACACGACCCGCGTCGGCGCGCCGTTCCCCGGCAAGGGCGACCGCAGCAAGGAGCTCGCCGCCGCGAGGGAGAAGGTCGAGTCGGCATGAGTTCTTCCGTGCTGTGGAACCTCCGGGCCTCGGAGACCGGGCGGCAGATCGTCATGTTCCCGTTCCTCGGCGGGTTCGGCGCGTCCTTCAATGCGCTGATCGCGACCCTCGAGGAGGACTGGGACGTCTGGACCGTGAACCCTCCGGGGCACGGCTCCAGCGCGCTCCCCCCGGTGCACCGGCTCGACGACCTCGTCGACCTCTACCTCGGGAACCTGCGCGACGTCCTGAAGCCGGGGGCGGTGTTCTTCGGGCACAGCATGGGCAGTGTCGTGGCGTACCACGTGCTGCTCGCGATGGCGGCCGACGCCGGGTTCGACGGGCGGCGTCCGAGCGACCTGGTGCTGTCGGCGTCGGCCGCGCCCCGGCACCTCCCGGTGCAGGGATACGGCGCGCTGCCGGAGGAGGACCTGATCCGCCACCTGCGGTCGTTCGGGACGTTCCCCGAGGCGGTGGCGCGGGACAAGGGCCTCATGGCGATGTTCGTCCCCGCCTTCCGCGCGGACTACCACGTCCTCGAGGAGGTACGACGCCGTCCGGCCACGCCGCTGCACATCCGGACGCGGCTGATCCTCGGCGGCCTGGACTCCCAGACGCCGGCGGGTTCCGCGGAGGCGTGGCAGGACTACCTGGCCACGCCGATCCGGCACCACCTGCTCGCGGGGCAGGAGCACATGTACGTGGTCGACGCTCCCGCGCAGGTGGGCCGGATCCTCGACGACCTGAGCCGCGTCGCGGTGGGGGTGCGGTGAGTACGACCGAGGACACGGTGCCCGACGCCGTCGCCGACGACCGCCTGGAGGATGCCCCGCGTGGCGAGGCGCCGTCGGCGGCGGAGATCAAGCGCAACTTCCGTGCGTTCCTGCTGATCTGGGTGGCGCAGCTGGTCGCCCGGATCGGCAACGGGCTGACGGCGTTCGGGCTCGGCGTGTACGTCTACCAGGACACGGGGACGAGCACCTCGGTCGCGGCCGTCACGCTCGCGGCGTTCCTGCCGGGCGTGCTCCTCACCCCGTTCGCCGGCGTGCTCGCGGACCGGTTCGACCGGCGGCTGCTGATGATCCTCAGCGACACGCTGTCGGCGGTCGGACTCGTCCTGCTGCTGATCGCGATGTCCACCGGATTCGGTTCCGTTCCGGTGATCTGCGGGTGCGTGGCGCTGAGCTCCGTCTTCACCTCGGTCATGGATCCCGCGTACCGCGCGACGGTCAGCGACCTCCTCACGCCCGAGCAGTACGCCCGGGCCGGCGGGATGGTGCAGCTGGCGGGGGCGTCGCAGTACCTGCTGTCGCCCGCGATCGCCGGCTTCATCCTGGTGACGACGGACATCCAGACCGTCATCATGATCGACCTCGCCACGATGGTCGTCACGATCGGCGCCATGCTGCTCGTGTGGCGGACGGTGCGCGGACGCGGGGAGCCGGTCGCGAAGGAGATCCGGCCAGGCTTCTGGGAGGAGTTCCGCTTCGGCGTGGCGTTCCTCGGCCGGAACCAGGGCATCACCGCGATGATGCTGCTCGTCACGCTCGTGACGTTCTGCATGGGCTTCCTCCAGACGCTGCTCACGCCGATGGTGCTCGACCTCGGCGACGAGGAGGCGCTCGGCGTCGTCCGCTCCGTCGCCGCCGTCGGCATGATCGTCGCGAGCGTCGTCATCAGCGTCTTCAGCCTGGGGACGCGTCACCGCGCCTACATGGGGATCGCGCTCGCGGTCGGCGGCATCGTCGTCGCGGGAATGGGTGCGACGACGAACGTGCTGCTGATCGGCGCGCTGGGGTTCGTCTTCTTCACGACCCTGCCCGTGCTCAACACGAGCGTCGAGGTGCTGGCCAGGTCGGCCATCCCGAACGAGACGCAAGGGCGGGTGTGGGGACTGATGGGCCTCCTCTCCCAGGTGGGATACATCGCCGCCTACGGGATCTCCGGACTCCTGGCCGACTTCGCGTTCAACCCGCTGCTCTCTCCCGATGGACCGCTGGCGTCCAGCGCCGGGCGGGTGATCGGCGTCGGCGAGTCGCGCGGGATCGGGCTGATGTTCATCGTCGTCGGGCTGCTGCTCGTCGTCATGGCCGTGGTGATCTACCGGGTGAGGAGCATCAGGACGATCGAGCAGGGATACGCCCTCCAGGTGGCGGAATCGGCCAAGGAAAGCACGACCTAGGACTTCGGATGCCGCGGCAGCGGCAGAAAGAAAGGCAATTGACGTATGGCGATCGTCTACATCATCGGGGCGGGGATCCTCACCGCGGTCATCCACCTGGCGTTCCTCGGCTTCCCGGCCGATCAGGTCACGATCCTGAAGACTCTGCTGCTGCACCAGTTCGTGACGTCCCATGGTTTCATCGCGGTCGCGGGCTTCATCATCAACGTGCTGTACCCGAAGCGGACGGCCGCGAAGCTCGGCTGGCCGAGCGGGCCGTTCCAGATCAAGTACGGGTTCACCCAGCTGGGGCTGGGCGTGATGGGCGTCCTGGCGATCTGGTTCCAGGGGAACTTCTGGGTCGGGGTGCTCGTGACCCTGTACATGTACGGTCTGAGCGGGCTGTGGACCCACACCCAGGAGATCGTCCGCAAGCATCGTGAGACCGGCAAGTGGGACAAGATCGAGATCTTCAACATCGTCCTCGACGTGATCTACCACCTTGTCCTGACGTGGATGTCGTTGCAGATCCCGGGAATCTGGAGCTTCCAGTGAAAAACGGAGAACGACTCTATCTGCGCTACGCCGCCAACGATCTGGTACGAAACAAGGGAATCAACGCCGCCCTGATCGTGATCCTGATCCTGAGCGCTTTCCTCATGGCGACGGGGACGATGGTGATCGAGAGGCTGGCGGGTTCGGTCGGCGGGCTGTTCGAGCAGGCGAAGCCGCCGCACTTCCTGCAGATGCACAAGGGTGAGTACGACGAGGCCGCCCTCGACAGCTTCGCGGCCGAGCACGACGAGATCGACTCGTGGCTCGTCACCGAGATGCTGGGCTACGAGAGCAACGCTCTCAGCTGGGATCGCCCGGAGACCGGTGAGTCGGGCGCCATGAGCTCGAGCCGGTTCGACAACCTGTTCGTCACGCAGAACGACGAGTTCGACCATCTCGTCGACGACGAGGGCAACATCCCGGAACCCGCGCGGGGCGAGGTCTACGTCCCGGTCAAGTACCAGCAGTTCTTCGGGCTCGGGGCCGGCGACGTGCTGACCGTCAAGACCGACTCGGGACCGTATTCCCTGGACGTCGTCGGCGTCGTGAAGGACGCCCAGATGGCGGCGTCGGCCAACAGCGCGACGCGGGTGCTGATCTCCGACCAGGACTTCCAGCAGCTCGAGCAGGTCGGGGGGAACCTTCCGGAGATCATCGTCGAGTACCGGCTCGCGGATGCGGGCGGCGCGAACGACTTCCAGGCCGCCTACGAGTCGAACGAGGCGCTGCCGAAGAACGGCCCGGCGATCACGGATCAGCAGATCCAGATCATCAACACGTTCAGCGACGGCCTGTCGGCGATGGCGCTGATCTTCATCAGCCTGCTGCTCATCGTCATCGCGCTGCTCAACCTGCGGTTCGTGATCAAGGGGACCCTGGAGGACCAGGTCCGCGAGATCGGCGCGATGAAGGCGATCGGCATCCCGAACCGGGCGATCGCCGGCCTGTACCTCTCCAAGTACAGCGTGATGACGCTGATCGCCTGCGTCGTGGGCGGCCTCCTCGCGATCGTCGCGACGATCTTCCTGACGCAGAGCCTCCAGGCGAACTACGCCTCGGCGCCGATCGGTCTCGCGACCTTCCTGGCGCCCCTGATCGCGTTGGCGGCCGTCTTCGTGATCGTGATCGCGATCTGCCGGAACGTGCTCGGCGGCGTGAAGAAGATCGAGGTCGTCAACGCCCTCGTGCACGGCAGCACCCTGGACGAGAAGCAGACCGCCCGGCGCGCCCGGCGCCAGGCGCGCTGGGTACGGCGGACCGGCCTGGCGTCGTCGTCGGGCACGAGCGTGAACCGGCGGCTGGCGTTCCTCGACCTGCGGGCCGAGGCCAGGCAGTGGATTCTCGTCCCGGTCGTGTTCTTCCTGACCGCGGTGCTGATCACCGTCCCGGTGAACCTGCTCAGCACGTTCGAGAACCCCCAGTTCGTCACCTATATGGGTGCGCCGGAGCGCGACCTGCGCGTCGACGTGCAGGTCCAGGACGACGTCGACGAGGTGCGCGAGCAGGTCCTCGGCTCCCTGCAGGGCGACGAGCGGCTGACCGACCTGCGGGCCTATGCCAGCGTGCAGTACCGGACCGAGGGCGCCGAAGGCACGGTGAGCCTGCCCGTCGAGGTCGGTGACTACTCCGGTGAGACGATCCGGTTCACCGACGGCGAGGCGCCGGCGGCCGGGCAGATCGCGCTCTCGGCGCTGAACGCGTCCGAGCTCCAGGTAGGCGTCGGGGACACCATGACCGTCGAGCGCGGCGGCACGTCCAGCGAGGCCGAGGTCAGCGGCATCTACCAGGACCTCACGGCCGGCGGAAAGACCGCGAAGATGCAGGGCGAGATCGCCCAGGGAGCGTCCGCGTACATCTTCTACGCGAACGTGGCCGACGGCGAGGACCCCGAGGCCATCGCGGATGTGCTCCAGGAGCAGTTCCCCACGGCCGTCGTCTACCCGATGGCGGACTACCTGGAGCAGACGTTCGCGGGGACGACGAGTGCGTTCCGGAGCGCGGCCTGGCTGGCCCTGATCTTCGGGATCGGTGTCGCGCTGCTGGTGACGAGCCTGTTCCTCAAGCTCCGGCTGACCCGTGACCGGTCGAAGATGGGCGTGCTGTCGGCGGTCGGGTTCTCGGCGGACGAGATCATCGCGCAGGTGCGGACGAAGACGCTCGTCGCCGTCGTCGCGGGCACGCTGCTCGGGCTCGTGTTCGCGGCGACCGGCGGGGAGTCCCTCGCGAGCGGGCTGCTCGCCGCCCTGCAGATGAACATCTCGGATCTGTCGTTCATCCCGAATCCGTGGCTGGTGTACGTGCTGTATCCGCTGCTGCTGCTCGGGGCGGGATATCTGGGTGTCGTCCTGCTGACGGCCGGGATCCGGCGTGCTGACAAGAGCCAGTGGCTCCGAGAGTGAGGGGACAAGTCATGAATCAAGCAACGGTGACCCTGGAGTCACGAGAACTGAGCAAGACCTACTTCTCGACCGAGCCGCCGACCGAGGTGCTGCGGGGGATCGATCTGACGGTTCGTGTCGGGGAGTTCCTCGTGATCATGGGTGCGTCGGGTTCCGGGAAGTCCACGCTGTTGTACTCGATCAGTGGGATGGACCGGCCCACGGACGGGAGCGTGGCGTTGGAGGGGCGGGAGCTGACGTCGCTGAGTGACGCGGAGATGAGCAAGGTTCGTCTGACGCGGATGGGTTTCGTGTTCCAGCAGGCGCATTTCCTGAGCAATCTGGACGTGCGGGACAACATTCTGTTGCCGGCGTTGAAGGCGGCGCCCCGGCAGGGTCGGGATGCTGCGGTCGCGCGGGTGGACGCGCTGATGGAGCGGTTCGGGATCGCGCATGTCAAGGATCACGGGGTCACGCAGGTGTCGGGTGGTCAGTTGCAGCGGGCGTCGATCTGCCGGGCGCTGGCGGGTGAGCCGTCGGTGCTGTTCGCGGACGAGCCGACCGGTGCGCTGAACAGCAGCATGTCGGCCGAGGTGATGGACGCGCTCACCGATGTGCACCGTGGCGGGACGACCATCGTCATGGTCACTCACGACCCGGGCTGCGCGGCGCGCGGTGACCGCGTGATCTACCTCCAGGACGGCCTCCTGGTCGACGCGAACGAGCTGGGCGCGTGGCAGGAGGAGAAGGCGCAGCAGCGCGAGGACGACCTCCTGGCCTGGCTCAGGAACCTGGGCTTCTGATCCCCCGCGGGTCACGAGATCCCGCGAGCACTGTCGAGACCGAGAACCTGAAGGAGAAAACCATGAACGAGACCGAATTCAAGGAAGCCCTCGCCGCCTTCGCCACGAAGTCCGCGGACGAGCTCACGATGGCCGACGAGCTGGACGAGATCGGTATCGACTCGATCAGCGTCTTCGAGTTCATGATCCGGATCGAGGACCGGGTCGGCGAGCACGCCACCAAGATCGACGACGACCTGGCCACGGTCCAGGACCTGTTCGACCACGTCCAGAAGGCCGCGGCGCTCAACAACGCCTGATCTGCCGGCCGTTGCGCCGACCCTGTCGAGATCACGCCCGCTGTCAGCAGCCGCCGGAACGGGCGGCTGCTGACAGTCGCGGTGTCTCCGCGGCCTCGACCGAGAACGGAACGCACGAGGGAACCTGGGGGAATCATGGAAAAGGTCGTCATCACAGGTATGGGCGTGATCGGCCCGATCGGGAAGACCGTCGCCGAGTTCGAGGCGAATCTCTTCGCCGGGCGGCACGGCATCGCCACGATCGATCACTTCGACACGTCGGACATGGCCGTGCGGGTGAACGCCCCGGTCAAGGACTATGACCCCGCGGAGTACTTCTCGGAGCGGGAAGCGCACCGGATGGACACCTACAGCCAGTACGGCATGATCGCCGCGCGTGAGGCCGTCCAGGAATCCGGGATCCTCGACGACATCGACAGGTACCGGCTCGGCGTCTACATGACGACGTCGTTCGGCGGGACGGGAACCCTCCTCGGCGAGAACGCGACGATGGAGGAACGGGGTGCCGGAAAGGTCTCGCCGCTCATGGTCCCCAAGTTCCTCGGCAACCTTCTGTCCGGCCTGGTCGCGATCGACACCGGCGCACGCGGCCCGGCCGGTGCGCACGGCGCGGCCTGTGCGGCGAGCGCGATGGGCATCGGCGAGGCGATGCGCGCCATCCGCCACGGCTACGTGGACGCGATGATCTGCGGCGCCGGTGAGGCCGCCACGCAGAAGCTGATCGTGTCCGGCTTCCAGAACCTGCGCGCGCTGACCACCGAGACCGACCCGGACCGCGCCTGCATCCCGTTCGACAAGAACCGTTCCGGATTCGTGATGGGTGAGGGCGGGGCCGCGCTCGTGCTGGAGAGCGAGTCGCATGCGAGCGCCCGTGGCGCCACCGTCCTCGCCGAGGTGTCCGGCTACGCGCTGACCGACGACGCCGCCCACATGACGGCCCCCGCTCTGCACGGCGAGTCCGTCGACCGCGCGATCACCGACGCCCTGGCCGACGCCGGGCCCAGCGACGAGACGCTCTACGTCAACGCCCACGGCACGAGCACCGTCAAGAACGACAAGCTGGAGTCCGCGGCCATCGCCCGGACGCTCGGCGGCAAGGCGGTGGTGTCCTCGACCAAGTCGATGACGGGCCACCTGCTCGGCGCCGCGGGCGCGATCGAGGCTGTCGCCGCGGTGCTGGCGCTGCGCCGGCAGGCGGTGCCGTCGACGGTCGGCACGCGCGAGCTGGACGAGGACATCCAGGTCGACGTCGTCCACGGCGAAACCAGGAGCATGGAGTTCTCCCGCGCGCTCTCCCTGTCCCTCGGCTTCGGCGGGCACAACGCGGCCCTCGTCATCGACCGGGCGGCGTCCTGACCGCGGCGGCCGGGCGACGGCCGTGACCTCGGCGCGGGCGGACCCGACGCGGTCAGGGCCGACACGTGACGACGGCCAGGGTCAGCGGGAGGGAACCAGGGTCGGATCAGGGAAGGAACCCATCCTTTCCGGGCCGCATCCAGGCCAGCATGGAGGCGTCCTGACGCAGACGTCGTCGCAGATCCCACGGATGCGGAGCATCACAGTGAAGAACGGGGAGCGGCTCTATCTCCGGTACGCCTACAACGACCTGGTCAAGAACAAGAGCGTCAACGCGGCCCTTGTCGTCCTCCTGGTCCTGAGTGCTTTCCTGATGGCGACCGGGTCCATGGTGGTCGAACGGCTGGCCGGCTCCATCAGCCAGCTGTTCGAGCAGGGCAAGCCCCCGGACTTCCTGCAGATGCACCTGGGGGACTACGACGAGGCAGCGCTGGAGCAGTTCGCGGCGGACCACGAGTCGGAGATCGACGCGTGGCTCGTCGAGGAGATGCTCGGCTACGACAGCGCCTCCCTGTCCTGGGAGCGCCCGGACACCGGCGAGAGCGGCGATCTGGCCGCCAGCCGGATCGACAACCTCTTCGTCACGCAGAACGCGGAGTTCGACTTTCTCGTCGACGAGACCGGGGGAGTCGTCGAACCGGCGGCCGGCGAGGTGTACGTCCCGGTCGTCTACCAGCAGCAGTACGGCCTGGTGGCCGGGGACGTCCTCACGATCCGGACCGACTCCGGGGGTCACGAGCTCCAGGTGCGGGGGTCGGTGAAGGACGCGCAGATGGCGGCCTCGCTCTCGCCGTCGGCGCGGTTCCTGATCCATCCCGAGGACTTCGAGGCGCTGGAACGGGCCGGGGGTGCCACGCCGGAGATCATCGCGGAGTACCGGTTGACGGCCGGTGGTGACGCGAACGCGATGCAGACCGCGTACGAGGGGGCCGGCGGGCTGCCGACCAACGGCCAGGCGGTCACGAGCCAGCAGCTTCGGATCATCAGCTTGATCAGCGACGGGCTGGTCGCGTTCGCGCTGGTGTTCGTCAGCCTGATCCTCATCGCGATCGCGCTGCTCAACCTGCGCTTCGTCATCCGGGGAACGCTGGAGGACGAGGTGCACGAGATCGGGGCGATGAAGGCGATCGGTATCCCGGATCGTGCGATCTCCGGGTTGTACCTGACGAAGTACAGCATCCTGGCGCTGGTCGCGTGCGTCGTCGGGGGGCTGCTCGCGCTCGTCGCGGCGAACGCGCTGACGCAGGGTATCCAGACGAATTTCGCGCAGGCGCCGGCGGGCGTGTGGACAGCCCTGGTGCCGCTGATCGCGCTCGCCGCGGTCTATGTGATCGTCGTGGGGATCTGCCGCAGCGTCCTGGGTGGGGTGCGGAGGATCGAGGTCGTGAACGCTCTCGTGCACGGCAGCACCCTCGACGAGAAGCAGACGGCCCGTCGCGCGAAGCGGCAGGCGCGCTGGGTGCGGCGCACGGGGCTGGCGTCGTCGTCCGGTGCGGGCACCAACCGGCGCCTGGCGCTGCTCGACCTGCGGGCCGAGGGCCGGGCGTGGGTGCTGTTGCCGATCGTGTTCGGCCTGACCGCGGTGCTCATCACGCTCCCGGCGAACCTGGTCAGCACCTTCGAGAGTCCGCGGTTCATCACCTACCTGGGCGCACCGGAGCGCGACCTCCGTGCGGACGTGCAGTTCCAGGAGGGTGTCGACGGCGTCAAGGACCGGCTGGTCGCAGCGATGGCGGACGACGACCGTCTCACGGACGTGGAGACGTTCGCCTACGTCGACTACAGCGCCGACAGCGAGGACGGGCGGTCGAGACTGCGCGTCGAGATCGGGGACCAGCCCGAGGAAGGCGTCCGGTTCAGCGAGGGCGGCCTGCCGCAGGACGGTCAGATCGCGTTGTCGGTCCTGAACGCGGAGAAGTATCAGGTGGGTGTCGGGGACGATCTGACGATCTACGACGGCGACGAGCCGATCACGGTGCGGCTCAGCGGGATCTACCAGGACATCACCAATGGCGGACTGACCGCCAAGATGCCGGGTGCGGTGACCGAGGGAGCATCCGCCTACACGGTCTACGCGGACATCGCCGACGAGGGGACGGACCCCGCGAGCGTCGCCGACGAGTACGACGCACGGTTCCCGACGGCGGGCGTGAAGCCGACGCAGGAATACCTGCGGGAGACCCTGGGGGTCCTGATCGACTCGCTACGCAGCGCGGCCTGGATCGCGCTGGTGTTCGGGCTCGGGGTGGCGGTGCTCATCACGAGCCTGTTCCTCAAGCTCCGGCTCACGCGTGACCGGGCCACGATGGGCGTGCTGACCGCGATCGGGTTCTCCACGCGCGAGATCGTGGCGCAGGTGCGGATCAAGACGCTGCTGGCGGTGGCCGCCGGGACGGCCGCGGGTCTGGTGTTCGCGGCGACCGCGGGGCAGGCGATGGCCGGCGGAGGGCTTGCCGCCGTCCAGATCGGGATCACGGACCTGTCGTTCATCCCGAATCCGTGGCTGGTGTACGTGCTGTATCCGCTGCTGCTGCTCGGGGCGGGATATCTGGGTGTCGTCCTGCTGACGGCCGGGATCCGGCGTGCTGACAAGAGCCAGTGGCTCCGAGAATGAGGGGACAAGTCATGAATCAAGCAACGGTGACCCTGGAGTCACGAGAACTGAGCAAGACCTACTTCTCGACCGAGCCGCCGACCGAGGTGCTGCGCGGTATCGATCTGACGGTTCGTGCCGGGGAGTTCTTCGTGATCATGGGTGCGTCGGGTTCCGGGAAGTCCACGCTGTTGTACTCGATCAGCGGGATGGACCGGCCCACCAGCGGGAATGTGGCGTTGGAGGGGCGGGAGCTGACGTCGCTGAGCGACGCGGAGATGAGCAAGGTCCGTCTGACGCGGATGGGTTTCGTGTTCCAGCAGGCGCATTTCCTGAGCAATCTGGACGTGCGGGACAACATTCTGTTGCCGGCGTTGAAGGCGGCGCCCCGGCAGGGTCGGGATGCTGCGATCGCGCGGGTGGACGCGCTGATGGAGCGGTTCGGGATCGCGCATGTCAAGGATCACGGGGTCACGCAGGTGTCGGGTGGTCAGTTGCAGCGGGCGTCGATCTGCCGGGCGCTGGCGGGTGAGCCGTCGGTGCTGTTCGCGGACGAGCCGACGGGCGCGCTGAACAGCAGCATGTCGGCCGAGGTGATGGACGCGCTCACCGATGTGCACCGCGGCGGGACGACCATCGTCATGGTCACTCACGACCCGGGCTGCGCGGCGCGCGGTGACCGCGTGATCTACCTCCAGGACGGCCTCCTGGTCGACGCGAACGAGCTCGGCGCGTGGCAGGAGGAGAATGCCCGGCAGCGCGAGGACGACCTGCTGGGGTGGCTCAGGGATCTGGGCTTCTGACGGGACCCGGGCATCTGACGGGACCGGGGCATCTGACGAACGAGAGGGCGACGAGGAGAATGACCGAGCCCGGATTTCGCGCCGACGGATGATCCACCTCGCGGTCGCGCGTGCCGACCTGCTCGATGAGGCGGAGTTCTTGCGCCTGCGCTCGCGCCTGCCCGCCGAGCGGCGGCGCCGGAGCGACCGCTACCACCACGCGAGGGACCGGTACGCGAGCGTGGTCGCGTTCGCGCTGCTGCAGTACCTGTGGCGGGAGTGCGGCGACGGTCCGATGCCCGACGTCGTCCGCGGCCCCCACGGGAAGCCTCGCTTCCGGGGGACGGGCGAGCCGCACTTCAACCTGTCGCACGACGCCTCGGTCTGCGTGTGCGTCCTGGCCCCGGTGCCGGTCGGCGTCGATGTCCAGGGCCGGTTACCGTTCGACGACGCACTGTTCGAGAGGATCGCCGCGCCGGGGGAGCAGTCGCTCCGGAACGCGCTCGTCCGGGCGGACGACCTCGGCGCGTTGTGGACCCGGAAGGAAGCCGCCGTCAAGCGCACCGGGCGCGGCCTGACCACGCCGCTGAACGAGGTGGACACGGCCGCGGCGACGGACATTCTCACGCTCGCCGGCACCGAGCCGGGCACCCACATCAGCGTCAGCGCGCAGGGGCTGAGCGAGCGGGGCCTCCGGGACCGGCTGCGGCTCCGCCTGCTGCACCCCGTGCAGCTCTTACCCGTCGACGCGGTCGATGACGAGGCAGGTGTTGTGGCCGCCGAAACCGAGGGACAGGGACAGCGCACGATCCAGCTCGACCGGCCGTGAGGCGCCGTGCACGACGTCGACCTGGACGTCCTCGTCGAGGTGCGAGGTCCCCACGGTCGCCGGGACCGTCTGGCGCCGCAGCGCCAGGACCGACGCGACGACCTCGGTCGCTCCGGCGGCGCCGAGCAGGTGCCCGGTCATCGACTTGGTCGCGGACACGACGGCCTTGCCGCCGAGGATCCGTTCGATCGCCGCCGCCTCGAGCCGGTCGTTCTTGACGGTGCCGGTGCCGTGCGCGTTCACGTAGACCGTCTCGTCGCGGTCGCCGGCCTCGGCGAGCGCGTCGGTGATCGCGCGGTCGACGGCGGCGCCGTCCTCCGCCGGTGCGGTGACGTGCGACGCGTCGTTCGTGACGCCGTAGCCGGAGATCCGGGCGTGGATGGTGGCACCGCGGGCGCGGGCGTGGGACTCGCTCTCGAGGACGACGGCGGCCGCCCCCTCGCCCATGACGAAGCCGCACCGGTCCCGGTCGAACGGGATGCACGCGCGGTCCGGGTTGGCCTCGGTGGTCAGCGCGCGCAGGTTCTGGAAGCCCGCGGTCACGAGCTTCTGGATGGCCCCTTCCGCGCCGCCGCAGATGACCGCGTCGGCGTAGCCGTGGCGGATCGCCCGCATCCCCTCGCCGATGCTCACGGCGCTCGACGCGCAGGCCGCGACGTGCGCGACCGCGGAACCGCGGGCGCCGTGCTCGATCGCCACCAGACCGGACAGCATGTTTCCGATCCACTTGGGGATCAGCATCGACGAGACCCGCCGGGGCCCCTGCTGCCGCATCCTCTCCTGCTCCTCGAGGACCGTCCCGATTCCCCCGAACCCGCTGCTCATGTACACGCCGAGGCGGTACGGGTCGACGGCGCCCGCGATCCCCGCGTCGCCGACGGCTTCCCGGGCGGCGATCAGCCCGAACTGGCTGTAGGTGTCCAGCCGCCACGCCTCGTTCGACGCGAAGTGCTCCTCGGGGGCGAAGTCCTTGACCGGAGCGCAGACCCGCACGGCCAGATCTCCCGTGTCGAAGCGCTCGATCGGCACGATGCCGTGCCGTCCGGCGAACAGGCTCTCCTCGAACCCGGCGACATCTCCGCCGATCGGCGAGAACGCGCCCAGACCTGTGACAACGACCTCTTCCACGGTTCTCCTCGGTTGGCTCAGGACGTCATCCGTGCTCGGCCACCAGCGGCCAGACGCAGCGTAGCGGGCGCGTGACGGTATCCACCGCGCCGACATCGAATCGCAACATGAATGGGGGATCTGTCCATGTGACGGCTCCCGCCGTACGGTCAAAAGTTCAATTATTGTTTTCGTAGCCGGATCGGGATAACAATGCGGCAACACGGCTTGACGAACAGTCGATCGAGAACGGCGGCCAATGTGGGCGGCCCGCGGTGTCGCACGCTCCTGACCTGCGAACCAATATCGAGCATTCATGATCTGTTGGTAGCCCCCGTAGTGCTTGAGCCCCTATCCTCGGGTGCTGGCGCGGCAATGCCGCGGCAACACCGCTCAGTGACTTGCGAAAGATCCCCATACCGGATCCAGAACGAGATGAGGTAGCAGGACGTGGCTAACCCCCAGATCACGGCCCGGCACTGGCAGTTCCTCCGCGCGCTCGCGAAGCACGGAAGCATCGGCAGAGTCGCGAGAAATGAGCACCACTCGGAGACCGCTGTCCGGCGGCACCTGAGAGACCTGTCCCAGGCATGTGTCGTCAAGGTGATCGACACCAGCGATGGTGTCGCCCGCGTGACGACCGGCGGCATGCTCCTGCTCGAGAAGTCCGCTCCCATCCTCGACGAGCAGGAGTTCGTCGAGAACCGCCTGCAGCGCCTGCTGACCTTGCGGGAGGAGGACCTCGAGGAGGAACTGGAGAAGGACCTCGCGCCGGCCGAGGGTCTGGCATCAACAGCGTGGGGCCTGGCATCGACGGCGTGGCGCTGATGAGTGGTGCCGCCCTGTCGAAGGCAGGGTGACGGTGAGGCTCCGCCCGGTCGTGGGACCGGGCGGAGCCTCACGGCCGCGTGATCGAGACGATCGGAGTCCCGGCATGACCCACGAGCGAGACGACGAGCGCCGGCCTCCCAAGCCGGCGGACTCCCCGGACGCCACGAAGCCGTCTCCCGATCCGGCCGCCGAACGCGAAGCGACGGACCTGCCCGCCAGGGCCTTCTGGTCCGCTGACCCGCGAGACGTGCCGGGGGAGCCCGTCGCGGACGAAACACCTGGAACGTCCATGTCGTACCTGCTCGACGGGCTCAAGTACATGGCCACCTTCGTCTACGCCATCGTCGGGCTGTGGATCTTTGCCATGGGCTTCGTGTGGCTCGGTGACGACTCGTTCAGGAGCGGACCGGCCGGTGCCATCCTGGCCATCGTCGTGGGAGGCGGGTCGTTCGCCTTCTGCGTCTGGTCGATCCTGGCCGTCCTGCGCGGACGCGGCACCGGCGAGTCGCATCGGAGGCGGTGAACGGCCGGCCAACGGATCTGTTCGCGCGATGACGTCACGTGTGTCGGTGAGAGTGACGCCCGACAACTCAACTGCGCAGCGCGCGTATGTCGTCGGGTGTCATGTTCGGTCGGAGGGTGGCGATCTGGTCGGTCCAGTGCACCACGACGATTCCTTCGTCGGGAAGTGTCGTGTGCTGGGTCAGCAGGGCGAGGAAGTCGGCCTCGAGGTCGTCGTCGCCCTCGATCCCGATGCCCTTGTTGTCGGCGTGGAAGTTCGCCAGGACGACCTGTTGGTCGTCGCGGATCGTGAGTTGCTTGCTCAGTACCTCGGCCAGGTCAGCCAGCTCGGGGCCGGTGATGTCGACGTCGTCGGCGGAAGGCCATCGTTGTGTCGCGGCTGCGGCGATCCGGTCGGGGTCGAACCGGTGCTCGCCCGGGGTCACTGCCACCAGGAGGTCTGTCATGGTTCTCCAGTCACTCCGGGACGATCCGAACATAGCCGCGGATGCCGAGGGCCTTCATCCGGGACTCGGTGAATTCGGCGGCCTTGGTGCTGTTGGTCGTCATCTCGACCACTACCGTCGCCGTCCATCACCGTGTTCCCGGCCTTCTGCAGCCTGAGCAGAGTCTCGTCCATCTCGTTGATCGCGCGCTCGCGAAGGAACTCCGGGAGCAGTCCGGCGCGCCGGGCGAGGCCTTGGACCTGGGCGCGATTCTCTACATCGCAGCTCGCGACTCGGCGAGCGCCTGCTTGTATTGCGTCGTCCAGTTGGTTTCGCGCTGGTCGGCGGGTAGGTCGGCGAGGCCGGTGCTGAGGTTGTGTGCGGCTTCGGCGGGTTGGTCGAGTTCGAGGAGTGCGAGGCCGAGGGGAAAGCGGAGCCAGGTGGGGGTGAGCCAGTAGGCGAATGGGTCGGGTGCGTCGTGGTCGGTTGCGGTGATGGCGTCCTGGGCCTGGTGGAGTACGGCGACTGCTTCGAGGTGTTCGCCCATGAGGGCGAGTCCGTGGGCGGTGCGGATGGTGGCGTCGATTTGGTGGAGTTGTCCGGCGCCGGGGGTCGCTGCTGCGTGTTGGTAGTGCTGGACCATGGTGGCGGGGCGCCTGCGTTCCCAGGCGAGGGAGCCGCGGAAGCGGCGGGATTGTGAGGCGAGGCTGGCGGCGTCGATGCTTTCGGCGTGGGAGGCGGACTGCGACCAGAGGCGGTCGGCCTCGGCGTAGTGCCCGAGCTGGGAATGCAGCCAGCCGATGAACTGCAGGGACTCGGCGGCCACGGTACGTAAGGCGTCGGCGTGGCGGCCTCGCACGTCGTGGGCGAGGTTGGTGACCAGATCGTGCGAGGCCGCGGCGATGGGCCACAGCTCGGCTGCGGCCATGGTGTCGTCCAGGCGTCGGTGGGACGCCAGCACCCTGGCCAGCGCCTCCACGGTCAGCCGGTCGACCATCCGAGGGCTTGTCGCGGCCCGTTCGATCCGCTCGGCGCTGTCGTCGTCTTCCGCACTCAGGGCCGGGTCGCTCACCATGCCTGCGAGGGCTCCGCCGGCGTTGAGGCATCGGTCCAGCAGTTCGGCGCGCTCGGCGCTTGGGCGTCGTCGTCCGTTCTCGTACTCGCTCAGTAGCGACTTCGAGACGCGGGAGAGGTGGTACATGTCGCGTAGCGAGAGTCTGGCGGCCTCGCGCAGTTCGCGTAAGCGCCGCCCGAACAGCGGATCGACTCGTCGCATGGCCGGCCCTCCCGTCGCGCGTCTGGGTGGTGCTTCCTAGTGGTCCTCGGCCAGGGACGTGGACCACTTCAGGACGGTCGATCCGTGGCAGACCTTGGTGGCCGCCTCTACGACGCGGCCGTCGGTGAGGGACACGGTCCTGAGTACCTGGGTGACGATCACCTGGCCGGTGAGTCCGAGGGCGGTGCGTTCGTGATCCGTGGCGAGCCTGGAGGTCACTTCCTCCAGAACGTGACCTTGAGGCACCCCCAGCCGTTCAGCCGCCAGCTCTCGTGAGGCGCCGGTGGAGACCGGTTCGGTCAGCTCTGGTGTGGCTTCGACGACGAAGGGGGCGTAGTAGGAGGAGGACAGGTGAACCGGTGAGCCGCCGCGGCTGACGAGCCGTCGGCGTACGTGTACCGGGGATCCGGGTTCGACGTCGAGCCGGGCTGCGATGGCCTCCTCGGCGCCAATGGTGGCGACCTCCAGGATCTGGGAGGTCTCGCCGGTGGCCAGAGCCCGGCTGGTAGCGGCGTGGGTGCGCACGCGGGAGGCGATGTTGTCGCTGCCGTAGCCGGCCACGACGGTCCCGGCGCCGCTGCTGGCGGTGGTCAGGCCCTCCTGCCGGAGGACCTTGTACGCCCGCAGCGCGGTCGCGTTGGACACCTCCCAGTCGGCCATGACCTCCCGGATGGTCGGCATCCGCTCGCCAGGAGCCAGGGTGCCCTCGCGGATCAGGTTGCGGTAGTGCTCGGCGATTGCGGCGTATCCAGCAGCTTTCGTCATGCCGCCTTCCCCTTGTCTCGTCATCGGTTGCTCTACTTCGTCGATGTCGTGCTCTACATCCGGCTCGACTTGACCTGCAGAACACGCCAGGACATCCGCCCCCAGCATAGCGGCCCGGCGCAAGCAACATCAGCACCATCGCGCCATCCCGTGGCGCGATTCCGTAGCGGAAGTCTGCGATGAGGGCGGTCGCAGCATGCGTGAGTCCGTGGCACCGGACAGCGAACCCCTCCCGAACTCTCGTAGTACATGGTCACCTGGATATGGATCTTGTACTACATGGCCGGTTCGGAGATCTCGGCCAGCTGCCTGCCCGTCAAGCATTCACGTCGGGCAGGGCCAGTACGGGCACGAGACGTAGTTCGACGTACTGCACCACTCATGCTCGTGACTGCGGTGTCGCGGGCCGGCGGAGAGGAGATGGCAATGAGAACGGTGCTTCATGATTCGCATCATGAACGAGGCTCCGGCGAGGGCGCGCTCGTGCTCGCGCTGGGTACGGCGATCGGGATGGTCGCGAAGGTGGGTGGTGAGCGGCTTGAGGTCGTGACGGTGACACGCAACCGGATCTGTGTGCACCCGCGGGACCTGTCCGAGGGGGAGCAGATCGCCCGCCTGCTGGCTTGCGATGCGCCGTTGGACCACCGGCTGACCGTTCCCGAGTACACGCTGTGGACCGGAGCGCGCGACAACCTGGAGGTCCAGGTGCGGGCACGGCTGCGCGATCCGGCCGGAGCGCTCGGGCCGCGCCGTGGTTCGGGAGGCCCCCGGTGAGCCCCGCCGAAGCACCGGCCACGACCGACACGGCCACATGGAGTACCGCGCGGCTGCTGCTGGTAGACGTCGACGCGCAGCTGGCTATGGCGGGCCGGCGGATCTCGCCCGAGACCGTCCAGACGCTGGAGTTGGTGGTCGCGGCCGGACACACGATCCTGCTGTCCACCGACCGGTCACTGTCCGGGCTCCTGCGACTGGCAGGGCGGTTCGGAGTCCGTGAGGGCTATGCGATCTGTTCCCACGGGGCGCTGACCGTGCGCCTGGATGCGGGTATGCCGGGCGGGTACGAGCTGCTCGACGCGGTCGTGTTCGACCTGGACGCACTGATCCTGCAGCTGGAAGACCTGCAGCTCCTGCCCGAGACGCTGATCGCCGCAGAAGATCCCGGGACCGGCTGGCGGGTCAGCCGCCAGCCTGCGACCGCACTCCTGCACGGCGTGCAGGAGCAGGTGCCGCTGGCACGGCTGCGTGGCGAGGTGACCAGCCAGGCCCGACTGCACGCACCCGGCATCCGTGAGTACGCGGACGTCCTGGCCCAGGCCACCGGGCTGAACGTCATCCTGACCGGACCGGACTCCTGCGACGTGACCGCACCGGCTACGTCACCAGACACGGCACGCGAAGCCATCCACGCCCGGCTCGGCCGCCCGTTACACACCACCGTGGTCCACGACAACCTCCACGACAGTCTGACCGCCCTGGTGCCGCCTGCGGCGCTGCGGCCCGGGCTCTCACCCCTGGCCGCACAACTCACCGCCGCCGTGACGAGCGCCGTCCCGAAGGCCACCGATACGACCAGCGGCGCCGACCGGTCCGACGTGGCAGGGCCGGAGCCTGCAACGGTGGTGAGAGTCTGGCACGGCGACGGCGTAGACCTGGCCGGAGCCGAGATCTGGATCCGCCGCCGGCACGGCTGGGTACGACACGCACCCGTCCCAGCCGGCCGCGGAGCCACGATGCTCGACATCCAGCACGCCGCGCTGGACGCCGACCTGCGCTACCCGCGGGGCATCGAGGGCCGACGACGCCCCTGGTGGCGCACCGCCCCCACCATCGTGGACGACGCCGGACGCCCAGCCGGGTTCGAACTCCCCCTGACCCACACGTAGACCCCTACGACTTGCGGCCGGGCCCAACCCAGACACCCCCAGGGCCCGGCCGTAGATCTGTGCCTCCCCTCGTAGCGTAGAGACGTCCGCCAATTTTGGAGGTGGGCGGTATGGCCAGG
>NZ_BAAGRL010000019.1:0-1504 GCF_054782975.1 Myceligenerans halotolerans
GAATTATATTAGTTATAGATAAGTAAATATTTATAAATTTGTAAATATAAGTATGACAAATATATGGACACATAGGTGTGAGTAATCAAAGTGATTGTTGGGGATGTCTAGCACGCATTCATTATACGGAAGACTTATTGTCTAAAAGCTATATAATATATGAATTTATTATAGCGTTCCGCACGGGAAACCGTAAATTATATACACAGTGAACTGAACCATCTTAGTAACTGTAGGAAAGGAAAACAACCGTGACTTCTAAAGTAGTGGCGAGCGAAATAGAACTAGCCAAATATCATTATTATAATGCAGAATACTTTGGAAAAAGTAATCCGTAGAAGGTAATAGCCCTGTATGCTTATGATAAAATAGATAATAAATAAGTAATGTAAGAGAAAACTTGCATGAAGTTCTTTTTAGAAAAAGAAAAGAAATTGGGGAACCATCCTCAAAGGCTAAGTATGAATGACGTAGCGATAGTGAAAAGTACCGTGAGGGAAAGATGAAAAGAAAGTCGATGACTAGTGAAATAGATTCTGAATCAGCAATCATACAAGCAGTTAAAGCAATTCAATTAATTTTGAATGTGATAACGTACCTTTTGCATAATGGGTTAGCGAGTTATTTCTAGTAGCAAGGTTAATAACCCCAGCGACAGCGACTGATTAGTATAAGACTAATTCGGGATAGTTACTAGGATTAGACCCGAAACGTGGTGATTTACCCTTTGCCAGACTCATAGGTCGAACGGGTCAATGTTGCATTATTGTCCGATGAGCAAAGGGTGGTAAGTGAAAGACAACTCTGACCACGATATAGCTGGTACTCCTCGAAACGTATTGAGGTACGGTTTTCCATATATACTTACATAGGTAGAGCACTGACCATCATATTAATGGTTTTAATCGTTAATTTAATTGGGGGATCATAGATTCTACCTTTGATGTGTTAACCACCAAATGATGTAAATTTTTATGGGAAGGACAGACTATTCATGATAAGGTGGATAGTCGAAACGGAAACAGCCGAGAACATAGATAGAAGGTCCCAAAATAATGACTAAGTGAATTTAAGGAAGTCGTAGTCCTAATACAGCAATGATGTTAGCTTGGAGGTAGCTATCATTTGAAGAGGGTGTAACAACTCAGTTGCCTAAAGGACTATAGGCACCGACAATATGCGGGTCTATAGGTCATTTACCGAAACTATGTCAATTAAATTATATATTCTGTAATTTAATCAGAGTAGAGGAGCATCCCATGTGGATGAAAGATAGTGTTTCATTATCTGGACATAATGGGAGAGAAAATGCTAACATGAGTAACGTAGAAGATAGTTATAATACTATCCGCCGATTGAACAAGGGTTTCGTTGTCATGGTTAACAGCGACGATTTATAACGGTCTCTAAGATTATTATTGATGAGTTTGTCATAGATAACTATAACATTTGTTATGGTCAGGAAAATTATATGATTATTACCGTACCCTACAACCGACACAGG
>NZ_BAAGRL010000020.1:0-52659 GCF_054782975.1 Myceligenerans halotolerans
TCAGGGGCGCGGCTGGCAGGGTGGCGCCTGGCTCGACCAGGATGGTGCGTCCCAGCCAGGAGCGCTCCGGGACGGCGATCGCCTGATTCAGGCCCTCCCCCTCGATGCGGGTCACGCGCCACAGGCGCACGTCCGTGGTCGGGTCGTAGTCGGGCGCGTCGGCCGATCCCTCGGTTCCTGCGATGCGGTGCAGGCGGACCGGGCCGGGCGCGGTGCCGAAGGCGACCGGGTCGAAGCGGGCTACGATGCGGTCGGTGCGGCCGGTCGCGCCGCCGCCGACCGAGGCGGGGATGTCGATGGACTGTGTGGTGCCGGCCTCGATCCGCAGTGCACGGCCGACCACGACGGCGATCGAGTCGAGCGTGGCCGATCCGACCTCGGCCGTGTCCGATCCCGACGGCAGCGTGATGTTGAATGCGGTGCCGTCGGTGTCGGCGACGATGCCCCTGTCGTCGCCGAAGATCCAGCCCCAGTTCTCGTCGGTGAACGCCACGCCGTCCAGCGGCCCGGACTCCTGTACTTCCGCCATATCAGCGGCTCCTCTCCAGTCTGGCCAGACGCGCGAGCAAGCGGTTGATGCGTGCCACCTCGGCGGTGGATGTGGACGTGGCCCCGGGGGCACCCACGACCAGGGACACCTCGTCGGCGGCGCCCGGGCGTACTCGGGTGGCGACCTCTCGGACGCGGCGATCGGAGACCTCGACCGGGAAGTCGGGAAGCTCGATGCCGACGACGGCGCCGAGGTCGTAGTCGACGCCGCGGATCAGATCGCCGGTGGCGGAGGCCGTGAGCTCGACCGAGGACGGCGAGCCACCAGCAGCGAGCCGTTCGGCTAGGACGTCGTCGACCACTGATTGGTCGTCGGTCTGCCGGTCCACCAGCTGCTCGCGACGCCGGCCCCACAGGGCCTCGCCGCCTGCGTCCACGAGCTGGGCGGCCTCGCGTGCGGCCTGCTCCCCGGCAGCGAACGCGATCGCGGCCGTGGTCTCGGGCTCGCTGAGGGAGTAGCCCCAGGAGGTCATCAGCCCGGTGGCGCGCAGTGCGTCGGTGGCGCCGAATGTGACATTCGCGCTGACGTCGGTGACGTCGGTGACCTGCACCAGGAGGCGCGGCGCGCTTGGTGTCGGCTCGTCGTGCACGACCCGCACACGCAGGTTGCCCGCTTCGGCCAGCGACGCGACGACGTCGCCTAGCACGTCCATGCGCGCCTGCCAGGTCGCCGTCCCGCCACGATCCAGCGAGGCCGGCACCACCAGGTCGGTCAGGCGGCGGTCGACCAGCGGCGCGGCCGGGCCGAGGTTGTCGGCGATGTAGCCCAGCAGTAGCGCCTCACGTGAGCCCGTGCGGGTGTCGTGCGAGACGGTGAACGTGGACAGGGTCGAGGTCAGGGCGTGTGCCGGGTCCGGCCAGCACAGGCGCGACCACAGCTCACGGTTGTCCTCGATGAACCCGAGGGTGATCGTGTCCTGCAGGACCATCACGCCCTGGTCGTCGGGCACCCACTCGGCGCGACGCCGGATCGTGCGCACCTGCCCGGACATGACCTGCTCGCCCTCGCGATCCAGGATCGCGCCCATACCCGGGGTGAACACGCGCAGCTGCTCGGCCGGACCCTTCACGACCCACGTGCCGGGCGCGTTGTACCGCTCTACCGGGTCGAGCTCGTCGAACTGGGGCGGGTCCAGCGTGCGCCCCAGATCCGCGTCACGCGGCGCGAGCGTCCAGGCGGTCACCACAGGCTCCGGTACTGACCCCGCCACGAGATCCGCAGCTGCGTGCTCGCGTCAGCGCCAGGTGCGGACACGTCGATGCGGGTCGTGCCCAGACTGAACGGGACACCGAGCGATCCGCGGGCCAGATGCCCGGCTGCCGGCTCACCGTCCAGCCGGACCGACTTGCCCCGCGGGCTCGTGACGATCCGCAGGGTCGCGCCGCCCGCGACACCGGCCGGCACGTCGATCCGCAGACCGTTGTCCCCCGTGATCAGGACCGACGAGGCCGGACCGGTCAGCTCGAACGTCGGGTACACCGGCACCGCCGACGTCATCACGATCGGCGTATCCGCCCCGGCGATCGCCGAGGAGACCAGGTAGATCTGCCCCCAGATCCCGCCCAGGAACGGCGTCGTGTCCTGCACCAGTGCGAACTCCCGGACCTGCTCGGCCTGGTCCTCGGCGAACGGCTGCACGGCGAGCGCGTCCAGCGGGTACCGGGCAGCCCACGGCAGCAGGCCACCCGTCCCCTCCAGACCCGAGCGGTAGGCCAAGTTCAGGCGCCGCATGCCTGACGCCGACCGGCACACGAGACGGAAGTTCCCATCCGGCGTCATGTCGCGGGCAGGGTCGGTCAGGTCCCGCAGCGCCTGCACCTCACGCCACTGCTCGGCCTGATCGCGCGTATTGACCATCAACGGCAACAGCACCGGCCGCGACGGCGTCGACGTGCCCTGCACGACCTCACCGGCCGCGCCGGGCAGCCCGCTGGAGTACAGGCTGGAGGGTGCGACCTCCAGGCCCAGGTTTCCCGTCTGCAGCTGCAGCGGGCCCTCATGATCGGCCCCACCGATCTGCAGCACGCGAGCGCCGTCCCACGACTCCAGCCAGAACCGCCGGGAATCGGACGGTTCGGCGGTCGGGGGCGGCTCAGCGCCACGCGCTGAGGCCAGGACGTAGAAGGTCACGACGGCGACACCTCCGGGTCCTGCAGCTCCAGGACACGATCGGCATGCAGCAGATCCCGCACACCGAACTCGCGGCCGTTGTTGTTCACCGTGATCGACCGATACGTCGTCGCCCCCACCGGCTGCGCCGTCGAGGACGGCGCAGCGACCGGCATGACGAACTGCCGGGCAGTCATCTCCACCGCGCCACCGTTCGCGAAGTGCGCCATGCCCGAGTGCAGCGCCTGCCGGAACGCATACACGCCCGCCTGCCCGCCCATCGCCTGCACGTCAGCGACGTCGAGCATGTGCTCACCGGGCATCGCCATGACCGGCACCGAGTCGCGGCCCGGGACCCCGCCATAGACGGCGCCGCCGTCAGCCATGGCCGTGGCCCCGAGGCTGCCGCGGAACGCGATTGCGATCGTGCGGCCTGACGCGTCCTTGATGAACGACTCCAGCGAGTTGCGCGCGCTCGTGGTGTCGGCCACGACCTCGGTCGTGACGGTCTTCGGGATCAGTCCAAGCTGGTCGGCGAGCTGGCGCGCCTGCTCCTTCGTGGCGCCCATCGACTGCGCGGTCTTGATGAACCGGTCCCGCGTCGTCTGCATCGTGTCCTGCAGCTCCTGCTGAGAGGATCCGGTGGCGTGCATGGACTCGATCAGGTCCCATCCGGAGTCCGCAATGGCGTCCAACGCGGCCTGGTTGTCCCGGCCCTTGGACGTGGTGATGTCCAAGGTGCGGCCGTTCTCCTTGAGGGCGCCCGTTGCGGCGTCGAGCGCCTCCTCGGCCGAGCGTTGGGCGTCACGAAGGTCGAGCACGCCGTTCGCTGCGGTCTGCTGGGCGGAGATCGCCTCGCCGAGCACGTCGACGTATTCCTCGGTCTGCGCAGTCAGGTCGGCGGTGGCCTCGGTGAGCCCCTCGGACTCCTCTGCAGACTCGGCCTTGGCGCGGGCCTCCTGCGCGGTCCGGCGCTCAGCCTCAGTCAGAGACTCGGACTGGCGCTCGAGCTCGTCCCGCAGGCTCCGGGCGGTGTCCCGGTTGGAGCTGTTGATCTTGTCCCATACGGACGCGTTCTCGACGTAGTCGGTTAGCGCGCCGTCGACGCGCTCGACAGCGTCCGCCTCGCCCAGCACGTAGCCGGTGAGGTCCTCGGTGGCGATGCCCATCCGGTCGGCGAGGTCTATCCAGGTCGTGGACCCGTCCACCCAGGACTTGGTGCTGCTCGCCAGCGACTCCGCGATGACATCTGCCGTCTTCTCCGTGGAGCTTCCGAGGTCGTCGAGCGTGGCCGCGTACGCCTCGGTCCGAGCCTTCGCGTCGGCGGCGCTCTGCAGCCAGATCGTCAGGGCCACCGTTGCCACCCCGAGGGCGGCGCCCATGGCGCCGACGGCGATCGTCGCGGTCCGGGTCGTGATGCCCAGGGCCTTCATGGCGTCTCGCGTCTCCACGACGCCGACCGTGAGCTTCCCCAGCCCCGCCACGCCCAGGAGGGCAAGGCCGCCGGCGCCGGCGATCATGGTCGTCGCGTTCAGCACGGGCCCGGGGATCTCCCCGATGGCGTCGACCAGAGTTTCAGTGCGCTGCACCATGTCTCGCAGGACGTCGTTCGCGCCGCCCCTGGACTGGATGAACACGGTGTCCAGCGATCCGCCGAGTGCCTCGAGGTCGCCGGCGAGGTTGTCGAGCTGGATGGCCGCGGTTTCGGCCGCGTAGCCCTGGTCGTCGACAGCCCCAGTCCACTCGCGGACACCCTCGGCGCCCTGCTTGTAGATGATCGAGGCGGCGCGCACGGCGTCCGACCCGAAGATGGTCGCCAGCGCGCTGTTGCGCTGCTGGGGCGTCAGATCCTCAAGCGCACTCTGGAGGTTCCCTGCCAGTGCCTCGAGCCCGACGAAGTTGCCCTGCGCGTCGTAGGCGCTGATGCCCAGGCGTTCCATCTCCGTGGCCGCCGTGGACGAGGGCGCCGAGAGCACCTGCAGCATCGTCTTGAAGGAGGTGCCGGCGTCGGATCCGAGCAGACCCGCCGAGGCGAACGCGGACAGAGCCGCCGTCGTCTCTTCGATCGTCAGGCCCGTCTGCGCGGCAATGAGGCCGGACTGGTTGAGCGCCTGGCCCAGGTCGGTGACACCGCCCTGAGCCTTTCCGGCGCCGGCCGCGAGCAGGTCGGCGACGTGACCGACATCCGATCCCTTGAGGCCGAACTGCGTCAACGCGCTGGCCGCCGTCTCGGCGGCCTCGGACACATCGATCCCGCCCGCCGCCGCGAGCGCCAGCGCGCCGTCCAGTCCGCCCGCGAGGATGTCGGTCGTCGAGACGCCGGCCTTGGCGAGTTCCTCGATCGCGCCGGCTGCCTCGCTCGCGGAGAACGACGTGTCCGCGCCGGCCCGGATCGCGGCCTCACGGAGTGCGTCCAGCTCCGCACCGGTGGCGTGCGTCGCCGCGGACACCGAGGACATGGCCTTGTCGAACTCGGCGAACCGCTGGACCGCGACCCCGGCCACGCCGAGCGCGACCGTGCCGACCGTTGCCAGCCGGTTCGACAGCAGGTCGATGCTGGCGGAGTTGTCCCGCACGCCGCTTTCGACCTTGGACGCGAAGTCCGTCATGGCGCGCTGTGCGGCGCCGAGCTGGGCGCGCAGGCCCGGGATGTCGATGCCGAAGCGGAACTTCACGGTGCGGTCGGCCACGAGTTCACCCCCTGTTTTGCTGGTCAGGCGCGGTGGACCGCGAGCACGATGGGCGGCATGACTGAGGACGTGGGAAGCGCCGCGGAGGCGAAGGGGCAGGGCGGCGAGAGCGAACCGGGCGGCGTCGGCACCGGGAAGGGATGTTTGTTCGGGTGCCTCGGAGTCATCGCCGTGCTGCTGCTGGTGGCTTTCGTGCCTGTCTTGCTGGCGATGTCTGGCGTGTGGGACGACGACGGTGATTGGGAGCCCACTTCTTCGCAGGCGGCCGAAATTTGCGAAGAGTGGGTGTCCGAGAAGCTCAAGTCGCCCTCGACGGCCGATTTCTCCGAGGAGCGGGAATCGTCAACCGGGACCGACTCGTGGACGATCACTGGGCTCGTGGATGCGCAGAACAGCTTCGGCGCGATGATCCGCGCTGAGTGGAGGTGCGATGTGCGGTGGGACGTGGCCGGCGAGCGGTGGCGCGGCTCGGCGACGCTCATCGAGTAGCCGAGCTACGGCTTGAGCCCGGCTCCCCATAGGAGGGCGTCGTCGTGCTCGCCTGGTGCTTTGGCGCGGGCCGCCTGGGCGCGTTTGATCGCGGTGGTGACGTGGCAACGGGTTGGTAGGGGCACCTCGAGGTTGAACTCGGTCTCCGGTGCCTGGCAGATCTCGCGCGGCATCCCGCACAGCGGGCACACATGCTCGGTGCGCCATGCCGCGAGGGAGAGCATCCAGGCTCGTTCCGTGTCGTCCCACTCGACCTCGGGGCGTGAGGCGACCAGGCGTCCGTCGGTGTCGTACTCGTAGATCGTGCGCGGTTCCCAGCCCTGCATCCGCTTGTAGCTGATGCCGAGCCGCTCGGCCGCTTCCACCTCCGCGCGCACGGCCGGGTCTTGGAGGCGGCCTGTCAGAAAGGGTCGGACGACCCGCGGTTTAGCTCCAGCAGAGCCATGCCGAACACCTGGTAGGTGCCGTCGGAGATCTCCTCGAGCACCGGCCCCCACTCGGTGGCGGCCACCTCCACGGGCTCATGCGAGTCGCGGTAGCGCACTGCGATGACGCACTTCGGCCACGCCTCGGCCACGAAGGTGTCCCAGTTGATCCGGAACGCCTTGTCGGCCGTCTTGTCAGTGCGCGGAGGGTTCGACGCCTCCAGCTCCGCCCACTCCTTACGGCGCAGAGCTTCGAGCTCCACCTCGAGCACCGTGGCGGCAGCAGCCTCCTTGAGCTCCGCCACTACCTTGGTCGCCTTGCGCACCGCGGTGGAGTTCTCCGAGGCGCGGTACTTCTTCCGGGCCGCAGCCAGCTCGCTCTCGGCAGTCTCGATCTGCGCGGCGACAGCGAGGTCGGGGTAGAACGCGACGAGCCTGCGGGCCCGCTTGATCTTGTCGGCAAGGGCCATGGGTAACTCCCTACGCGGATAACGCGGATGGACCCTGGCCCGCCCGCTCCGCGTCAGGACGGGCAGGCCAGGGGGTCGAGGTGACCGCGGTCAGGCGGCGACGACGGCGGCGGGCTCGTGAGCCTCGACGAACGTGTTCCACAGCGAGCGCAGGACCGTGTTCGCGTCCGCCGCGACCTCCGAGTTGACACCCACGTCGAACTCGGTGATGGCCACGACGTCGGCCGCGGCGAATGCGTCGTCGAACGCCTTGCCGCGACGGCGTGCCGCGAACCAGTGCGATCCCTCGGTCAGCGCGTCGGCGAGCTCGTTGTCGGGCGACGCGGAGTTCGTGTTGTCGATGCCCGTGATCTGGAGCGTGGGCGTCTTGCGGCCCGGCTTCGCGCGGGTGATCGTGTCGCACTCGCGCTCGTCGGTGATCGTGGCCTGCTCGATCTGGAACGCATACCCGCCCGGGGTCAAGTAGCACGAGATCTCGACCGCCGTCACCGCGGTCAGCTCGGCCACCGTGGGTGCGGTGATGTCAGCGATGGCCGGGACGAGGACGGTCTTGATGTTGCCGTCCGCCGGCGTGCTGGGGATGTCTGCCATGAGGGCTTACTCCTCCGTGGTGGTGGTCTCGTCGCCAGCGGACGCCGCGACGTCAGGCACCCCGGAGGGCGCGAGCTTGAGGTGATGCTTCGAAAGACGCCGGACAGCCGAGGGCGGGTACTGCTTCTGCTTGACCCGCTCGACCCGGCCCTGACGCAGCAGAAGCGAGTTCTCCAGGACGTCGAACTCGTGACCCGTGGACGGATCCTTCACACGCACGTAGACGGGCTTGGGCATGGCACTACCTCCGAGGGCATGAGTCGGGACCCCGACGCTGGTCACGTGGGGCGGGGACGGTGGTTCTCAAGGGATGCGGGAGATCGTCAGGTCAAACCCGAGCCTGGCCACCTGGTAGCGCAGGTCGGTGTCCGTGGCCGTGAGCCCGGCCCGGTAGGGACCGGTGCTGTAGCGGTGCACCACCACGCCCAGCGAGTAGCCCGCGACCGCCACGCGAGCGCCGGACCACGCCAGGCGTGCCTCCTCGCCGATCACGCGCGCCTGCCCGGCCGTCAGCGCTGCGACGGTCACCCACCAGCGGGCCACTCCGCCGTGTGACGAGCCCGCGCCGCCCTCGATGTTGTCTGGCATCGACAGGGAGCCGACCAGCCACGGCGCCACGGCGTTGCCCGGCGCCTCGTCATCGTGGAACGGGTGCGGCACTGGGGCGAGCGCTGCGAGGGCAAGGTGGATGTGCTCCGGGTTGCTCACAGCAAACCCTCGATGATGTCGCCGATGTGCCGCT
This sequence comes from Myceligenerans halotolerans, assembly GCF_054782975.1. Lineage (NCBI taxonomy): Bacteria > Bacillati > Actinomycetota > Actinomycetes > Micrococcales > Promicromonosporaceae > Myceligenerans > Myceligenerans halotolerans. The sequence continues at coordinate 8,067 of NZ_BAAGRL010000020.1, forward strand.
CGATGACCGCGGCCTCCGACTCCAGCAGGCCATCGATCTTCACCGACCCGCCGCCGCCGTTCGCGCCGCCATCGACCGCGATACCGGCCAGTGAGCCCGCGCCGCGGCCGGTCTCTGGGCCCACCTCGTAGGCGATCTCGCGAAAGCTGCCCTTGCGCTCGTAGGAAACCGCGGCGGCCACCCGCTTGAAGTGCGGCGACGCCGCGAACGCAGCGGCCATGTCCTTCTTGAGGACGTTCGCAGCCTTCTCAAGCACGCCGTCGACCTCGGGTATAGCCCGTGCCGGGATGCGACCCAGGTCAGCAGCCAGGGCGCGGGCCTCGGAGGCGTCGACCGTGAAGCCGTCGGCCATCTCAGACCTCCTCCTCGACCCCGAGCCGGTATGCGGTCGCCATGCTCTTGTGCAGCAGCGCTGCCACGCGGTACCGACGGCCGGTCAGCTGCGCATCAAGCGTCGCCGCGGTGATCTCGACGACATCGCCCACCTCCGGTGCGAACGACGCGACCGGGACGTGCACCGTGTACCGCTGCACTGCCCGAATGGCCTCCGCCACCTCCGGGTTGAACTCCTGCGCCTCGTAGGTCTGCACCTTGCAACGGCCCGTGTAGAGCAAGGTCTTCGACGGCGTGACCTCACCCGTGTCTGGATCGGTCACCGGATCCCCGATCCGGTGCACCGTGCACGTGTCGACCATCAGCTTCTCGGCGGCGCGGCGGCCGGCGCGGATGGTGGAGACCGCGGTCATCGAACGGTTCCCATGACCGTGGAGCCGGTGCCGAACCGTGCGCGGAGCCATGTGCGGGTGCGGTCGGGGAGTTCCATCGGGGAGACGAGCTCGTCGTCGCCGGTCTGCATGCCGTACTGGTAGTCGTCGATGCGTTCATACGACTTGCCGCGCTTGGGGTCGTACCCGTCGTCGGCGGAGGCGAGGCCGGCGGCGACGAGGGAGCAGACCAGGCCGACGATGTCGGCCGGGACGGGGTCGTAGCCGTGGGTGAACGTCACGACGAGCTCGCCCGGCGTCTTGTCGGGCTGCTGCCAGTAGCAGTCGCGCCACAGTGCCGAGCCGCGCAGCTTGTAGTCGGTGACCGCGACGCCGTCGAGCGTGACGGTGGCGACCGCCTGCACGGGCCGGGCGGGTAGCTCGATGCGGCGGGATGCTTCGGTCCACAGCGTGACCGTGGACGTGGACCGGCTGATCGCCGATCCTGCCGCGTCCCGCACGGCGGACGACGCCTCATCCAGGAGCGCGTCGATGCGGTCGGTGTCGCTGGTGTCGATGCCGCGGGCCTGCAGGTCGGCCACCGCGGCAAGCGGTGTGAGTGCCACGGTGGCCTCCCTGGTTCGGTCATTCCTCGGGCGGGGCCTGCGTGGTCGCCGCGGTGATCGCGGCGAGCATGTCGGCCTTCGTGGTTGCCCCGGCCAGGTCGATGTCGTTGTCCTTGGCCCATGCCTTGAGGTTCGCGCCGGTCCAGTCCTTGGCGGGGGGTCCGTCGGGGTAGTCCGGGGCAGGCGGGCCCCCGACGCGCGTGTAGTCGTTCTTGTTCTTGAGCAGCGACTTCGCGGCGGACGGGGAGACCGAGACGGTGCGCCCGTTCGGGCCCTTGACCTTGACCCGCTCGGCCCGTGCCTGGGCGGCCTTGTTCTTCTGGGTAGCCACGGTGGGCTCTCCTTCCTGTTCTGGGGCCGAAGCCGTCAGGGGAATCAGATGATGACGTCGGCCGAGGCGAGCGCCGTGGGGCGCACGACCCGGGAGCCGTACAGGTGCAGGCCCTTGACGATGTCGGCGAAGCCCTTCTCCTTGCGGGTCGCCTCGGTCTTGGCGATCTGCTCGGCGTAGGTGGTGGCCATGTCCGACCCAGCGATCACGAGCGAGCCCGTGGTCGCACCGCCGGGCGCGTTGTTGGACTTGCGCACCGAGAACCCGGCGGCCTGCCCGACCATGCCGTTGGCGCGCGTGACCGCGCCCGCCTCGTCACCCGCGGCGACGAATCGGTCGTCGCGCAGCAGCAGGCCGTGGAACTTCGGGGTGACCACGACGAAGCGGTCCTCGGTCGGCACGTCCGACTCATCCAGCAGGACGCCGAGGTCGACCAGGACGTCGTACGCCTCGGCCGGCAGGGCGAGCGTCGCCTCGGGCAGCGCGTTGCCGGCGTCCACGTTCGTGCCCATGAGCCCGGACACGAACTGGTCGGCCACGTCACGCAGCCGGTACGCCGCCTTGCGGGCCTGCTCGGTCAGCACCGCGCCACCGGAGCGGGCCTGACGCTTCTCGACGTCGTCGACCTCGAACGCGAAGTACTTCGACTGGTCGATCAGCAGCGTCTGGTCGCTGTCGTCGACGTCCTCGATCGTGATGTCGGTGTGCGGGGTGTAGTCGCCGATGGTGGGGTCGGCGAGCGAGGTGATGTGCACGGTGTCGCCGTACTCGGCGATGTCGCCCTCGTAGTCGCGGTTCACGACGCCGGGGGCGGCGTACACGAGCGCCTTCTCCAGCGCGACCAGGAGCTCCGCGCTCCACACCTCGGGCTTGAATGCATCGATGGCCATGTCGGCCCTCCCTTACTTAGGAGCTGAGGTACTCGTCCAGGAGTCCTGCAGCCTTGGCGTCAACAATTTGCTGGGGCGTGGCGCCCTCGACGTCGGCCTTCGTCCACTGCTTCGGCTTCTCGGACCCCTCACGGGCCGAGGTGGGCGAGGTGAAGACCGGCGGTGTGCCGCCTTGCGCGGCGAGGTACGGCTTGGACTTGGCGAGCGCCTCGAGGCGCTCGGTGATGACGGCGCGGTCTACCTCGCCGTCGTCCTCGACCTGGATGTCCGACAGGTCGAGGTAGAGCAGGGCGTCGTTTGGGTCGTTCAGCTGGCCGGCGGCCAGGGCGCGCACCTCGGACTTGAGGATGCGCTGGTTTGCCTTGGCGTTGGCTTCGGCGAGGACCGCAGCGCGTTCCCGCTCGGCCTCGTACTCGGCCTCCTTGCCCTGAGCGGTGGCGAGCTGGGCGCGCAGCTTCTCGGCCTCGTCCTTGGGGATCGCGGCCTTGAGCTTCTTCTCCAGGTCACGGCTGACCTGCTGCTGCGCCTCGAACCGCTTCTGCCAGTCCGTCTCGCCCGTCTCGCCCTCGCCGGCCGGCTTACCGCCGGCGGGCGGCGGGTCACCTGCCGGTGCGCCGGACGGCGGCGGGTCGGTCTTCGGGGGCGTGCCGCCCGAGCCCGGCTCGGCAGGGGCCGCCGGGCCGTCGGCGAACATCAGACGCTGGTTGATGAGTCGGTACATGGGTACTCCTTCGCCGCCTTACGCGGTCGTCGGTAGGTGCCGGGCCGCCCTTGCGGCGGCACGGGGGAGGTTCAGCGGACGCGCGTGGCGACGCCGCCGGTGACGCGGAAGATCGGCTGATCCGGGCGCAGCCAGCCGTAGGTGCGCAGCATCGACAGCGCCTGCTCACGAGTCGCCGCGCGGGAGTAGATCGTCTCGGGCATCAACCGAAAGCTCGTGGCGCGGCGGTACCGCTCACCCGCCGTGCGCTGCACCCGCCCGGCCAGCCCCGCCGCATCCATCGCCCGGAAGGCGACACCGCGCACCGTGGTGCCCTCGGTGGTGTACGTGATCCGCTCCGAATACACCTGCGCGGACCGGACTCCCTTGCGGTAGGCGTTGATCAGCTGGTCGAAATCGGCGCCGTCACGGTAGGCACGGGCGTTCGCTCTCGAACCGAGCGCCTTGGCCAGCTGCGCATCGTCGAGGCTGTCGAGGTAGGCGTGCCGGTGGACCGTGAAGTCCCCGGCGACCGACTCCGTGACCGGAATCGAGCGGCAGTCACAACGCGGGTGACGCTGGAACGCCGTCCTGGCCGAGGACTCCCCGGCCAGCTGGATACAGCGCCCGCACGAGGGCGGGGACAGCATCCGCACATACCGGGTCACGTGCCGTGAGTGGCCGACCATCTTCTCCGCCGTGCGGCCCGTATCCGACAACACGGTGCCGGCCGCCGTGGTCAGGAACTTCCCCCCGGCCGCGAGCGCCGCGGTGATGGTGGCGCCGGCGGCGATTTCGGTCTTGGTGTGGGTGACGGCCCCGTACATGAGGGATTCGGTGGGTCGCCCGTCGCCGGCGGTGCCGGCCAGGGTGGCAGGTGCGACGGCGTACTCGGGTTCCCGGACGGTCTGTCCGGTCTGGTCGAGCACGGTGGGGATGAACTGCAGCGATCCGGCGGTCACGCGTTCCTGGGCGAGGTCGAGGATCTGCAGCATGCGGGGGGCGAGGGCGAGCCAGGAGTCGTCCAGGTCGTCGCCGCTCATGCGCCGCCAGACCCGGAGGAGGGCGGCCACCGCGGCGCCGATCTCGGCGCGTTGTGCGGCGCCGTACGCCTCAGCCGACGGCGGCAGGCTCTGGAGCAGCGCTGGCATCAGTGGCCTCGCTCGTGGTGGCTACCGCTGAGGCGTTCTTCTCGCCCAGCAGGCCCAGGTACGGGTCGTCCTGTTCGCGGCGGATCATGTCCATGACGCGGCGCACCTCTTCGGGGTCCAGGCCGTACTCCTCGGCGATGAACTCCATGGGGAAGCCGATGTTCCGCAGCTTCAGCAGGCCGTCCACGAGCTGGGCTTCGGAGCGGAACTGGGGCTTGCGCCACAGCACCTTGCCAACTGCGATCTTCTCGGCGCGGGCCGTGTCACCGCCGGCCACGGCCAGGAGCCGGTTGAGCTCGCGCACGGCCGGCTGGGCGTAGCCGATGCGCTCGTTCGCCTTGGACACCAGGCCCGCTTCGGCCAGGTCGTAGCCGGTGGCCGGGACGTTGTCGGAGGCGGACAGGAGGTAGTGGCTCGGGGTGCGGGTCTGGGCGGCGATGTGGGCGACGGCCAGCTCGATGACCTTGACGAACCCGTCGACGCTGCCGGCGGTCCATTCCCCGATCTGGATGCCCTGGCCCTCCAGCCACGCGACGCGGTCGCGGATCAGGGAGTCGAGCTCGAGGGGACGTTCCCCGATCTTGTTGCCGGCCTCGTCCTTGATGTCCTCCTTGGGCATCTGGCCGTTCGTGATGACGCGGCCGGGCAAGCTGATGTAGTCCAGCGAGTTGAGCGTGTACGCCCACACGAGGTTGATGGAGTCCTGCATCGGCATGACGCCGCTGATGTCACTGATCGGGTCGTTGTCCAGCAGGGCCTGGTTGCGCATCTCGACCAGGGGCACCGCGCCCAGCGGATTCGTGGTGCCCTGCTCCCGGTCGGGGTTGAACGTCCAGTCCACGTCCGGGGGCACGTACCGGTCCCCGTCAGCCACAGCGGCCTTCTTGCGGGTCAGGGAGAACGACATCGTCGGCAGCAGCAGCTGCGCGTACTGGTGGGTGTCGTCCTGCGTGATCGTCAGGCCGGCACGACGCTCACCCGTGGTCGCGTCGTAGGTGACCGCCGCCGAGTCGGGGTTCTCGAACGTGAGACGCCCACCGTTGTGCGGGGACACGAGCCCGAAGGCGCGCTTGGCGATCGTCATCATCATCAGCGCCTCGTTCAGCTTCCCGAACGCGTCGTTCCGATCCCACGTGCGCTCGAGCTCCACGTCGGCGCGACGCTCCCCGGCCAGCCGCATCCCCAGATAGCCCAGGCGCTCGATCGGGGCCTGGGCGACCGGCGCGCACCAGTTGTCCGAGAACCCGACGAACCGCTTCTCGAAGTACTCCTTGAACTCGTCCGAGGCGAACCGCATACGCCCCTCGGCGCCGCGGTAGTACCGCGTCGCCGTCTCCACGTTCGGGCGCCGCGCCTGGATCTTGTCCGCCAGGAGGCGCGCCAGTTCCAGCACCTGGTCCGCCGTGATCGTGGGGGTCTGGGTCATGCTCACCTCCTGCGCGTGGAACGGGCCGTGTAGACCCTGGTCGGGCGTCGCTCGGGCCAGCCGGCGGCCCGCATGTCCGAGGCCGCCTCGTGCGCGAGCACGCTGGTCACCGCCATGTCGATCTTCTGGTGCCGCTCGGGCTTCATCAGCCCGTACCGTTCACCGGTACGGGCCACCTTGCGGGCGTTGGCCATGTGCGTGGCCGTGATCGGGCAGCCGTCCTGCGTGATCAACCCGCCGGACAGGTCCGCCTCGAAGCGGCGCAGCGCCTCATACACCGCGCCGTAGCGGGCCGAGCCCGACATCTGCCAGGAGATGAACCGTCGCGGCTTGCCCTCCTGGTCCGGGTGCTTCGTCGCCCACCGTTCGATGTCCGACTCCCACGACAGCTCGTCGCGGAACCCGGGGTCGCTGTAGACGCGCAGCACGTCGTACCGGCCGCAGATCTCATCCCAGGCGACGTCGACCTGGTCGTGCGGGATCGTGCCGCCCCACTCGCGCGGGTCCCAGATCGCCGGGCGGCGGTCCGGCCCGTAGCGCGGCGTGAAGATGTAGCCGGCCTTGGTCTCCAACTTGATGCCGGTGATGTCGTCGTTCTCCGACCCGTCGAACCCGCCACACACGCTCGTGCCGCGGGGCGGGTTCGCCCGCCACGGCGGGCGCTTACCTGGCGCCGGCATACGCGTCCTCCCACGCCCCGGCCGGCAGCCACGCGCCCGCGCCCGGGTGCAGCCGGTTGCCGAAGAACCGCTCGGCCTGCGCGATCTCGCCGGCGTTGATCAGGTCGCGGGCCTCAGCCTCGATCCCGTCCAGGTCCACATGCCCGCCACGGGCACGCGAGGCGTCCTCGTAGGCGAACCGGTGGATCTTGGCCCGGTCGGACTTGTTCTCGTACGCCAGCGACTTGGGCGCCTGCCGGAACTGGACGTAGACGTCCTTCTCCGCACCCTCGTACGTCTTCTGCGCCGCCGAGTCTCCCGACGGATCCCACGCGTTGGTCACCATCGACGCCCGCGCGCCCATGCCCGCCAGGCCCCGCCACTGGGTATGGGCCACCTGCAGCATCTTGTTCGCCCGCGTCCAGATCCCGACCTCGTCCTGGACCACGAACGTCACCCGCTGACCCAAACGGCTCTTGGCCGAGGAGGTGACCGCGTCGATCCGCCCGTCCCCGGGCAGACGCGTGAACTCCTCACCGGGCCGGATGTCCAGGTCGCCCAGCGGCCCGAGCTCCACCATCGAGCGCAACGCGTCGTACACGTTCCCGACCTGGTCCTCGGACGTCGCCGTGATCTGGATCAGCGGCGTCGCCCACGGCATCCCCATCGGCTCGCCCGGCTCATACCCGAACTCCCAGCCACACCCGCAGCCGTGCTCCGCACACACGTACCCGTCATCGGCGCCCGCCCAGCCTCCGAACAGCGCCGGCCCGACGCCCTCCAGCAGGCAATGCGCCGCCTCGATCGGCGACTTGCCGACCTTCTGCGGCGCCACGAGCATGCCGCGACGGTTCACGAACGCCGGCCCCAGCACCGGATCGTCCGGCACCCACTTCGCGCCCGCCCGCACCATGTAGTAGGCGGCCAGGTAGCGCAGCTGGTAGTCGTACAGCCGAAACGGCGCACCCGCCCGGAGCCGGTCCGGCACCACGCAGTGCGCCTCGATCCACTCCAGGGCGACACTCAGCGGTTGCGGGCGCCTCCTCTCACGCGCCACCGTTCACCGAACGAAGACGGTCACGCACCGAGTTCGACCGCGGCGCCGGCACCGGCCGCGAGCGCCGCTCGGCCAACTCGTCGGTCACCACCTTCCACCGCAGACGCAGCATCGAGGCCGGGTCCAGGCCGAGCCGGTCCCCGATCATCCGGGCCTCGGACAACTTCTGCTTCTCGCCCGTGCGCTCACCCAGGACCTGCAGGCGCACGTACAGCGCCACCCGGTCAGCGCATCGCAGGCGCTCCCACATGACGGCCTGCGGCTTGGCCCACATCTCGGCCCACAGCTGGAGCTCACGCTCGCCGAGCTCCATCCGGCGCGTCTCGGCCTCGTCGCTGTCGCCGAACACGGTCACCGGCGGCAGCGGCCACTCCGGGGCCGGCTTCTGCCGGCCCTCGGACGGCAGGCTGATCCAGCCGGCCTTGTCGTCCTTGCGGTCACGACGCAGCGCGTTCGGGTCCGGCGGCGGCCCAGAGTTGACCCGTGCTCCCCCGCGGGGCATGGCTCAGGCCACCTTGATGCCGCGAGCGCCCAGCGTCTCCCGCAGCTCGTCGAGGTCGGCGTCGACGACCAGCCCGTCGAGGTCGACGGGCGTCGTCGCGCAGATGACGAACCGCGCACCCATCGTGTTCCGCAGGCTCTCCGCCTGGTCGGCGACGGTCTCCGCCTCGTGCGACGTGAGCATGTCGAACACGACGCCGTACGGCGCCGCGGTGACGCCGCCCACGCTCTCGGGCGGTAGGGGCAGAACTCGGATGCGCATTGCTCCTCCTCGGCCGCCTTGCGCGGCGTCAGTGGTGGTCGGGCGAGGCCTTGCGCACACGCCCGTTGCCGGTCATCGCCGCAGGTCAGCGGCGGTTTCCGGGATTGTTTGAACCTGACAGACTTCTTAGAGCCCTCCCCGGCGGTACGGCGGGCCCGGGGCGAGGGGGGCACCCCCACCCCGCAGGCCACGGCGCCGGCGCGCGGACTCGCGCGCCATTCAGACGCGGTCGTTGAAGCCAGCAGGCCGCGTTCGCGCGGTCTTTCCGCCGTGACACGACGCGCACAGACCGCGGCCGCGCTGCGGGTCGTCGGGGTTGAGGCCGTCGTCCACCAGCTCGGCCCGCTCACGCGGCCAGTGGTCAGCCACCGTCGAGCGGCGGGCACACAGTCCGTCGTGCCGGCCACACTCACCGGTGCACACGCACCGGGGGTGCTTGGCCAGCACCCCCTCACGGAAGGTGCGGTGCCCCTTGCTGCTGTACGGGTTTCCGGTCGGCCGCCTTGCGCGGTCCCCGGCAGCCCGGCAGTCCGGGCACCGCCCGATCCCCTCGTGCAGGGTGGGGCACCCCGGGCGGGAGCACACCCTCCAGGCCATGCTCACCCCCGGGTGCGGCGAAGGCCCGGCACCTGATGGTGTCCGGGCCTTCGAGCCAGTACGGCTCACTGTGGCACACAGTACTCCCCACCACCGACACCACGCCACCAGCCACGCGCCGTCAGAGTGTCGGCCTGCGGTGCACCGCCTGCCGCAGGTTGGCCTCCAGCGCCTGCTCGTCAATGAGGAAGACCATCCCGGCGGGCAGCCAGCGGGACACCCTGACGGTCACGATGCCTTCGAGGCCACGTGCCTTGACCGTCTCGACCGCCCGCGACTCCAGGTCGGGCGGGACGATGAGCGTACGCCGTGAGTCCTCGTACACCTGTGCCCAGAACCGGACGTCGTCGAGCATGCTCATGGCACCCACCGCGCTACCGCCACATCATCGAGCACCGACTGCAGCGCAGCGAGACGCGCGTCCGCCGACTGCCGAGGCGACCGAGCGAAGCCCTGACGGAACAGTTCCTCACGCCGCGCCACCTCCTCCAACGCCAGCTCCACACCACGCGGGCCAAGCACCGCCGCGAGCGCCGCGAGCGCCTTCTCGTGCTCGACCGCCTGCTCGACACGGCGGGACGTCGCGACACCGACAGATGCCAGGCAGGCGGCGAGCCCGGTCACCTTCCTCGCATCGATCTTGAGCCTGATCACTGTGCCCTCCAGTCAGGGTCGAAGTCCGGGTGCTCGGCGTACGGGCGTGCGAGCTCGACGAGCACGGCGTGGATCTCGTAGGTGTCTCGGCGTGGGTCATCCATCATCTCCACGATCGTCCGCTTGGCCGCGACGTCAGCGAGGATGCGATCCGTGTCCACCAGGGCCCGAATTCCAGTACCGCCTCCGCGGATCTGCAGCATCGGGCGCCCCATCATGACCTGGTGCGCCATGTCTCGCGCCACTGACTCTTCCTCGTCGAGCCGCGCCGCCAGGAACTCGGTGATGGTCATGCGCTCGTCCTTCCTGCCGCTGATCCGTAGTAGCGGGTATGTCCCTCCCTGGTCCGGCTCTCTGCAGCAGGCGGGTGGAACCGGGCCGCTCACGAACCAGACGTCGAGTGTGGTGCCGTCCCAACCCACGATCACATCCATCGGGCTGCCATGCGGGCATACGTCGGTGCTCATGCGCTGGTCCGGCTGTTCTCGGCCTGGCCGAGCAGGTCTCGCACGTCGCCCAGGCGGTACAGCGGGCGTGCGGGGCGGCCGGTGGACATGCCGCGGCGCGGTAGCCGGCCTCGGGCGGCCCAGTGCTCGAGGCGCTTCTCGGAGACGTTGACGCCGAACCCGGCCAGGGCGCGCACGATCTCCATGCGGGTCAGCAGCAGGTCCTCGGACCGGGCGAGCATCCGGTCCCACGTCTCCGCCGTGCGGTGGGTGGTCCCGCAGCGGGGACACTCGATCTCGACGTCGCCCTCGCGGGCGTACAGCGGCGCCTGGCACTCCACGGATGCGCCTTCCTCGTCGGCGATCGTCGCGTCGCATGCCCCGATCGCCACCCGCGCCGGCGCATTGTCGATCGCGCGCACCGCCTGCCGTACCGCGGAGGTCAGGTCCCCGATCAGGTCCCCGCCCGAGGGCTGGTGGCGCATCCAATCGATCTGCGTGGACAGCCACGTCGCCAGCGCCTGCATGGTGTCCAGGGGCCGGAACAGGCCACGGGTGCGGGCGATCTCGTCGGCCACCGCGGTCATAGCGTCGCGCAGCGTCCACCGCGCCTCGCCCGTCTGGTACCTGTAGGGCAGCCGGCCGATGGCGCGGACCGACGTCGACACGTTGGCCATCGTCTCCACGAGCTGGGTCGCCAGCCCGGGATCGATCTCCGGCAGGCCGGTGGGCACCGACTCCGTCTCGAACGAGCTGCCCGCCACCCGCTGCTGAACGTGCGGGCGCGCGACCGGCCGGTCCACGAGCCCATCCAGCAGCCGGCGCAGCCGATCCCCGCACTGGGGGCACACGTACGCCGTGTCCGGGACCCCCCGGTCGCAGTCCTCCACCATGCACAGCTGATCCATCTCCATCGCGCTCTTGGTCATGCCGCCCCTCCGCTCTCCTGGTCGACCTGCGCCTTGACCCACGCCTCGTGCCGTTTCCTGGCCCCACCACACGGCCCGCACTTGTCCTCGGTACCGATCGGGTGCCGCGAGCAGAACGGGCTGGGTTCGGCAGTACCGGCCAGATCGGCGAGCGTCCTCCCAGCACCACCCGCCGCGCCCCTGCCGCCGTCTCCCCCGCCCCTTCCTTCCTCCCCCTCTTCCTTCCTTCCCCCCACTACCGCGGGGGTCTCGCGAGCCGCTCGCGAGGATGTCGCGAGGGTCTGTGTAGAGGAATCGACGGTGTCGGGAGTGGCATCGCCCGACGGCGGGGGCGGTATGCGTGAAGGCTGTGCCCGGTCGGTCTTGGGCCACTCGGCCAGCACGAAGTACGTGCGCCCGTCGACGTCGTACAGCTGCAGGTACCCGGCGTCCTCCAGGGCGACGAGGTGAAAGTCGATCGCGTCGTTGTCCACCGCCGGCGTCAACGGCCACAGCTGCGCCTTGATCAACGTCGGATTCGCCGACCCCCGCCCGTGATCGTCCGCGTAGAACCGCAGGCCCAACCCCGTCAACCGCACCTCCGGCGGGAGCTCCAACAGCTCCTCGTCGCTGAACATCGATGGCGGAACGCTCCGCTGCCTGCTGGTCACGGCCACGACCGAACCCCCCAAATATCGCTCTCAACATTGCTTGGTACGTCTGCGCCGTCACCCGGAAGCACTCCGTGTACCCCCGGCCGTTCGGCAGCACATCCCGCGACTCATCCGCCGACGCGAACGCCCGCACGAACCCCGCCTCCGCGAGCGCCTCCAGGGCACCCTTCTCCCAGTGCTTGGACGTGCCCCGCTGGGCGACGACGACCCGGCCGCCGGTCGCGGCCAGGCGGCGCAGCCTGTGCATCCGCCAGGCGCGGCCGACCTTCACGATGCCGAGGTCGTCCCAGACGACGACGTAGGTGATCGCGAGCTCGGGGATGTGCATCTACTTCCCTCTCTCCTCGGACGCCGCGCGTGCCCGCAGCCACTCGGTGACGTGCTGGGCTGTGGCGATCCGCTCCTGCGCGGGGTCGAAGCGTCGCGGTGCGTCCGCCCACTCGCCTCGCTGCCAGTCGTCCGCCGCCACCTCCAGCGCCCGCGCGGCGATCAGGGGCGCGACGGTCTCCAGATCGGCGCGGACCCCCTCGGTCACGCGCTCCTTGAGGTCGCCGTGGAAGTCCTCCCATGCGGGCCAGTTCTCCGGGTACTTGTCGAGCCGGACCATGTCCTCGTACCGACGCCTACCGAGCGCCTCCACGATCTCGTCGGCGATCAACTCGCTCACTTCACACGCTCCATGGTCAGCCGATAGACCTCCTGCGACGGCGATCGGTCGGCCGTCTCCAGGAAGTCGATGGTCACGTCGAGCCGGTCGTAGTCGTTCACCACGACCAGCCAGGCGTCATACGTCGAGTCGTAGGCGGACGAGCAGCCGATGAGGTCCGCGAGCATGTGCGCCACCTCGGCGTGCTTGTCGCGGCTCTGGGTGGGGTGTAGGTCGTCGGCTCCTCGGCCGGCTCGCTCAGCCACAGGTGCACCTCGCGATCGCCCGGAGGCATCCGTGGCAGCGCACCGTGTAGCCGTCGCTGTCGTAGGCGCCCAGGTACGTCTGCCAGCGCCCGCAGCGGCACCGAGGGAGCGCGTTCCGGCGCGTCAGTTCGTTGGCGAGGTCTTCTGTCGAGACGCCCGAGAGGTCAGCCACGGTCCGCCTCCGTCCCGCCGTCGAGCGCGGCGCGCAGCTGCGCGAGGCTCGCCATCGGCTCCCGGATGTGCTCGATGCATACGGGGTACGTCTCCTGGACGTCAGGCTCGATGCGCCAGGCCACAGCGATCCCGTTGCACGGCTGTTCCTCGCCGTCGACGTCGCCGAGGTCGGGCACGACAGCCTCGTGACACTCGAGCCAGCGGAACAGGTCCTGCACCCGCGACGCCTGAGCCCGCACCAGCTCCAGGCGGTGACTCGCGGCGCGCAGGTACTCCAGCAGGTCCGCGTTGGCCGCGTGCAGTCGATCGGCCTCCCGCACGAGGTCGCGCACCTCCGCCGCGGTGACACCGAAGTGGCCGTCCTCCTCGTACCCAGCCGGGATGAGCGCGAGGAGCTGAACCCTGAGAGGCGGGCTGGGCGTCGTGTCGGCGGCCGTCACCGGGCACTCCCCAGCCCAGGCTGGAAGCTGCCGAACCCGATCTGCGGGGCCTGATGGTCCGGCACCGCGTGCTCGACGTAGGCGTCCAGCGTCGACTCGCGCGGCAGCTCGGGCGACTGCCCGGTGAGGAGACCGCGCTCCTCCAAGAGCGCGAACACCGCGCGGGCAGCCGGCTCCGTGCCGAGCGTGATCGTGTTCCCGTGCCGCTCCACCGCGAGGCCGTCACGGATCGCCTCGTCGACGTCCTGCACCGACACCGGAAGCACCGTGAAGCTCGGCGGCGAAGCTGGAACGAACTGGAGGAGCCGGGATCGAAGGCCAGACAGGTCCGGGGTGATGACCTGCTCGACGACGCGCACGTCGTCGTCGCAGCCGCACAGGGGCGTGTGCCGGCCGCCGTGTTTCCCGTCGGGGCCCAGAGGGCGCAGCACGTCGCACAGGTCGATCAACGCCTGGAAGATCCGCGACTCCTGCACGCTCGCGGCCCCCTGCTGCGCGCACAGTCGCTCCCGCAGCATCTTCACGCTCGGCGCCCCAGCGCCCGTCACGCCTGGTCACCGTTCAGCTTGTCGCCCGGCTCGATCGTGACGGTGACCTCGCTCGGCTCACCCATCGCCCGGTGATCGGCCGGCGACATGTACAACTCCGGCGGCCCGTACAGGCCGATGCCCTCGTCCTCCTTGGGCATCGCGAACGTGGGCGACTCGGGGTCGACCAGGTCGAGCAGGACCTTGCGCTTGGTCAGTGCCATCGTGGTGCTCTCTTTCATGGGTGGGGCGGATGGGGTCACAGTCGTAGCGAGCCCGAGGCGGCCGGGCAGTGTCGGCCACGGTCACGCCTCCCCGAGGAGCGCGGCGCGGACGACGTCGGCGATGTGGCGGTCGCGCGCCGTTTGCGCCGGGTCCTCCGTCGTGTCCCAGCCGCAGACACACATGACGCGTCGTACGCGGTCTCCCTCGACGGCGACACCCTTCGTGTGGTGCGCGGCGAGCACGCCCGCCAGGTCGACGTCGTCGAGGCGGTCGCGGACGACGGTGGTGGGCATGATGTGGAGGTCGACGGCGTGTGCGAGGCCGAGGCCGCCGGTCTCGGCGTACTCCTGCCCGCGCTCGAGCAGGAAACCCTGATCGAGCTGGACATCGAGGCCGAGGATGTCCTCGATCTCGTTCCCGATGATGCGCAGCGGCTCGCCGGCGTCGTCGGTCAGCTCGTCCTTGTCCAGGCGGCCGGCGCACGCGTAGATCGCGGCGAGCAGCAGCTCCATCTCCTCGGATGCCTCGTCGGAGATCGGGGCGGTGGTGGTGTCGTCAGACATGGGTGGGTCGCTTCCTGTTGATGGTGGTCATTTCCTTCTCGATGCGGCCGGACACCCAGTCGCGGGGACGCCACACGTCCGCGTCGATGCCGAGGTCGCGCAGGTGGTGGAGCCAGTCGGCCTGTTCGTCGGTGACCTTGCGGCGTTCGTCCTTGAGCTCGCGGACCAGGAGCAGCCCGCGGTCCGCGGAGGCGAGGACGACGTCGGGCCAGCCGCGCTCGGACTTGCGAGAGTCGTGCGTGTGGTAGACGAGCAGGCGCAGCTCACGGGCCAGCTTCCGGACGTTCGCCAGCAACGTGTCCTCCGACATGTCCCGGGCGACCTGCGCGCGGAACTCCGCAGCCGTGACCAGCGCCGGGCTGCGAGCGCCGGTCATGACGCCGCCTTGAGGGCGTCGCGCCAGCCGGGCTGCTCCCGGTCGCGCCCCTTGGTGCATGGGCCGCACAGCCCGTTCCCGGCGTGCTTGCGCACCCCGGGCGGCAAGGTGTCCTTGCTCCAGCGGCGGCTTGCGGGTGCCAGCGGCGTGCCGCAGTCGTGGCACGGGTCCCCGAATCGGATGTGCGGGACCTTCGCCCACATCCGGTCCCACGCCGTGGCGGTGTTGAGCGTGACGACGTCGCCGCGAGCGCCGGTCATGTGGCGCAGCTTCGTGACCATCAGGTTTCCTTGCCCACGATGGCGGTGCGGAGGGCGCCGGCACGTTCGCGGCACCCGATGCACGGGGCATCCTCGAACGCATGCATGAGCGGGCAGATCGCCCGCGCCATCTCGTCGATGTCGAGCGCGGTGGCGAGAACGCCGCGGGCGATCTCGTCGGCCAGTCGGGGGCTGACGTGCGCGGCTCTGGCCGAGACCGCGCTCACGACGGCCTGGGCGCCCCGCTCGAGGGCGGGTGTGGTCTCGGTGCTCACCAGTCATCGTCCTCCTCGAGGTCGTAGTCGGTGTCGTCGCCGGCCGCGAGCGCCGCGTAGTCGGGCATCGGGGGCGGCTGGTAGGTCGGCGGGGTGGTGCGTGGCTTGCGGCAGGCGGCGCGGCACCGGCGGCAGGTGGCGAGGTGATCGCCGGGGGCGTGGGCGGCGGCGAGGTGGTCGGAGGCGCAGCCGGCGCACGGGTTGGTCTGGTCGTGGATCGTGCACATGACGCGGTTGCGGGCCCGGGTGGTCGTCACAGGGGCCTCCAGTCGATGGGGTCGGGGACCCGCGCCTGGCAGTCGTTGCACGACGCGATGCGGGTCGGGTGGGAGGCGCACCAGGCGTCGAGGTAGCGACGGTGCACCTCGTAGGAGGGAGCCGGGTGCCCGCACGGCGGGTACACGATCCACACCGCGGGGCGCGGGCAGGGGCGCTGCCGCTTCCCGGTGGAGCAGGGGACCTCGGCGGTCAGGTCGACGGTGTCGGTGAGGGTCTCGTCGACGGCGGGCGGGGTGAGGGTGGGCATCAGAACAGCGCTCCCTGTACCGCGACGGCCTCGGGCCAGGAGCCGGCGTCGGTGTAGTCGGACTCCTCGAGGTCCCACACCTCGCCGGTGTCGATGTCGGTCACCTCGTCCAGGCCGCAGCCGGGGCAGCGGCGCACGTGCAGACGTGCGACCGGGCGGGCCGGCACCTCGATGTTGACGCTGTAGCGGTGGCCGGAGCGGGTGCGGCGCTCCACGGGGGTCGTGAACGTCTCGCCCGGGGCCCGGTGGAGCTTCCCGACGGCGCGCAGCTCGGCATCACGGATCCAGCCGCAGCCCGTACACGCGAACTCGTGCGCCGGAGCGTGGAACACCATCGACGTGTGCGGCTCGTCGCGCCACGGCGTCCACTCGACGCGACGGCCGTCCCACAGCGGCGGCAGGTCGTGGGCGCGGGAGTGCGCCAGGGTCAGGGGCGTCATGCCGCCACCCGCCTCTTGCGCGGACGGGTCTCGGTCGGGATGACGTGTGTGCGCTCCTGGCGGCGGGCGGTAGCTGCAGCGGTCAGGATTTGCAGGACGTCTTCGCGGCCCAGGCGATAGGCGGTGCGCTCGACGGTGTCGAGAGTGACGCCGACCCGGTCGGCGGCGCGGCCATGGTCCTCGCCGGACCTGACCAGGTGGAGCCACTCGGTGAGGCGGTCGTCGGCGCCGGAGCTCCCCTCAGCGCGCGCAGGCTGGGCGGCAGGGTCGTCGATCACGTCGTCGTCCCATGCGGCGGGCGGGACCCACCCGGACGCTGCGGCGCGGTGACGCGCTCGGACGGCGGCGGCTCGCTCCCACCGGTCACCCTCGGGCGGGGCCTGGTCCCACAGCCGGTCGTACACGTCACCGATGGCGCGGGCGGTGGCCGCGCTGACGTCCTGCCCGCGAAGGGCGCGATCGATGGCCTGCCGGTCGACGCCGGAGCGTGCGGCGATCTGCGGCGTGGACCAGCCGAGCGCGGCCAGCGCCTGGACACGCCTGGCGGTCCCGACGCCAGCCACGGGCGCGGCGGGCGCGAGGGCGTGCAGCGATGGGCGGACGGTGAGAATCTTGTCCGCGGTCTCCCGGCGCACGCGTACACACGGGGGCCGGCGCCGCCCGTCACCGAGGCTGGCGCCGAACAGGATCTTCGACACCGCGCCCGTGGAGACCCCGGCCAGGCCCGCGATGCGCTTCCATCCGAGCCCAGCCGCCTGCAGCGTGGCGAGGTGCTCGCGCACGACGTCGCCATCCGTCCATTCCTCTGCGGCGCGCCCGTAGGCGTGCTTGCGCTTGCGCTCGGTCTCGTACGCCATGGCCGCCTCCTTGCAGGGCAGGCAGCGGCAGTAGTCCAGGACGTAGGCGTTGCGGGTGCCGTGCTCGTGCGGGGCACCCTCGTGGAGACACGGCTTCGGAGTGCGATCCACGGCCCGCATCCGCTCGGCGTGGCGGCGCGCCCTGGCCCGCTTCTCGCGCCAGCTGTCGCAGGAATGCTGGCGTCGCGCGTGCTCTGCCATGGGCTCGGACTTGTAGGAGCCGTGCCAGCCGCAGTCACACCAGGCGTTGACCCGCTTCACGAGACACCCCCACCGATCTGCCCCGCGCGCCACCGCGCGATACGACGGCGCACCGTCTCGGGTGCGACACCGGCCAGCACGCCGATGTCTCGCAGAGACATGTCGCCGTCCCACAGCTCAGCCATGCGTGCGGGCGTCAGTGCCTCGGCGTCTTGCGGCGTCTCGTCGGCCGTCTCAGGTGAGACGGGTGCCGTCTCGTGCGACGGCGCCGGCGTCTCGGGTGAGACGGGCGGCGTCTCGATGTCCGTCGCATCCGAGACGGCCGAGACGATGGCGCGACACCACGCCGCGAGCTCGGGGGCGACGTGCGGGCACTCGGCCAGGTGGACGGTCACCGTGGCGACGTCGGCCGGCAGGTCCGTGCCGCAGGCGGTGTGCATCATGACGCGTCACCGCTGTTCGCGATCTCCAGGAGCACGTCCGCGTGACACGGCTCGCCGAGCGGGCACCAGCACGCGAGGTCGTGACCGTGCAGCGGAGCGATCCACTCCTCGAACCGGCCGGGCTCGTCGCGGCGACGGGCGTTCATGAAGGACGCGAAGGCGTCGACCGCATGGCCGAGCGCACGGCCGTGTGAGTCTTCGCCGCCGTAGGACGCGTACAGCGCGTACTCCTCGAGGCGGCGCGGGCGGGACCATGTGTCGCGGACGTCGGACGAGGGCGGCCCGTAGACCGTGCCCTTCTCCACGCGCAGTGGGTTGCCCCACCTGGTCGTGCGGTCGACCTTCACGGCGCCCTCGGGCTTGCGCCAGTCCCTCGTGCGGCGCAGCTGGATACGCAATGGCCGGTCCAGGCGGTCCACGAGCTGCGGCAGATCAGCGGTACGCGTCGCGTACAGCGCCGCGGCGATCCGGTCGGCCGGCTGCTTGCCCATGACGGCGTCGAGCAGTTCGCGCTCGGTGTCGAGCTCGGGCGGCAGCTCCGCGCCCGTCGGGCCGGGCTCGAGGACGAGAGCCTCGGGGATCGTGGTCATGGTCGACATCAGCTCTGCTCCATCCGGCGGGAAGTGGTCGGGTGCCAGGCCGGGACACCGGCAGGCGGTGCGGGCGGCGGCGTCGACCGCAGTCGGTCGACGAACTCGGCGAGGTGGACCCGGTCGATCGTCTGCGCGGCTCTTGCCCACGAAGCCACGAGCTTGGCCACCGCGGCGTCGAGCTCCTCGTCCGTGACCTTGGCCAGCGGGTCCGGATTGCGGGGACCGCCGTCCTCGCGCCACTCGTCGGGACCGACCAGCGGACGCAACCAGCGCGGAATCCTGATAGCCATCACTGCTCCTTCCGGTGACGCGGCACGGGGCGGGTCTTCCACGCGGTCCAGACCATGTCGCCGACCGTGGCCAGCAGGCCGAACGAGACGGCGGCCAGCCCGATCTCCAACAGGCTCACGGGACCACCACCCACAAGGCGGTGAACGTGCCGGCGAACTGCCAGCCCAGCAGCGCCAGCAGGCAGCCGCCCAGCACCAGGACGCTGGCGGTCGAGTAGGTGTCAGCGCGGCGGGTCATGACGCGATCGCCTCCCGGAAGGTGCGGTACGCGTCGCGGATGTCCGGCGGACAGTCCGGCTCGGTGACGGCGTCGCCGACGACCTCGGCCAGGGCCTCCAGGGCGCGCAGCTTCCGCTCGGCGCGCAGGCCCTCCTCGATGAGTGCGTTCACTGGTCCACGCTCCGATCCGCGCAGCGGCACGCCGCCCCGCGCTCAAGCCGGTCCACAACCGGCGAAGGCTCGACCGAGGGCACGGCCGGGGTCACGATGTAGGCGCCGTCGGGCACGCTCGAGCCCCAGGCGTGGCCGATCCCGAGGCCGAGGCCCATCGCGATGACGACCATGGCCACGACGTGGCCGGTCTGCGCTGTGTCTAGGCGGGTCTTCACGAGACACCCCCGCTCGCACGCTGGTAGTCGAGCGTGGCGCTGGCCAGGACGTCGCTCGGCACGGCGTCGGGCTCGACGGCGAGGACCGCGGCGACGACTGCGCCGGGAGCACCCAGGACCGCGAGCGCCTCCAGCCACATGGCGGCCTCCTCGAGCTGCCCGACGGCGATCCGCCGTGCCCGGGCGGCCCATGCCAGCGCGATGGGCGTCCTCCCGGCCTGCTCGGCGGTCGCGTGGGCCGCGGATGCGAGCGCTTCGGCGTGGATGGACGGGGCCGGCATCCTCGTGCGGGCGGTCACCGGGCATCCCTGTTCGTGTCGCCCTCGGGGTATCCGGCGATCTCGTCGAGGGTGACCTGTCGCGGCGCCGACCCGTCGACCGGATTCACCTTCCACCGGCGGTCCCAGCCGTCGCCGTCCTGGTAGCGGTGGCGGCTGTCGACGATCGCCTGGGTGCCGTCATGCAGGAGCACGCGGTCGCCGATCACGGGCACGGCCATCGCCGTCGGGTCGTCCGGGTCGACGGCGGCCGGAGTCGCCGCTCGACCTGCGGGGCAGTGGCAGGTGACGGTCTTATTCGTTCCGCCGCCGCCCTGGGGGTAACGCTCGTGCGCGGTGTACGTGCCGCGTCCACCGCAGTAGGCGCAGCGCTCGGCCTCGCGGTGCACGCCGTCCTCCTCGGCCACGTCGGCGGGCTCGCCCTGGGGCTCAGTGCCGCACGTGCACCCGTCCTCCCACTCGTGGCACGTGTCGCACCACTCCGGCGGAGTCTCGCCGTCTGGCTGCTCGTGCGAGAGCTGGTGCTCGCGGACCTCCTCCTCGAACTCGTACGGGTTGTCCGGGTCGACCGGCCCGGCAGCGCCGATCGCGAAGTCGCAGCCGTCCTGCGGGCACTCGAACAGGTCCACCCCAGACGTCTTCGCCTCGGGCTCGTCCACCTTCGGCTCCGGCGCGGCAACGTGCGGCGGCGCGGGTGCGGCGTTCACCGCGGGGGCGTCGTCGGCCTCGTCCGCGATGTGCACGACCGACATACCCACGGTGCCCGCGTACAGCGCGTTCTCGCCCTCGTTGCGGATCCGACCCGTGGGCAGTACCGCCTTCGTGTGCGTACCGCTCTGGCGCACGGGGAGGCCGTGGGCCGCGGCGAACTCCTCAACGGCCTCACGCGAGGTCACGATCTCCGTGATCGTCAGCGCCTGTTCCGGGATGTGCCGGCCGGGGATTCCGTGCTCCTCGACCAGGTCCGCCAGCTCGCGCAGGCCGCCCGCGATGTCGGCCGCCGTCAGCGGCTCCCACCCGGCGCTCACGCCACACCCCCGAACGACAGCGTGACGCCGTCCGACGAAGCCGGGCCCTGGACCGGGACGTAGGGGATCGGCGCGTCGAACGGGGAGCGGCGGGCGGCAGCCTGCGCGGCCCAGAACCGCCCCAGGGTCACGCGCGGCGTGCGACGCGGGAGCGGGCGACCCTGCCCGAGCGCCTCGGCGCCCTCGATGGCCAGGTCGAGCGCGAGCTCGTCGGGGTAGTAGGCGTTCCAGTCATCGACCGGCGTGCCGTCGAGGTTGACGCGGATACGGCCGAGGCCGAGGTCCACCACGGCTCCGGTGCGGCCGGTGTGGGGGCCGGCGACGACCTGGACGCGGTCGCCGGGGTTGAACGATGCCATTGGTATGGTTCCTTCCGGTGGGGCCGTCCCGGGTGTCTGGCGATGCAGGGGCGGCCTTGTCGTGTGCCTGAGACCGTCAGGCGGCGGGGTCGAGCCGGTAGATTTCCGGCATGGAGTGGTGGGAAGGGTTCTGGGGCTGGCTGATCCCTGCCGCGACGTCGGTCATCGCTGCCGCGGTGGTCGTCGTGCAGGAGGTCCGGCACATGCGTGAGAAGCCCAGGGCGGGGCTGAGCATCAAGCACCTCGGCGAGCTCGCAGACGAGGACGGGCCGGCCTGGAAGGTGTTCCAGCTCGCGAACACTGGCGACGCGGCGGCACATATCCCGGCCATCGGGGTCGTGGGCGCAGAACCAGGCTTCCCGGACGGGGAGCACGAGAAGTTCCTCATTCCGCAGGCGCTTCCCCCGTGGAGCGAACACGTCTTCGCCGTCGAGCATGGCGACACGAGCCGCGCGTGGGCGTGGATCGTCACGAGAAGTCACCGTCGTCCTGGGCGGATGGTTGCGCGGTGGCTGCCGCTCGACGAGCGAGGTCCACTGATGGAAGATCTGCTGCGTCAAGTCGACGAAGCAAGGTCTCCTCGGGCACGCCTGTCACGATGGCTACGGCGTAAGCGGCTACCTGCCTCTCCCGCCGGCGTGCCAGTAGTGCGGCTCCCCCGAGGGCGACGACTGTCAGAAGAAGAGGAAGGCCTCGTGCCGGACGGTCTGCGCACGCTGCGGCCGTGAGAACAACACCCGCGACCGCGAGAATCCACAACGGCCAGGTCGGCATCCTGCGGTACCTCATGCCGTCCTCCCCGCGCGGTACTCGGTCAGGTCCGTCACGGACGGCGCCGTGTGGGGGCACGGGACCTGGTCGAGCCAGGCGTCCAGGCACTCGGGCCGGATCGTCCAGCGGCCGCCCTTGACGCGCTGCGTGCCGTGCAGCTCGGCCGCCTCGAGCGCCCTGCGCACGGTCACCGGATGCCGACGGGCATCAGCGGCCGCCTCCGCGACCGTCAGGCGGGCGGTCACGCCGAAACCAGCTCTGCTGCGTTGATCGCGTCCTCGGCGGCCTCCGCCTCGGCGAGCAGAGTGGACGGCCGAGTCTTGAGCGCCCGGGCGATCGCGACGAGCTCGGTGTGCTTGATGCCCGTTGCGTCGAAGAATCGCCGCTGCGTCGTGGTGAGCGGGAGAGCTGCGAGTCGCGCCACCTCGGCGACGCTGAGGTCGAGTTCCTTTCGACGGCGGGTGAGGGTACCCGCCAGGGTGGCTGAACCACCCGTATGGGTTGCCGGCATGATCAGGACGCTACAGGCGTCCCGAGGGCGCGTCAACCCATATGGGTAGGCTGGCGGACCTAGATCACCCTGTACGGGTTACCGCGCAACCCATATGTGGCTACCATCGCTTCAATGAGCACAAGCACAGGCCCCACCAGGGACGCCATGACCATCGCGCTCGGCCGCACCATTGCCGCCGAGCGGACCGCGAAGGGATGGACCCAGGAGGAACTGGCCGAGC
This sequence comes from Myceligenerans halotolerans, assembly GCF_054782975.1. NCBI lineage: Bacteria > Bacillati > Actinomycetota > Actinomycetes > Micrococcales > Promicromonosporaceae > Myceligenerans > Myceligenerans halotolerans. The sequence goes on from NZ_BAAGRL010000020.1 coordinate 30,533, forward strand.
GACTCAACATCCATGTCAATTCGCTCCGGCGTTACGAGCTTGGCCAGCGAGACATTCCGCACACGGTGACCATCGCCGTCGCACAGGCGGTCGGCCGACGCGCCTCGGAGCTCGTTCGAGACTCCGAGGAGCGCGCGGACCGGGAGGCTACCGAGGGTCCATCGCAGTGAGGTCCAAGCCGAGCGTTCGGATCCGGACCCACAGATCAATCGTGGTCGTCGCGTCGTCCCACTCGGGCAGCGCTGTCGTGGGTGAAGACGCATCAAAGTTGTCGGTGTCCCCTGTTTCTGCCATATGGAGATCTTGCGACCTTCTGCCTCCTTCGTAAAGACGTTTCGAAAACCTCACCCTCTCGCATTCTTGGCCAGGTAACGGACATTAACGCCTATATCGACCGTCCAAGATAGTTCATTTCCGCACGCATCTACATTCCGCAATGGGGAGGTGGCGCCGATATGGCATGGGTGCGAACTCTGCCGTCCGGCAAGTACGAGGGCCGGTACCGCGGCCCGGACAAGAAGACCAGGACCGTTCCCGGTGGGCCGTTCGTCCACAAGGCCGAGGCGCGGCGCGTGGCAGCCGCGGCCGAGGCCGATTCCCGCTCGCTCGGCTGGCGCGACCCCGCCGCCGCCGGGCGCACGTGGCGCGAGTGGTGCGAGGAGTGGTGGCCGAGCCGCAAGGTGGCCGCGAGCACCATGAAGACCGACGTCGGAACCCGGGACCTGCACCTGATGACCCGGTGGGGCGACGTCCCGCTGATCGACATCACCCGGCAGGACGTGAAGAAGTGGGCCGCCGAGCTGCGCAGCACGACCGACGAGGACGGCGAGGTCACCATCCACCACGCCGCCTCCACCGTGCGCAACATCGTCTACCTGTTGTCCTCGTCGCTGCGCGCCGCCGTCGACGCCGAGATCCTCGTGGCGAACGTCGCTGCCGACCTCAAGCTCCCCCAGCCCGCACCCGGCAAGGAACGCTTCCTGGACCGCGACGAGTTCGACAAGCTCGTCGATCAGCTCCAGGGCGCCGACCGGGCCATGGTGCTGCTCCTGGCCGGCACCGGGATGCGCTGGGGCGAGGCGGCCGGCCTGCACCGCCACCGCATCGACCTGCGGCGCGGCATGATCGAGATCGTCGAAGCCCACGTGATCAGCGCCAACCACATCGCCCCGGTACCCAAGGGGAAGAGAATGCGGTCCGTGCCGATCGCACCATGGGTGGACCTGTCCGCGCTGGACACGGACGGCCCCGACACCTGCGGAGTGGAGCACCTCGAGGGCCACTGCCGCAGCGGCCTACTGCTCACAGCCGACGTCGGCAAGCACAAGGGCAATCTCATCACGCATGCCTCGTTCTCCCCCCGGTTCGACAAGGCGGTGGCCGACGCAGGCCTCGGGCACGTGCGCATCCACGACCTGAGGCACACCTACGCCTCGTGGCTACTCCAGGGCGGGCGGTCGATCGCCGAGGTCGGGAAGCTCCTCGGGCACGTGAGCGCGGTCACGACCGAGCGGTACTCATGGCTCGCCGAGCTCGCCTCCAAGGACGTCCTGAACGCCCTCGGCCCCGGCCCCGGCACACCCACACCGGCGCTCGTCGACGAGCTCGCCGCCCGGCGCGCCCGCCGGTCCGCGAGCGCCTGAGGGCGTCGCGCAGATGGCGCAGAAATGGCGCAGCCACCGACCGCACGGCGCTACACGAGACTTTACGAATCGGCCCGCGGACGGCCCCGGATCGTTGGTATTCCGCCGTTCTGCTTCTTTACACTTCTCGACGCTATACGGCGCTACGGGGCAATCCACGGACTTGAAAACCGTTGTGCGGCAACGCACCGGGGGTTCGAATCCCTCGCCCTCCGCCGTTGTCGAGGCCCGAGGATCGTTGGAATTGCAGCGGTTCTCGGGCCTTCGTCGTGTCCGGACCGGGCTCCGTGGGCACAGATTGGGCACACCCGTCCGGGATTCGGAATGATCTGTGGTGACGCAGTCCGGCTAGTCTCGGGGGCATGTCTGCCACTCTGGGCGAACGGCTGCGGGAGGTGCGCAAGCGTCGAGGGCTGACGCAGCGGGAGTTGGCGAGCGAGTCCGGGATGTCGCTGTCGCTAATCCGGAAGCTGGAGCAGGGCGAACTGCGGGGCGCGCGTCTGGAGACGGTGCGTCGGCTGGCCGCGACGCTGCGGGTGCCCACGACGCGGCTGGTGACGTCCACCAGCGAGGACGGGGCGAGCGCCTCGACCCTCGACCGGTGGGCCGGGGTCCGCGAGGCGCTGACCGCGCCCGTTCGAGACGTCGAGGAGTTACCGGAGCCACCGACGGTGGCCGGGGTCGCGGCGGCGGCTGAGGCGGCCGTTCCGCTGTTCTCGAGCGACCGGTTCGCCGAGCTGCAGGTGGCCCTGCCGGTGTTGCTACGGGAGGCGGACACGGTGGCTCGGCTCGATCCGGCTGGACGACAAGTCCGGGTGCGGTTGTTGCAGCTCACGGGGTGGCTGTTGACGCAGACGCGGCAGTTCGAGGCTGCACAGTGGTCTCTTGATGCCGCACTGGAGGGTTCGGCGGACCGGATCCAGGGTGCGGCCACGGTCTCGACGATGTGCTGGCTGCTGCTGCGTCAGGGGCAGCTCGGGCAGGCGCGCGAGCTGGCCACGCGGTGGGCCGACGACGTCGAGCCGCGCCTGTCCCGGGCCACGCCTGACGAACTGGCCGCGTGGGGGTGGCTGCTGCTGCGGCTGTCAGCAGCTGCGATTCGGGACAACCGCGAGGACGAAGCCGAGGACGCGCTGCGGCTGGCACATGCCGCCGCAGTGTCCCTCGGGCGGGAGTTTGCTCCCGACGGTGACTTCCTGCGGGCGTTCGGCCCGGTGACGGTGACGTTGAAGCGGACCGAGAACGCGATGATCCTGGACCGCCCGGACGTGGTGCTACACATCGCCGAGCGCATCCCGACCGGAGGGTTCCGGCCGACGTCGAACAACCGCAACCGTCACCTGCTGGACGTGGCCGAGGCATACACCCGGACGCGGCAGTACGGGAACGCGGTCGAGACCTTGGCCGGCATCCGCGCAGCGGCGCCGGAGTGGCTGCCCAACCAGCGGTACGCCCGGGACATCCTTGGGCGCATTGTGGCCCGGCGCCGGACGCTCACCCCCGAGATGCGGTCTCTTGCCGACACGATGGGCATGCCCGTCTGATCCGGGTTCCGTGGCACTTCCCGTTCGGCGCGATCAAAAGTGCCATTGTTCCTGCGTGTAGCGGTCCATAGCGTCAAATGCATGACGCAACCAACCAGGCCCCAACACGTCGCTCCCGACCCGAGCGGCACACTGCTGGAGGCCGGAAGCTCAACGTCCGATGTCGTCCCTCCTCCCCTGCGTCACGTGAGTGTGTCGTTGTGCGTCGCTCCGCGGTGCACCTGGGTTGCCGAACTCGGCGAGGCGGTGTGCTTCCGCCACGGCGGCGGCGAGTGGGTCGAGGACCTCCGACAGGCGGCCGACCAGTGATGGCGGCGCCCGAGCCCCAGGACTGGACACCCCCGCCGCGGCTGCGAATCGTGGTCGGCCGGCACGCAGGGCGGTCGGGTTTCCTGGTGAGGCGCGGGGAGGAGTCGGTGACCGTGGACCTCGGCGTCCCCGTCGACGGGGGCAGTGGGATCGTCGTCGTCCCGATCGCGTCCGTCCGGGACGACGACGTCCCAGTGCCGGGCGCTGCCAGCTCGGCGCCGCTGCCCCGCGTGTGGAAGGTGGGCGACCGGGTGAAGCGTGTGGAGGGACCGGAGATTCTGCTCGGTTCGGTCGGGACGGTCGTCGCGGTGGATATCCCCGGCCGTTGGCCCATCCGCGTGCAGGTCGACGCCCGCATTGGGTTCGGGGAGGTGCTGTGCTCGGCCGACGAGCTCGCGCCCGAAGACGAGGCCGGGCCGTGATCTGGGTGCTCGTGGGATACGTCGTCGTACTGGTGGTGTTGCTGGGAGTGCAGTCTGCATCGCGATCACGGCGGTAAAACGGCGACGAGCCCCGTCTGGCCGAAGTCGGGCGGGGCTCGGGTCCGCCCCCAGGCGGACGGCGCGGTGCCGGGTGGAGAACGGCCCGGGGTCGCGCCAGCTTCAGGCTGCGGTCATCGCGGGCGGGTGCCTACGGCCGGGGCGGGTGAGATGGCGGGTGAACTTTGGCCCAAAGTGGTTCCGTTCACGCCTTCTGTCGGGTTCAATGGAGCCCCGACCAGCGAAGGAGCGTGCGTGTCATCGACTGCTGCCTCACCTCACCGTTTGGCAATGCCACGGCGCAGCTGCCTGGACGAGACAGGGCAACCCGGTCCCGGCGGGTCCTGGTATGTTCCACGCGACAAGGAGAATAACGGGTCGCTCTGGTGGAAGTTGGACTATGCCGGGACCCTCAACAGGTTCCCGCGCACCACACGAGCACTACTCTCCAGCCAGATCAAACGGAAGCTGCAGCGGGCCATGCAGGGCTCGTTGACGTATGGTCACGGTCGAGAGTATGACGTCGAGAAGATGAACAAGACGGACTACGTGCTTGAGATTCGCTTCGACCGACAGTGGGGCGACAATCCACAGGAGCAGCTCCGAGTTCGGATCTACTTCAACGAACCTGCACCCCGGCAGCAAGTGCTGAAGCTGTTGAAGATGGCCGCCAAACATGACTACCCACTCGGGAAGCAAGAGCAAGACAGTCACGCTCTCGATGCGCAGGGGCGGCTTGATAGCTGCACGTTTGAACGGTTGGCCGCTTGAAAACGACGTCATCGCCAGAGGGGAAAGATCATGAATCTTGACGAGATTCTTGGCATTGATCCTGACGACCCGATGGACGCACTCGCCGAACGTCTAGTCGCCCATGACGAAAACCTGCTCGACGAACTGATCGCGTTGCGCAAGCAGCGCGGTTACAGCCGGAGCGATATGGCTCGTGAGATCGGAACCACGGAGGCAGTCATCGCTCGAATGGAGCAGGGCGAACGAGACCCTCAACTCTCCCTGCTACGCCACTACGCCCTGGTCTTGCAGGCTGAGATCCGGCATCAAGTCGACCTCTACGACCACGCGCGTGTTCAGCATGCCCGGCGAGCTGCGCTGGGGGCCGGTCCGACACAACGAGCATTCGCGACCTATGACACCGCGGTACGCAGTGTGGCCGCACGCGGGAAATGGATGATTCGTCGATGAGCTCAGCGCCCTTTCCTTACGTAATGCGTGGACTTGGCATCGCACGATGCATGGCGCAGCCGATTGAACATGAAAAGACCCAACTGCACTGGACGATCGCAGGCATCCACCTGACGCCCCTCGATGCGGAATCCGATTCGTCCAGGGAGCCATTAAAGGAACGGCACCCCGACTGGGCAATACTCGGTGAACTCTTTGCGCACAGCACTGATGGTGCTGTGGCTGTCACCTCGGAGATCATTCTGAACTATCGCAACGTTGAGGATGCGCTTTCGCTTGCGGACGAAGGTCGGCGGCGCGACGAGCTCGACCGGCTTGCTGACGAGCTGCAGCACCTGCTCTACGACTCGGCCGCGAACTTTGCTCGCATGCTGAAGAATTCCATCGACCTCGACGTGGAGGTCCCGATCGTGACGCCGGAACTCAGCGTCCACATGGCCGATACGTCCGATGCTGATGCTCCCGAGCCCGAGCCCGAGAGCGAGCACGCCTAACGCACGACCCGAGCAGGAAGAACGAAACCGCCCCGCCCACCGCGAGGGGAGCGGGGCGGTTCTGTGTGGAGGCATGGACGCCCGCCGGTGCCCCGGGCCGTTGGGAGGCGGGCGCGTCCTGGGCGGCGATGCTGGCCGGGTGCGGGCGGAAGTTCGAATCCCTCGCCCTCCGCTCCGGTGATGGGCGATCTGTGTCGCCCTGCGGGGGATCCAGGCCGCCTTCGCCATTTCTTGTGGGGGCGCAGCCCCCACGCCCCGCCTGGGGCATTGCCCCAGACCCTTGCCGGGGTGGGCTTGCGGGTTCGGGGGCGCCGTCCGGGGCTTTCTCCCCGGACGCCCTCTTGGGCGTTGCCTGCGGCCAGGCGCCAGTCCTCGCGATCCTTCAGGTGATGTCCACGATCGGCAGCCGGAGGCCGGCCGGCGCCGAGTCGGGGACGGCGGGACGGGCCGGGCGTACCGGGGAGATGCGCCGGTAGGGGGCGCCGAGTGCGGGGCGGCCGTCGTCGTCGCCCTTGTTGGGCCACAGCGCGCATGCACGTTCCGCCTGGGCCGTGATCGTGAGCGTCGGGTTCACGCCGATGTTCGCGGTGATGGTGGTGCCGTCCATCACGTGGAGACCGGGGTGACCGTACATCCGCAGGTACGGGTCGACGACGCCACGCTCGGGGGACGCACCGATCGTGCAACCGCCCATGATGTGTGCCGTCATCGGAGCGCCGAACGGTTCGGTCACGATGCTCCCGGCGACACCGCCCATCCGGTCGGCCATCCGCCGGGCGGTCTCGTGTCCTTCCGGGATCCACACCGGGTTGGGCTTCTCCTCCGGCCTCCGCGTCGTGAGCTTCCGCCCGAGCACCCCGCGACGCAGGTAGGCGTCCAGGGAGTTGTCGTGGCTCTGCATCACGAGGGCGATGACGGCGCGCTCGGACCAGCGCCGGTAGTCCACCAGGACTTGCAGCCACCTGAGGTGCCGGAGCAGCACGCCGCCCCAGCGGAGCGCGCGCAGCGGACGGTCGCCGGGGACCAGTGGCGTGACGAGGGCACCCATCAGATTGGATCCCTTGCCGTACCGGGTGGGTTCCACGTGCGTGTGCTCGTCGGGGAAGATCGAGGACGTGATCGCGACGCCCTGTGAGTAGTCGACGTCGGACACCTTCTTGGTCACGGCGCCGAGCAGGGACTCGGAGTTGGTCCGCGTCAGGCGTCCCAGCCGGTCCGAGATGTGCGGGAGCGCGCCGTCGGCCTTCATCCGGTGCAGCAGGTCCTGCGTACCCAGCGTCCCCGCCGCGAAGACCACCTCGCGGGCGGTGAACCGTTTGCGGTCCTTGCCCCTGCGGCTGGTGCGGTGCGTGAGGACCTCGTAGCCGCCGCCCGCCAGTGGTCTGACGACGCGTGCGGTGGTGAGCGGACGGACCTCGGCCCCGGCCTGCTCGGCGAGGTAGAGATAGTTCTTGACGAGCGAGTTCTTGGCGCCGTGGCGGCAGCCGGTCATGCACTCCCCGCACTCCCGGCAGCCCGTGCGCTCGGGGCCGGCGCCGCCGAAGAACGGATCGGCGAACGTCCGGTCCGGGCTGGGATCGGAGGCTCCGCCAGGGCCGAAGTACACGGCGACGTCGGTGGGCCGGAAGGTGTCGGCGACGCCCATGTCGGCGGCGACGTCGCGGATCAGGCGGTCCGCGGGCGAGTCACCATGATAGGTGGTCACGCCGAGCATGCGGGAGGCCTGGTCGTAGTAGGGGTCCAGCTCGGACTTCCAGTCGGTGATGTCGGCCCAGGCCGGATCCTGGAAGAACGCGTCGTTGCGGGGCCGGTAGGACACGTTCGCGTACACCAGCGACCCCCCGCCGACGCCGTTGCCCGTCAGGCACAGCACGTTGCGCAGGAGCGTGACGCGCTGGATCCCGAAGCAGCCGAGCTTCGGTGCCCAGAGGTAGTCCCTCAGGTGCCAGTTGTTCCTGGCGAACTCATGGTCCGCGAAGCGTCGGCCCGCCTCGAGCACGCCGACCGTGTAGCCCTTCTCGGTGAGCCTCAGCGCGGCGACGCTGCCGCCGAAGCCCGATCCGATGACCAAGACGTCGTAGTCCATGGGCCGAAGGTACTGGAGTATTGATGAAAACTTCAATAACACGCGATCCTGGCGGCGGCGACCCCCATCCGTGACCCACTTTGCCGGACGGCGGGTGCGCCAGGTACTCTGGGCTGCGCGCTCGCCGCCCTACGTGGTGGCCGCGCGAGGAGACGTCGCATAGTCAGGCCTAGTGCGCCACCCTGCTAAGGTGGTAACGGTGCAAGCCGTTCGCGGGTTCAAATCCCGCCGTCTCCGCTTCGGCGATGGGTGAGGTGTGCCTACTTCGTAGGCCGTTTCGCCTTCGCCGTTTCTGTGGGGGCGCAGCCCCCACGCCCCGCAGCGATGGGCGAGGTGTGCCTACTTCGTAGGCCGTTTCGCCTTCGCCGTTTCTTGTGGGGGCGCAGCCCCCACGCCCCGCCTGGGGCTCTGCCTCAGACCCCGCGTGGGTGGCCTTGTGTGGTCAGCGGACTCTCGTGTGGGTGGTGTTCGTAGCGGCAGCAGGGTGGGTGTGGTGTCGTCGGTCACGAAGTCGGATTTCGGTTTTGGAACCCGGTCGTGAGGCGGTAGTGTTCTCGTCGTTCGGCCGCGTGAGTGGTCGGCACGGTAGAAGTACCGGTAGGCGCCCGTAGCTCAACGGATAGAGCATCTGACTACGGATCAGAAGGTTGGGGGTTCGAATCCCTCCGGGCGCACCATCTGTAACGAGGCCCCGGCCAGCGGAAACGCTGGCCGGGGCCTTTGTCGTTCTCGGCGCTGTACCCGACCTCGGAGTGAGCGGCGGGCTGCTGTCCTGCGCCTGAGGTTCGGGGTGGTAGTCCGTTGCGGCTCGTCGCGAACCGCAGCCTGCGTGCGCCGATCGCCGTCGAGCCGCAGGGACACGCCGACGACACCGGGAATTGTCGGCGTGTCACTGCGGATCGGCGACGGAAACCGTTTGCGAACTGCGGTTCGGCCGGCACCAACGAACTCACGGTGCGGTTCGAGCGCAGGCAACCGTCGCGCGGCTGCGGTTGGACCCGCGCTGCCGACATGATGGTGCGGTTCGCCGGAAGCAGCCCGGCGCGAGGTCGCAGTTCGTGACGAACCGCAAGGGACTACCACCCCGAACCTCTGGCGCGGGATATTGGCGGCACAGATGCGTGTCCGCTCTGACGTTCGGGATTAGCGGCCAGAAATCGTGTCCGTCCCGGGCATGTCGTGGTGTCATCTGGAGCGTCCGGCCCAGCCTTTGCGGGCTCGGAGTTCCCGGCTCGAACCCAGGGTTGGCGATGGGCGGCCGGCTGGTTCCTGACGGTCCGTCGCCGATGGCTCGGGGCGGACGCCGCTCCCGCCGACGCTGCGCCCCACCTCACCGTCGGGGCCGCACCTCACCGTCGTGGCCTCGCCGCCGTCGGGCCGAGGGCCGCCGTCGTCGTCGCCGATGGTTGACGCCGGAGTCGGCCCTTCGCTACGTTCTCTGTGAGCACACTCGTTCGTTATGCGAATCTCCGACGGCCAGGGGTGTGCCGAGCATGTTCAAGGGAGAACTACCGTGAATCGCATCGTCTCGTCCGTGGCCGCCGGCGCGGCCGTCGTACTGACCCTCGCCGCCTGCAGCGGTGCGGAGGAACCGGCCGAGTCCGCCGAAGGAGAGCTCACCGAGGTGACGGTCGGCGTGATTCCGATCGTCGACGTTGCACCGATCTACCTGGGCAAGGAGAAGGGCTTCTTCGAGGCGCAGGGGCTCGACGTCAACCTCGAGCTCGCCCAGGGCGGTGCGGCGATCGTGCCGTCGGTCGTCTCGGGGGAGTACGAGTTCGGCTTCAGCAACGTCACGTCGCTGCTCATCGGAGCGAGCAAGGGCGTGCCGGTCAAGGTCGTCGGGCCGGGAAACTTCACCACGGGCGAGGTCGGGAACGACTTCGGCGGCGTGGTCGCAGGCGCCGACTCGGGGATCGAGGACGTCGCCGACCTCGACGGCGCCACGGTCGCGGTCAACACCTTGAACAACATCGGCGACTCCACGGTGCGGCACGTCGTCGAGGAGGCGGGCGGCGACCCGGGTGGGGTCGACTTCGTCGAGATGGGCTTCCCCGACATGCCCGCCGCGGTCGCGAACGGTGACGTCGACGCCGCATGGATCCTGGAGCCGTTCCTGACGATCGCTCAGGACCAGGGCGCGGAGCTGATCTCGTCGAACTACGCCGAGACCGACCCCGAACTGATGATCGCCGCGTACTTCACGAGCGACCAGCTCGTCGCCGAGGAGCCCGAGACGGTGGAGGCGTTCCGGACGGCGCTCACCGAGTCGCTCGCCTACGCCGAGGAGAACCCGGACGAGACGCGCGAGATTCTCGACAGCTACACGGAGATCGACCCCGCAGTGAAGGAGGCCATGGTGATGCCACGGTTCGACACCGAGGTGACCGCGGACTCGTTCCAGACCCTCGCGGACCTCGCCCTCGAGTACGGCCTGGTCGACGGTGAGATCGACACCTCCCAGCTGCTGCCGTGAGCTCTCGCACCACCGCTCGCACCACCGCACGCACCGGCGTCCGGGCGCCGGCCTGGGCGCTCGGCGCGGCCGGGATCGTGACGTTCCTGGCCGTGCTCGAGCTGGCGCCCCGCACCGGCGTCGTGGACGCGCGCTTTCTCCCGCCGGCCTCACGGATCGGCCTGGCGCTCGGGGAGCGGCTCGCGACGCCGGAGTTCTGGGTCGCTCTGGGTCAGACGCTCACCACCTGGATCACCGGCCTGGCGATCTCGCTCGCCGCGGGGGTCCTGCTGGGTGTCGTCATCGGGATGGTCCCGGTGCTGCGCAAGCTCACCGCATCCACGATCGAGTTCCTGCGACCGGTCCCGTCGGTGGCCCTGATCCCGGCGGTCGTGCTGATCGTGGGCCCGGGCAGGATGGAGTCCACTCTCGTGCTCGTGGTCTACGCGAGCTTCTGGCAGGTGCTCATCCAGGTTCTCGCGGGTGTGCAGGACGTGGACCCGGTGGCGGCCGACACCGCGCGCTCCTACCGCTTCTCGATCTGGGCCCGCGTGCGGACCCTCATCTGGCCCACCGCGCTCCCGTACGCGATGACCGGGCTGCGCCTCGGCGCGTCGGTGGCGCTGATCCTGACCGTGACCGGGGAGATGCTGCTCGGCACGCCGGGAATCGGGAAGCTCCTCGGCGTCGCTCGGGAGTCGGGTGCCTACCCGTCCATGTACGCACTCGTCGTCGTGGCCGGCCTGCTGGGACTGGCGCTCAACCTGCTGGCGCGGCTGGTCGAGGCTCGCGCCCTGTTCTGGCATCCGTCCGTGCGAGGGGAGGTCCCGGCATGATCCCGTCCGACGCGCCCGCGGAGGCCGCGGGCAGTCGTCGTCCACAGGGCGCCGACGGCGCGGGCCACTCACAGGAAGTGAGCCGTCCGCAGGCCGCGGGCCGCCCACGGCTTGCCGTCCGCGTGCTCCGGAACGTCGGCTGGACCCTGTTCCTGCCGGCCGTGATCCTCGCCGTCTGGTGGTTCGCCAGCGCGAACAGCACGTCCTTCTTCAACCCTCCGCTCGCCGACATCCTCGGCACGTTCGGGTCCACGTGGTTCGGCACCGGCGGGGAGGGGCTCGCCGACTCCCGCCTGACCCGCGACGTCCTGCCGAGCGTCGGCCGGCTGCTCGCCGGGCTCGCGGTGGCGGGGGTCGCCGGGATCCTCGCGGGTGTGGCTATCGGCCTGTCCCGCGGGCTGCGCGCGTTCACCGAGCCGGTGCTCGAGTTCTTCCGGGCGATCCCGCCGCCGATCATGGTCCCGGTGCTGGTGCTCTTCTTCGGCATCGACACCACGATGAAGGTGGCCGTCATCGCGTTCGGCACGCTGTGGCCGATCCTGCTGAACACGGTCGAGGGAGTCCGCGGACTCGACCCGGTGCTGCGGGACACCGCCCGGGCCTACCGTCTCGGCCGGTTCGCCCTGCTCACCAAGCTGATCCTGCCCGGCGCGGCCCCGCAGATCGTGACGGGCGCCCGCCAGGGGCTGTCGCTCGGGATCATCCTCATGGTGATCAGCGAGATGTTCGCGGCCAAGGACGGCCTCGGCTTCTCGATCGTCCAGTTCCAGCGCAGCTTCGCCGTGCCCGAGATGTGGTCCGGCGTGATCCTGCTCGGACTGCTCGGCCTGCTGCTCGCCCAGATCTTCCGGCTCGTCACCGACCGGATTCTCGCCTGGTACCACGGGTACCTGCAGTCCCAGCGCGGAGGTGCCTGAGATGTCAGACCGGACCATGCTGGCCGTCGAACACCTGAACAAGGTCTACTCGGGAGCCGGCGGGCCGGTGGAGGCCATCGCCGACCTGTCCTTCGAGATCGCGCCGGGGGAACTCGTGTGCGTCGTCGGCCCGTCCGGCGCGGGCAAGACCACCCTGCTGCGCTGCCTGGCGGGCCTGCTGCCCGCCACCGCCGGCGAGGTGCGGCTCGCGGAGGACCTCGTGACCGCGCCTCCCGCCGGGATGGCCGTGGTGCTGCAGGAGTACGGCCGCTCGCTCTTCCCCTGGCTGACCGTGGCGCAGAACGTGGAGCTGCCGCTCAAGGAGAAGCGCCTGAACCGGGGACGACGGCGGGAACTGGTGGCCGAGACCCTCGACGCGGTCGGCCTGGGCGACGTGCCGGACAAGTACCCGTGGCAGCTGTCGGGCGGCATGCAGCAGCGTGTGGCGATCGCCCGGGCGGCCGCCTACGAGCCGCAGGTGCTGCTCATGGACGAGCCGTTCGCCGCCGTCGACGCGCAGACCCGGTTCGACCTGGAGGATCTCGTCCGTTCCCTGTGGAAGCGGCTCGGGGTCACCGTCGTCTTCGTCACGCACGACATCGACGAGGCGATCTACTTGGCCGAACGTGTGCTCGTGCTGTCCGGACGGCCTACGGTGCTGCTTGAGGACGTCCGGGTCACCCTGGGCGCGGAGCGCAGTCAGCTCGAGACCCGGTCGGAGCCGGAATTCGCACGGCTGCGCACCCACGTCTACGAGCTGATCCAGGCGGCGAAGCGGGGCGTCCGGTCGGTGGCCGAGGCCCGCCTGACCCACTGACGTGCCGACCCGTCGTACCGAGCAGCGAGAGGGCGAGAGACCGTGAACGGAACAGCAGCCGAGGACGGCGGAAGCCGGCCGGGGGAGTTCGTGCAGTCCCTCGAACGGGGCCTGGCCGTGATCCGTGCCTTCGGCGCGGCGCACCCGGCCATGACCCTGAGCGAGGTCGCCCGGGAGACGGGCCTGAGCCGCGCGTCCGCGCGCCGCTTCCTGCACACCCTCGTCGAGCTCGGCTACGTCGCCACGGACGGGCGCTGCTTCACGCTGCGCCCCCGCGCGCTGGAGCTCGGCTACGCCTACCTGTCGGGGCTGACGCTCCCGGAGGTCGCGCAGCCGCACCTGGAGGCCCTGAGCGAGCAGGTCGGCGAGTCGACGTCGGTCGCCGTGCTGGACGACGCGGACGTGGTCTACGTCGCCCGGGTGGCGACCCATCGGATCATGAGCGCGGCGATCCAGGTGGGGACCCGCTTCCCCGCCTACGCCACGTCCATGGGCCGGGCCGTCCTGGCAGGGCTCGACGACGACGCCCGCGACGACTTCCTCGCCCGCGCCGAGCTGCGCCCCCTGACACCGCGGACACTCACCACCCCGGACGCCCTGCGCGCCGAGCTGGCACGGGTCCGCGAGCAGGGCTACGCGCTCGTGGACCAGGAGCTGGAGGAGGGACTGCGCTCGCTGGCCGTCCCGCTGCGGGGCACGAACGGCGACGTCGTCGCCGCGGTCAACGTGTCCGCACCGGTCCGGCGCGGCGATGTCGAGACGCTCGTCGCCGAGATCCTCCCGCCGCTGCGCAAGACGGCAGCGGAGATCGAGGCCGATCTCCAGCGGGTTCCGTAGTCCCGAGCCGGGTGTTAGTGTCAGATGTGCGCGTGAAGAACATGAGTTCGTAGAGCGAACAGGGATGGTGCAATGAGGCAGGCATTCGTGTACGACGCGGTCCGGACGCCGTTCGGCCGGTACGGCGGCGCGCTCGCCGGGGCGCGGCCGGACGATCTCGCCGCCTTCGTGCTGGAACAGCAGGTCAGCCGGGCGGGGGGACTCGACGCCGCGCGGATCGACGACGTGATCCTCGGCAACGCCAACGGCGCGGGCGAGGACAACCGCAACGTCGCCCGCATGGCCGTCCTCCTCGCGGGCCTGCCGGTCACCGTGCCCGCCGCCACGGTGAACCGCCTGTGCGGCTCGGCCCTCGACGCGGCGATCCAGGGCGCCCGGGCCATCGAGTGCGGCGACGCCGACGTCGTGCTTGCCGGCGGCGTCGAATCCATGAGCCGCGCTCCCTGGGTGGTGCCGAAGCCGGCTCGGGGCTTCCCGGCCGGAAATCTGGAGATGGTCTCCACCACCCTGGGCTGGCGCCTCACCAACGACCGCATGGAGCCCGACTGGACCGTCTCCATGGGGGAGGGCACCGAGCGCCTGCGGGAGAGGTTCAAGATCTCGCGCGAGCGCCAGGACGAGTTCGCGCTGCGCTCGCACCGTCTCGCGCACGAGGCGTGGGAAGCCGGCCGCTACGACGACCTGGTCGTGACCTATACGGGGCCGGGTGCCGGCAAGGAGCCGCTGGTCCGCGACGAGCCGATCCGCCCGGGCGGCGCGCCCGAGAAGCTCGCCGCGCTCACCCCGAGCTTCCGCCCGGACGGCACCATCACGGCCGCGAACGCCTCGCCGCTCACCGACGGCGCGAGCGCCGCCCTGCTCGGCTCGGAGGCCGCGGCCGACCTCACGGGTCTGCAGCCGCTGGCCCGCGTGGCCGGCCGGGCGGCGGTCGCGGGCGAGCCGCAGTACTTCGGGTACGCGCCCGTGGAGGCCGCGAACACGGCACTGGAGCGGTCGGGCATCACGTGGGACGACGTGGCCGCCGTCGAACTCAACGAGGCGTTCGCGGCGCAGTCGCTGGCGTGCGTCGATGCCTGGAAGATCGACGAGGCGATCGTGAACGCGTGGGGCGGGGCGATCGCCGTCGGCCATCCCCTGGGCGCGTCCGGGACGCGCGTGCTCGGCACCCTCGCTCGGCGCCTGCGGGCCGAACGCGGCCGGTGGGGTGTCGCGGCGATCTGCATCGGGGTGGGTCAGGGCCTGGCGGTGGTGCTCGAGAACACCGAGGCCGGAGGATGACGCGCTTCGCTGAGACGGCACGTGCCGCGCTCGGCGACGTCGCCGACGGGGCCACCGTGATGATCGGCGGCTTCGGGCCGGCGGGCCAGCCGGTCGAGCTCGTGGAGGCGCTGCTGGAGAGCGGCGCGGCAGATCTCGTCGTCGTCTCCAACAACGCCGGCAACGGCGAGGACGCCCTCGCCCGCCTGATCGCGCGTCGCCGGGTGCGACGTATCGTCTGCTCCTTCCCCCGGCAGGTGGACTCCTGGCACTTCGACGCGGCGTACCGGGCGGGGGAGATCGAGCTCGAGCTGGTACCGCAGGGCAACCTCGCCGAGCGCATCCGCGCGGCGGGCGCGGGCCTGGGCGGATTCTTCACGCCGACCGGCTACGGCACCCCGCTGGCGGAGGGCAAGGAGACCCGGGAGATCGACGGCGTGCCGATGGTGCTCGAAGCGCCGATCGGCGCGGACATCGCGCTGATCAAGGCGCACCGGGCCGACGGCGTCGGCAACCTCACCTACCGCCGGACCGCCCGCAACTTCGGGCCGGTGATGGCGACGGCGGCCCGCCGCACGGTGGTGCAGGTCACCGAGGTGGTGCCGACCGGGGAGATGGACCCGGAGGCCGTCGTGACGCCCGGCATCTACGTGGACACGGTGGTACGGCTCGACGGGACGACGACGATCGCGGGAGTCCTGGCGTCCGCAGCGAAGGAGGCCGTGTCGTGAGTGGTACGACGACGGAGCGGGCGGCGCGCGCTCCGCTGACGAGAGCAGAGATGGGCGCTCGCGTGGCCGCCGACATCGCCCCGGGCTCCTACGTGAACCTGGGGATCGGGCTGCCCACCCTGGTGGCCGACCACCTGCCCGAGGGCGCGCGCATCGTGCTGCACACCGAGAACGGCATGCTCGGCATGGGGCCGGCCCCGGCGCCCGAGGACGTGGACCCCGAGCTGATCAACGCGGGCAAGGCACCGGTCACCGAGCTGCCGGGTGCCGCGTACTTCCACCAGGCGGACTCGTTCGCGATGATGCGCGGCGGCCACATCGACGTGTGCGTGCTGGGCGCCTTCCAGGTGTCCGTCACCGGCGACCTCGCGAACTGGTCCACGGGCACGCCCGGCGCGGTCCCCGCCGTCGGCGGCGCGATGGACCTGGCCGTCGGCGCCCGGCGCAGCGTCGTGATGATGACGCTCCTGACCAAGGACGGCCGGCCCAAGCTCGTGCCGGAGTGCACGCTGCCGCTGACGGGCGTGGCGTGCGTGTCGCGGGTCTACAGCGACCTCGCGGTGATCGACGTCGGCCCCGAGGGCGCCGTCGTCGTCGAGACGTACGGCGTCACCCGCGCCGAGCTGTCCGACCTGCTCGGCATCCCGCTGCAGCCGGCCGGGACGACGCCGGGAGGGACGCCATGACGCCCGAACGCACCCAGGTGGCGATCGTCGGCGGCGGACCCGCGGGGCTCCTGCTGTCCGCGCTGCTCGCGCGGGACGGCGTCGACCACGTGGTGCTCGAGTCGCGTACGCACGAGGAGATCGCGAACACGCACCGCGCGGGCATCCTCGAAGCCGCCTCGGTACAGGCACTGGTCGACGCCGGACTCGACCGCGTCATCCGCGAGGGTGACCGGCACGAAGGCATCGACCTGCGGTTCGCCGGCGAGATGCACCGCATCGACTTCGCCGGACTGGTCGACTCCGCCGTCTGGCTCTACCCGCAGACGGAGGTCTTCAAGGACCTCGCCGCCCGGCGCGCCGCCGACGGCGGCGACATCCGCTACGGCGCGGCCGCCACCGACGTCGTCGGCCTCGACACCACCACGCCCGGCGTCGTCTACCAGACCGACGGCGCCCGGCGCGAACTCCGCGCCGACATCCTCGTGGGCGCCGACGGCTCCCACTCGGTCTGCCGCCACGTGCTCCCGGAGGCCGTGCGCCGCTCCTACTCCTACGAGTACCCGTACGCCTGGTTCGGAGTCATCGTCGAGGCGCCGCGCAGCGCCCCCGAGCTCGTGTACACGGCGTCGGACCGCGGCTTCGCGCTGATCTCCCAGCGCACCCCGACCCACCAGCGGATGTACTTCCAGTGCGACCCGGACGAGGACCCCGCCGCCTGGGACGACGAACGGATCTGGGCCGAGCTCCAGGCACGCGTCGCGGGCTTGGACGGGTTCACCCTGAAGGAAGGGCCCGTCGAGGAACGCACCGTGCTGCGGTTCCGCTCGTCCGTCGTCGAACCCGTACGGCACGGCCGCATGCTGCTCGCCGGCGACGCCGCCCACACCGTCCCGCCCACCGGCGCCAAGGGGCTGAACCTGGCGCTCGCGGATGTCGTCGTGCTGCACGACGTCCTGTCGGCATGGCGGCGCACCGGCGACGACGACGTGCTCGACGAGTACGGACGCCGCGCGGGCCGCCGCGTCTGGCGGGCGCAGAACTTCTCGGCCTGGATGAGCCGGATGCTGCACTCCCATCCCGGGGAGTCGGGTTTCGAGGCCCGGCGGCGGGTCGCGGAACTGCGCACGCTGGCGGAGTCCGAGGCCGGGCGGAGATTCCTGGCCGAGGGCTACACCGGCTGGGGACCGATCTGACAGGAGGGCGCAACGTGAGCACGACGCGACAGACATCGCCGGACGGCACGGCCGGCCCCGGCGCGACGGCGGACTCCGGGCCTGACACCGGCACGCCGTCCGGGCCCGGCACGGCGGCGGCCGACGTCAGCGAGCCGGCCGGGGTCGTCGGCGGGCCGGCCGGGATCACCGACGAGCCGGCCGGGATCACCGACGGGGCAGGAGCCTCGGACGCGCCGCCCGACACGCGGCTCGACACCGCCGCCGAACCGCAGTCCGCGATCACCGCCGAGATCCGGCGGATCGAGGAGACGTACCGTGCCGGCGTCGCGGCGGGCGCGCCCCGGGAACCGGGCCCGCGCCTCGACTACCCGCCCTACCGCAGCACCCTGCTGCGCCATCCGACCAAGTCGCCGCACCTCGCGGACCCCGAGACGATCGAACTGTTCGCTCCCGTGTTCGGCGAACGCGACGTGTCGCCGCTGGAGGCCGACCTGACCGTCCAGCACCACGGCGAGCCGATCGGCGAACGGATCGTGGTGACCGGACGGGTCGTGGACGGCGACGGCCGCCCGGTGCGCCGTCAGCTCGTGGAGATCTGGCAGGCGAACGCCGGCGGGCGATACCTGCACAAGCGCGATCAGCACCCGGCACCGCTCGACCCGAACTTCACCGGCGTCGGCCGCACCCTGACCGACGACGACGGCTGGTACCGGTTCCAGACCATCAAGCCCGGCCCGTACCCGTGGAAGAACCATTTCAACGCGTGGCGGCCCGCACACATCCACTTCTCCCTGTTCGGCCGGGACTTCACGCAGCGCGTGGTGACGCAGATGTACTTCCCCGGAGACCCGCTGTTCCCGCTCGACCCCATCTACCAGACCATCCCGGACGCCGACGCCCGCGACCGGCTGATCGCCGTCTACGACCACGACGTGACCAGCCACGAGTGGGCGACCGGCTACCGCTGGGACATCGTCCTGACCGGCGGCGGGCGCACGGTGTTCGAGCACGACCGCCCCGAGGAGGAGGACCATGAGTGAGCCGCGGAAGACCGAGCCGCGCGTGACACGAGGCCTCGCGGGCGCCACCGCCGGCGACGACGCCCCGGCCCGCCTGGCGCCGACACCCGGCCAGACGGTGGGACCGTTCTTCGGCTATGCCCTGCCGTTCGACAAGGGCAACGAGATCGTCGAGCCGGGCACCCCGGGCGCGGTCCGCCTGCACGGCACCGTGACCGACGGCGCCGGGGCGCCTGTCCCCGACGCCCTCATCGAACTCTGGGGCGCCACACCCACGGGCGACGTCATCCGCCACGGCGGCCACCTCGCCCGCGACGGCCGCTTCACCGGTTGGGGCCGCGCCGCCACCGACCGCGGCGGCTACTATTGGTTCCGGACACTCGAACCCGGCACGGCGCAGCCGGACGACGACGGCGTGGGCCGGCCGGCGCCCTTCTTCGCCCTCACCGTCCTCGGCCGCGGCCTGCCCGACCGGCTCTTCACCCGCGCCTACCTCCCCGACGGCGAACCCGGCGGAACGTTCCTGGACGGGCTCGCCCCCGACCGCCGTCGTACCGTGATGTGCGAACGCGAACCCGACGGCTCCCTGCGCTTCGACATCTGCCTGCAGGGTGACCGCGAGACCGTGTTCCTGGACTTCGGAGGACGCGATCCACGTGGATGAACCGGTGATTCCGGACAGCGCCGGAAGGTGGTCACCGTGACCGACGTCGGCCTGCTCACCCCCGGCCTGCACGGCCCCGCCGGACACCGGTCCGACGACGTCGCGGTGCTCCGCGCCATGCTCCGCGCGGAGATCGCGTGGGTCGAGGCGCAGACCGCGCTGAGGCTCGCCCCGCCGGAGGCGCACGACGCCGTGGCGGACGCGGCGCGGACCCTGCTCGGCGGGGGGCGCCCGGGCGACGATCCGGCACCGGCCGGCGAGGTGGCGCTCGCCCTCGCGGCGGCGCTCGCGGAGGAGTCCGCGGCCACCGGCAACCCGGTGATGCCCCTCGTGTCCCGGCTGCGCGAGGCACTGCCGGCCGACGCCTCGCCCGCCGCCGCATCAGCCGTGCACACAGGCCTGACCAGCCAGGACGTCGTCGACACCGCCCTGATGCTCATCGTGGCGGACGCCGTCGTCCAGCTCCGCCGCGACCTCGGGCGCGCTCGTACCGCACTCGCCGGCCTCGCCCGCGAGCACCGCTCCACACCGGTCCTCGCCCACACCCTCGCCCAGCCCGCCGTCCCGACGACGTTCGGCGCACGCGCCGCGACCTGGCTGCAGGGCCTCGCCGAGGCCGAGACCACTCTGGATCGCCTCGACCACCCCGTGGCCTGGGGCGGCGCGGCCGGAACCCTCGACAAGGCAGCCGGCACCACCCAGGTGCGACTCGACACCGTCGACGCCTGGGCAACCCGCCTCGGACTCACCGTCCCCGCTGCGCCCTGGCACGTGACACGGTTCCCCGTGCTGCGGGCAGGCGCGGCACTCGCCGAGGTGTGCGCCGCACTCGGCAAGATCGCCGCGGACGTCCTCACCGGTGTTCGCGACGGCGAACTGCGCGAACCCTCCGCCCCGGGACGCGGCGCGTCGTCGACCATGGCACACAAACGGAACCCCGTGCTGTCTCTCCTGCTGCGGCGCTCCGCGACAGCCGCGCCCGGCGCACTGCAGACCCTGCACACGGCCGCCGGGTTCGCGGTCGACGAGCGGCCCGACGGCACCTGGCACGCCGAGTGGCCGGCACTCCGGGACCTGGTCCGGCACGCCGTCGGGGGCGCGGCGCTCGCGGCCGAGCTGCTGGAGGGACTGTCGCTGGACGTGGAGGCTGCGGCCGGGAACCTGTCCGCCGGACTGGGCGGTGCGGGCGGAGCCGGCACCGCCGGTGAGCCGGAGGCGTCGCAGGTGTGGGACACGGGCGTGGCCGAGGCGGTGGTGGACCGGGTGCTGGCGAACTACCCCGCGAACTGATGACCGAGCGAAGGAGCGACATGACCACATCCCGGCCCGCGACGGGCGCCGTCCGGTTCGCCGTGCGGGACGCCTCGCGCCCGCTCGTCGTGCTCGGGCCATCGCTGGGCACGTCGGCCGAGGCGTTGTGGCGCGACGTCGCCGCGCTGCTGTCCCCGCGCCTGGACGTCGTCGGCTGGGACCTCCCGGGCCATGGGACCTCACCGGCGCTCGACGGCGGGGACGCCGACGACGGGTTCACGCTGGCCGACCTCGCCGCCGGCGTGCTCGACGTCGTCGCGGAGACTCAGGCGGCCCGCGGCGACGACGGGGCACGCTTCTGGTACGCCGGTGACTCGGTCGGCGGGGCCGTGGGGCTGCAGTTGCTGCTGGATGCACCCGGGCGAGTGGCCGGAGCCGCCCTGATCAGTACGGGGGTGCGGATCGGGACGCCGGAGGCGTGGCACGAGCGGGCGGAGCTCGTCGCCGCGGCCGGCACGCCGACGCAGGTCAGCGGGTCCGCCGAGCGGTGGTTCGCGCCGGGCTTCATCGAGCGGCGGCCGGACGTGGCCACCCGGCTGCTCGCGTCGCTGCAGGTCGCCGACCGATTCGGCTATGCGGCGGTGTGCCGTGCGCTGGCCGGGTTCGACGTGCGGTCGCGGCTGGGAGAGATCGAGGCACCCGTCGTGGCCGTCGCGGGACGGCACGACAGGGTGACACCGGTGGAGAGCCTGGAGGAGATCGTCTCCGGCGTGCGGCAGGGCAGGCTGCTCGTGCTGGACGATGTCGCGCACCTGCCTCCCGCGGAAAGTCCCGAGGCGGTGGCACGGGTGGTCGCGGAGCTCGTGGTCGCGGAGCTCGTGGGGGTCTCTGACCGGCGGCACGGCGAGGGCCTCGCGGTACGTCGTGAGGTGCTCTCGGAGGAGCACGTGGATCGTGCGATCGCGCGTACGACGCCGTTCACCCGCGACTTCCAGGATCTGATCACGCGATATGCATGGGGTGAGATCTGGACGCGGCCCGGTCTGGACCGGAGGACGAGGTCGGCGGTGACGTTGACGGCGCTCGTCGCCGGAGGCCACTGGGACGAGCTCGCGATGCACGTCCGCGCGGCACGCCGGAACGGCCTGACCGTCGAGGAGATCGGCGAGGTGCTGCTGCAGACGGCGATCTACTGCTCGGTGCCGAGCGCCAACCACGCTTTCGAGGTCGCGAACCGGGTGCTCAGCGAAGATGGGGAAATCTGAACGAAAAATTACCGAGCCTCGGTCTGGATGAGAGTTCCTTGGTGAACGAGGGGTGGACGGCGCGTTCCGGCGCGCCTCGGAGGGCTCGGCCAGGGGATGCGGCCAGGCATGACTGGCCTTCACTTGGTCTTCGAGGTCGCGAAGCCGCTGGTGTGGTGGCCGTCACGGCCGTCCGATTTTGACTCGGTGGCCTCCCTCCCGTAATGTTCTGGTCGTTCGCCCAAAAGGGAGGCACGGACAGGAACCGCGGAGAACGCGGGCTGGCCGGTCCCGAGGCGGAAACTCACTCAAGGTCTACCGAGTGCTTCGTGCGCTCTCGATCAGGTGGGGCTTGTCGAATCGCATCTGCGGCTCAGATCACTTTCACAGGATTTGGGACACGGAATCGGATCTGATAAGTTTCTGGAAGTCGCCCTGAGCGGGTCAAGCCGAGTGGTTTGGTTCGGATGTGTGCGTCGGTTGTTTGAGAACTCAACA